>JAFDZG010000048.1 GCA_018267065.1 Bacteroidota bacterium
AGTGATGTGAATGCGCTGGAGGTCCAGGCGGTGCCAGGCAGTGACCCCGACAAGTTGAAGCGTGCGGTGGAAGGCATTGCGGGCAAGGCGTTCACGGTGAAAACGCGCCAACAGAAGAACATGCTGATGTACACCACCAATGCCAACGAGAAGTGGTTCACCTTCGTGGTGCTCGCTTTCATTGGCCTCATCGGTGCCTTCAACATCATCGCCTCGCTCACGTTGATGATGATCGAGAAGCGCCAGGACATGCGCACGCTCAGCGGCATGGGCGGCACGGACCAATTCATTCGGCGGGTGTTCTTCCTGGAAGGCATGCTGATCGTGGTGGTGGGCACGGTGGCCGGCTTGTTGGCAGGGCTGGGCCTTTGTGCCCTGCAGAAATGGACGGGCTTCGTATCGCTTCAGGATTCCGTGGTGGACGCCTATCCCGTGCAAGTGATGTGGACCGACCTGGTGATGATCTTCGTCGCCGTGATGGCCATCGGCACCTTGGCGGCGTGGGTGCCCTTGCGCAGCCTGAGCCGGAGGTATTTGGTCGCGGGGGGATAGGACGTGGATCATGGTTCGTAGGGAAAAGCAACTACAGCCCCAGTCGCCGTGCCACGAACTATGCTCTTCTAACCACGCCCTATCCGCTATGCACTTCCCCTCCCCAACGTCCGCTTCTTCCTGAAGAATGCCTTCATCAGGTCGGCGCATGGAGGTTCCAGCACGCCACCTGTAACCTGCGTCTTGGGGTGCAGCAGCATGCCGCCCACCCGGCGGTAGCCTGCTTTTTCATCAAAGGCACCAAAAACGATGCGGCCGATATGGCTCCAATTCAATGCACCGGCGCACATCACGCAAGGTTCCACCGTTACGTAAAGCGTGCAATCTTGCAGGTACTTGCCTCCGAGGAATTCCTCCGCGGCGGTGATGGCCTGCATCTCCGCATGCGCGGTCACGTCGTTGAGGCGCTCGGTGAGGTTGTGGCCCCGGGCAATGATCCGGTCACCGGCCACGATCACCGCGCCGATGGGCACCTCGTCCGCTGCGAAAGCCTGTTCGGCCTCGCGCAGTGCGTGGCGCATCCAGTGCTCATCATCGTGCACGGCAGGCAGGGATCCGCTCATTGGGCAGATGCTGTTTCCCGTTCCGCGGAAGTATTTTTTTCCCGCACGACCGCCACACCCGCCTTGATGTCCTTCACGTTCAATTGCAGGGTGATCTGCCCGTTGAAATGGTTCTCCTCGATGCAGTACAGCAAGCTGAAGGGTTCACCGGTGCGCAACAGTTCCAGCTTATCTCCTTGCCGGAAGGCGATGGCCTCCAGTTCAACTTTCGGATGGCGCGGATCCGCGACCCTGAATTTCAAATGGTCTCCTGCATTACCGATGGTGCGCGGGTCCCGGGCCACCACGCCGCGCGTCAGGAAAACCGGTTTCATGTTTGCCGGGCCAAAGGGAGCCATCGCCTCAATGCCGTGTACGAATGGTGAGCGGATGTCCGCCAGACTGATCTCCAGGTCCACTTCCTCTTCAGGCACCCGCAGCTCAGGGGTAAGTGTTTCGCGTACCACGGCCTCGAACTGCTTGCGGAAGGCGGGCACGTTCTCCGGCGGCATCGTGAGGCCCGCCGCATACATGTGCCCGCCGTACTGCTCCAGCAGCTCCGCGCAGGAGGCGATGGCCTCGTACACGTTGAAGCCTTTCACGCTGCGCGCGCTGCCGGCCACTTTGCCGTTGCTTTCCGTGAGCACGATGGTGGGCCGGTAGTGCTGCTCGATGAGGCGCGAGGCCACGATGCCCACCACGCCCTTGTGCCATTTGGGATTGAACACCACCGAACTCCAGGAATCCTTCAAGAAAGCATCCGTTTCAAACATCCCTAATGCTTCCGACGTGATCGCCTTGTCCAGGCCTTGGCGCGTTGCATTGTTGCTGTCCACGCGCTTGGCGATGTTCGCGGCCTCTTCGCCGGTTTTGGCAAGCAGCAGTTCCACGGCTTGCTGCCCGTGTTCGATGCGTCCGGCGGCATTGATGCGCGGCCCCAACACAAAGACCAGGTCCATGACGGTGAGTGGTTTCCTGATGTTGGAAAGGTCGAGCAAGGCCTGTATCCCATGCCGCTTTTTGCCGTTGTTCAACTGCCTCAATCCGAAGTGGGCCAGCGTCCGGTTCTCTCCGTCAAGCGGAACAATGTCGCAGCCGATGCTGATGGCCACCAGGTCCAGTAATTCCTCCAGGTCCTTGAAGGCAATGTCGTTGTGCTGTGCAAATGCCTGCATCAGCTTGAAACCGATGCCGCAGCCGCTCAGTTCCTTGTATGGGTATGGGCAGTCTGCGCGCTTGGGGTCCAGCACGGCAACGGCATCGGGGAGTTGTTCGCCCGGCAAATGGTGGTCGCAAATGATGAAGTCGATGCCCTTTTCCTTGGCGTAAGCAACCTTGTCCACGGCCTTCACGCCGCAGTCCAGCGCGATGATGAGCTTCACCCCGCGTTCCGCTGCGCGGTCAATGCCCAGCGTGGACACTCCATAGCCTTCGGAGTAGCGGTCCGGAACGTAGTGCATCAGGTCTCCGGTGAAACGCGAGAGCACACTGTACACCAGCGCCACGGAGGTGGTGCCGTCCACATCGTAGTCGCCGTACACCATGATGGGTTCCTTATCGCCCAAGGCCTGCCCGATGCGCTCCACCGCACGGTCCATGTCCTTCATCAGGAACGGGTCGTGCAGGTGGTGCAGGGAAGGCCGGTAGAATGCACGGGCATCTTCCGGCGAGCGCACGCCCCGCTGGGCGAGCAAAGTGGCCAATGCCGCCGAGCAGCGGTCATGCGTAAGCTGCTCCACAATGGCGGGGTCCACCGGTGCCTTCAGGCGCCAACGTTTGGTCTGTGCGGACATGCGTGCAAGTTATTCAGCATATGCCTACGGTGGCCGGGTGCTATACGCACCCGCAAGAGGCAACGGCTTGCCGCGGGCTGATTCCAACGCTATGGGGTCCCACGGCATGCCTGTCTCCGGTCAGGCATGCAGGAGGTGCAATACCCCCTTCAATGTATGACCATCAGCGGCTTGGACGTGGTCCGGGAGGCTTGCTCAACAATAAGGGAATAATAGCCGCTGGCTAGTTCCCCGACATTGATCGTTGCGGTGGCAGCGCTCAACTGTTCCGCATGCACCGTGCGGCCGACACTGTCTACAACGCGCAATGACGCCAAGCTCCCCGTGGGGCGCGTTACAGTTACTTGACCTGTGGTCGGATTGGGGAAGACCCGCAGGACATCGGGTTCATTTTCGCTTATCCCGACAAGTGAGCAAGCCGGGGGGGCCGAGAGCAGGCTGGAACGCACACCGTTGAGCACGCTGTTCATATAGGCGGATTGCTGCAAGGTGAACATGGCCCCGCATCCGGCGTAGTCCATGAAGTTTTCATATTGCGTCAGCGTTCCGCACTTGATCAGGGAAGTATTTGAACAGGAGAAGGTAGCCGAGTTGGTGGGCGGCGTGTCGCTGAACCCATCCCCGGGTGAGCAGGCATTGCCATCAAATGGGTGCTTCAGGCCAAGATAGTGCCCCATCTCATGAGTGAATGAACGATCATCCGGCGCAAAGCCCGTCAGGGCATCGATGACAATGCCATCTCGCCACGACCCGGGTATGGTGCCCACCGGCAGGTAGCTGTATCCGGCATTTCCGGCAAACGTCGTTCCGTTGATGTCGCATACCCAAATGTTCACGTAACGGGTCGGGTCCCATGCGCTTACCCCAAGCGGCGGCATCTTCATGGCATCGGCCTGCGTGGAGGGGTTGAACCAGCTCGCTGTGGTGTATGTGTGGGTGATCCCCGTTGTTGGTGCACCACTGGGATCTACGGTGGCCAAGCAGAACCGGATGTCCGGATTGCCCCGGACCGGTTGGAAAGCAGCCCGGACGTCCGCGCCGTTGGTGTTTTCCATGTTGAAGTCCTGGTCCAGGAGGTTGAAGACGTAGTTGATCACGCCATCGGGAGTGTTCAAGTAGGATTGATTCCACACTACGTGCACAACCACGGGTATCACTACTTGCCCGCCGCCGCGTGCAGGGTTGCCCGGAGCTGTGTGTATTTCTCCCCAAGGGCCATGCTCTGCCACATAGCGATCCATGAGAGCATCGGTCAGGCAGGGTTCGTGGTGGCCCGTATCCTGTGCTTGTGCCATCAGGGAATAACAGATGAGCAGGCCTGGCAACAAATACTTGTTCATCATGATCGTAATGGTTAGGTGTGATCTTCAGCCTGTAAATATAACAGTGGTCGTGCCTGGTCGTTTTGTCAACGTGTTGCGCCCGTACATCCTGTTGCACAATGCACGGGTGTCTGCCATTCGGCAAAGGTGGGAAGAACAGGGCATTGCGGCTCAGCATGCATTACCATCACCGGTTGGGGCATCGGCGATGGCCGGCCCGGTGATCATCAACAGGCCTCACGGGGAGGTGTCGGCCAATGCTTGCCTAGGTATAGCGCGAATGTGCAGGCAAACTCATTGATGGCCGGGAAGTCAAGGATTGACTGGGAGGCATTCTTTGCTTGATGCCTTCCCGGAAGGATGGGTGGCTCATCGGGATGCCTCTTCAGGGAGGCTGCCGTTCCCCTGCGTGTGTGGCCCTCCGGCGCATCCAGGACCATCGCACATGCCGTTCTCGGATGGGGTGTCTACATTGCCCGCCATTTTTCACCCTGAACACGTATGCGCTACCCGAGCATCAATGCATTCATGTTTGCCGTTATTCCCTTGGCCTTGTCAAGTTGCGCTTCCCTGCTCAACAAAGGCAAGCAGGACCTTTCCATCACCAGTGAACCTGCCGGTGCTGCGGTCTATATAAACGGGGCGCAATCGGGCACCACCCCCTTTGCGCTTGCCTACGACAAGGCGCTGGGCGAGAAGTTCACCTTGGAATTGCGCAAGGAGGGCCGGCAGCCGGTTTCCATTGAAATGCAGCCCGGCCGCAAGGACGCAGTGCTGCTGGCGGATGCCATGCTGCTGGGGATCCCGTACATCGCGGACGCGCACAGCAAAGCACTGTACACCTTTCCCATGCCGGTATTGAAGGTGAACATGTACAAGGCATTGCCTGCGGACCGCCAAGTATTGGACGTCCCGGTGGCCACCTTGGAGAATGGTTTGGCGCCAACTGCCGGGTTGGGCAAGGTCAGCGGTCACCAACTCACCGGCAGCAGCAAGGAACTGGGTGACCTGCGCTATCCGGATAATGCGACTTCAGTGATCATGCAGGGCATGGCCAACACCTATGTGGATGCACATGGTGTGCGGCTGGGCACGAAAGCGGGCGATGAGGCCGTGCAACGTGCCAAGTTGGTGCTGAGGCCAATGATCAAGGCGCTGGACATGCAGCTCACGGAGAAACACCGTCGGGCATTCGGCAACGTGCACGTGGAAATGGACTGGCGGTTCTACAGTGGCATTGTCAAGGACAGCCTTCTATTCACCGTGAACAAGGCCACGGACTGGCCGGTGTACGGAGGATACGCACGCGACGCATTTTCAGATGCCTTGAAAGATGCGGCGCGGCAGTTGATGGACCAGGACAGTCTTTACGAGCGAATTGCCGGTGTGCGCGCTACGGGACTGCTGCGGTCAAAGGGCGAACTTATCAAGTTGACCACGCCTGCACCGATCCCCTTTGCCGATCGGAACGCGATGATCCCCGCACTGGTGAAGGGCGTGGTGACCGTGGAGATGAAGGACGGCCATGGAAGCGGCTTCCTGATCACCTCGGACGGGTACATCATCACCAATGCCCATGTGGTGGGCACCAGCGCCACCGCCAAAGTGCGTTTTGAGCAAGGGTTCTCACTCGATGGCCAGGTGGTGAAGGTGAACCGCGATTTCGACGTGGCGCTGATCAAAGTGCCCGGGAACGACCTGCCTGCCTTGACAGTGGGCAATGACAATGATGTCCAACTCGGCCAGGAACTCTACGCCATCGGCACGCCGTTGGACGAAAAGCTCGGGCAGACCGTGACGCGCGGCATCATGAGCGGCAAGCGCGAACTGGATGGGCACAAGTACCTTCAAACGGACGTGAGCATCAACCCGGGCAACAGCGGCGGGCCGTTGATCACCAACGACGGAAAGGTGGTGGGCGTGGCCACGTTGAAGATCAAGGCTGCCGGCGTGGAGGGTATCGGCTTTGGCGTGCCCATCTCCACGGCGCTGGAAATGTTGAACATTGAATTTTCAAAGTGATGGGAAGGCTGTTTGCCATGGGCGTATCGTTGCTGTTGGCCGGGGCTGCCGTAGCGCAAAGCACGGCCATCCGCCTTATTCTCGGGGAAGGCCAGAAGGTGTACCGCAAGCCGGCGTTCGGGAATTATTGCGTGGGCTTCGGAATGGACCGCTCCTTCAACGACAAGCTCACCGCCGGATTGGATGTGACCTTTGATGTGTCACATGCATTGAAGGCTGGCCCGGAGTACGTCTATCTCGAATTATCCGGGAATAGCATCGGTTATACCATGAAGCCTTCCATGCTCAGCCTCAACTACCACACCGAGTACGCGCTTGGTGATGATGACGGTACGCACGGGTACATCGGCACGTTTATTGGCCTGAGGTTCTTGAAACAGAAATGGACCTCGGACGGCTATGTAAACGTGGACACTTACGGCAACCCGATTTCCGTGCCGGCGCCCAGGCCGGTTTCCAAAATGCTGGTGCCGCTCGGGATCCGCTTCGGGGTGCGTGGCGCCACTGATGCCGGCTTCATGGACCTGTACTGCGCCATGGGCTATCAGATCGGCGGGGGCAAGCACCTGCTTTCCGGGGAGTTTGCCAAACAGGCCGTGAAGTATGCCGAAACAAGCCCGCTTGCCCTCACCTTGGGGCTGGCTTACGGCTTCGGCTGGTAGGAGCAATTCGCCAATTTGCCAATTGATCAATTGGCAAATTGATGCATTGGCGAATTGCTATCGCTCCGTCCAAACCACCTGTGCCACCGTGGCCCCCACGGCCTGCAGGCTCTCCTTGTCAATGTTCGCCAGGTTGTCCGCGTGCGTGTGCCACGTGGAAGGGAAACCGCCTGTAACAGGGTTGTAGGCGATGATGTCAATGCTGGGGATGTTCATGTTCTCGTTGACGAAAACATGGTCGTCCACGCCCACGAAGTTCCGGGTCTCACTGAGGAAGCGGTCGCCATGGCCAGCCTCGGCAGCGGCTTTCCATACCTTGTTCACAATGCCGGCGGCATAGCGCATGCTGTAGCCTTCCTTGGGGAATACGGCATCCTTGCTGCCCACCATGTCCAGCAGGATCCCGAAGCGGGCCTTGTAGCCGGGCACGTGCGGGTTCTTGGTCCAGTACTGCGTGCCCAAGCACCAGGTATCCACCGTGGATTGTTGCTCGCCCCCCATGGCGCCTTCCGGTTCGCCCATGTCCTCCACGTCGTTGAAGAACAGGTCAACGCCCACTTGCGGCGGGTGTGAGGCCAGCAAACGCGCGATCTCCAACAATACGCCTGTTCCGCTTCCGGCATCGTTGGCCCCATCGATCGGGTCATTGCGGCGCACGGAATCCTGGTCGGCGAACGGGCGGCTGTCCCAGTGCGTGAACAGCAG
>JAFDZG010000049.1 GCA_018267065.1 Bacteroidota bacterium
ACCAGGACAAGGCTACCCGCAAGCGCATGAAGCGCCACAAGCGCCGTGCCGACAACCAAGGGAACAACGGGCACCGTGACCCGTTCCTGCGGAGGTTGTTCGGTTCCAAACATTAGATGGGGCACAGGGGAAGGGGGACAGTGCGCTCCATGCGCATGCCAAGGACCTGCGGGCAGGCAGGATGGTGCAAACGGCCTTCTGACCTGTATATGCGGTGCTTTTTCAGGTTCGGGGAAATGGTGCATTCCTCCGCAGAGGGGAATACCTTGGCATCGGTTTCGGATCCTGATTCCTTGTGATGACCCCTCGTTCCAACACCGGTGAAAAATGGCCCATGTGCGCTAACCCGCGCCCATCAACGGATTGCGACAGTTTGCGCGTTCGGGGACTTTTCTATCTTTACGCCCCCTCGTTGTCCATTCAATCTGAACGTAACCCCCTTCCGTTGATGCTGGGAAAACTATGCTCGGCCGCAGTTGCCATCCTTTGCAGCGCGCTCACCCTCAATGCCCAAGTAGGTTCAGGTACCTTGCAGGGCACCATCAAGGACAAAAAATCATCTGAACCGGTACCCTTTGCCTCCATTGTGGTGGAGAACCAAGGGTCGCGTGTGGCCGGCGGCCAGTCCGACTTTGACGGCAACTACAAGATCAGCCCCATTGAACCGGGCAGCTATGATGTTACGGTCAGCATCATCGGCTACCAGCCCATGAAGATCACCGGGGTGATCGTGAACAGCAACAAGATCACCTTCCAGGATTTTACCCTCAACAGCGGTGTGGAACTGGAGAAGGTGGAAGTGGTGCGCTACAAGGTGCCCTTGATCGACAAGGACGGCGGGGCCACGGGGCAAACCGTTACACGGGACCAGATCGCCAAGATGCCGGCGCGTTCGGCCACCTCCATCGCAACCACCGTGGCAGGTGCCAGTACGGCAGGTACAGGCGGGGGTGTCAGCATCCGGGGCGCTCGTTCGGACAACACCTATTACTATATTGATGGCGTAAAGGTCCCGGCGGGTGCAGGCATTGGCCTGCCCAAGAGCGCCATTGAAGAGGTGCAGGTGATCACCGGTGGGGTGCCGGCCAGCTACGGCGACGTAACCGGCGGCTTGATCAATATCACGACCCGCGGCCCCAGCCGTACATTCTTCGGCGGTGTGGAGTACCTGACCTCAGGTTTCAAAACGGGCCCGGACATTACCGACATCACCGGCCTGGACAAGTATGCCTTCAACCAATTGGAGATCAGCCTTTCCGGGCCGCTCTTCTTCAGGAAGGACAGCCTGGGCCACAAGGACAAGCCCCTGCTGGGCTTCTTCCTCAGCGGCCAGCTCAGTGACGTGGTGGATCCCGGACCGCTGTGGGGCGGCGACCTTCGCGTGAAGCCGGGTGTTCGCGACCAGTTGCTGTCCACTCCCTACCGGGTGATCAACGTGGCCGGCAGCCAAGTGGCACGCTACAATACGGACTACCTCCGTGCCGACGACATTGAACACCTTGACACACGCCAGAACGCACGCCGTAAAGGGGCATTGGCATCAGCCAAGATCGATATTGCCACCACCCCCACCATCAACCTTTCCGTTGGTGGCTCCATGGACCTGAGCAGTTTGCAGGATTTCAACCGCAACAACTCCCTGCTCAACGCCGGAAACAACACCGAGTACCACAATACCACGTGGCGTACATTCCTGAGATTTACCCAGCGCTTCAACAGCAAGGAAGAGGTAACCGGCCAGGAAGAGAAGGGCGGCATCAAGAACGCTTACTACAGCGTGCAGTTGGACTATTCCCGCTACCAGCAGAACAGTGAAAGCCCGGACCATGGGGACAACCTGTTCGACTACGGCTACTTGGGCAAGTACACCACGGACCGGATCCCCACCTACAATCCGCTCACCGGCAAGCAGACCGGTTTCATGGACACCCAGGTGCACTTCACCCCTTCGGACCTCAATCCTGATGCTGCGGCATTCCCCACGCAATTCTTCGGCCTTTTTGGTGAAGGAAACGTGTATTACCAGAACTTCCTGAACGTGCAACAGAACGGCGGCCTGCTCAATGGCCAGCTCCCCAATAGCGTGTATGGGCTGTGGAACAATGAAGGCGTGCTGAGCAACCGCTGGTCCAAGTACCAATCAGACCAGATCCGGGTGTCCGCCACCGGTGCTGCGGACATTGGCAAGCATGCAGTGAGCATCGGCATGGAGTACGAGCAGCTCACGAACCGTTCTTACCAATTGGCCCCGGTAGGCCTGTGGGGCAGGGCCAGGGCACTCACCAATTTCCACCTGCGTGAGCTCAACCGCGCCGATTCCACCATGTTTGAAGGCCCGGGCGGCATCATCTACACCAGTTACCCGCGCTTGGTGGGCAATGATCAATCCGTCTTTGACTATAACCTGCGGCAGGCATTGGGCCTGGATCCCCGTGGCACGGATTTCATCGACGTGGATGCGTTGGATCCCTCCACGTTCTCGCTGGGCATGTTCTCCCCGGATGAGCTGATCCAAAACGGCTTGGGCGGGCTGATCAACAGCTACTACGGTTACGATTACCAAGGCAACAAGCTCAAGAGCAAGCCAACCTTCGATGACTTCTTCAACGCCAGCACCAGGTTGGGGAATGACACCGTGTACTCTCGCCTCCAAGCCCCGTTCCAGCCCAACTATGTGGCAGGTTATGCCATGGACAAGTTTGCGTTTGACGACATCATCTTCAACGTGGGCATCCGCGTGGACCGCTATGATGCGGCCCAGAACGTGCTGAAGGACCCTTACCTCTGGCGCCCGGCGTACAAGGCTGGGGATGCCCAAGTGCAGGCATTGTACAACGCCAACAACCCCCGTCCGGGAAACATCGGTAATGACTACGTGGTGTATGTGAACGACAGCAAGGACCCCACCGCCATTGTGGGTTACCGCGACGGCGACCAATGGTACAATGCCGAAGGCAGCCCGGTAACGGACCCCGCCATCCTGCGCCAGTCGGAAGGTATCCAACCTTATTTGATCGACTACAAGAACGACCCTTCAGGAAGCCTTTCCGGCTCCAAGCTCAGGCAGGAGGCGTTTGAGGTGTACGATCCCAAGATCAATGTGATGCCCCGGATCGCCTTCTCGTTCCCGATCAGTGACCAAGCGGTGTTCTTCGCCCACTACGACATCCTAACCCAGCGCCCCACCAATTACAGCCGGTTGGACCTGTTGGGTTATGCTTACATCGAGAACACCAACAGCATCCTGAACAACCCGAACCTGAAGCCCACCAAGACCATCGACTATGAGCTGGGCTTCCAGCAGGTGTTGAGCAAGTCCTCTTCCTTGAAGCTCTCCGCCTACTACCGCGAACTGCGCGACCAGATCCAGGTGCGCAACGTGGCGCAAGCCTGGCCGGTGAGCTACCGCACCTATGACAACATCGACTTCGGGAACGTGATCGGCTTTACCACCACGTACGACCTGCGCCGCACCAAGAATGTTTGGTTGCGCGCCAGCTACACCCTGCAATTTGCCAAGGGTACCGGTTCAGACCCGAACACCACGCTCTCGCTGATCAATGCCGGCCAGCCCAATCTGCGCACGGTGTTCCCACTCAGCTTTGACCAGCGCCACCGGTTCCAAGGCACGGTGGACTTCCGTTACGGTGAGGGTGCCGATTACAACGGCCCCATCCTGTTCGGAAAGAAGATCTTCGAACGCACCGGCATCAACATCGTGGCCGACCTCGGCAGCGGCACTCCATATAGCCGGTCCTCCAACATTTACAATGAAGGGGAAGGTTCAGGCACCTACTTCCTGGAAGGAACGCTGAACGGCGCCAACCTGCCGTGGCAGTTCAACACGGACCTGGTGGTGGACCGCGACATCCCGCTCACCTTCGGCAAGGACAAGGCTGACAAGGCCAAAAAGACCAACCTGAACGTTTACCTCCTGGTGAGCAATGTGTTCAACACGGAAATGATCACCGGTGTGTACCGCGCCACGGGTTCACCCAATGACGATGGCTTCCTGGCCTCCTCCCAGTACGCCAGTTACATCGCTTCCAAGAACGATCCGCAGAGCTACCGGGACATGTACGCCCTGAAAGTGAATACCCCATACAACTACGGCGCCCCGCGCACCATCCGCTTGGGCGCACGCTTCGACTTCTGATCCACATGAAAGGCCACACGATCATGAACACCTTCCGCCTCACCTCCCTTTCCTTCGCGGCGCTCGCCAGCTTGGCGCTGGTGGCGCGTGAAAGGCCCGGACATCCCCGAAGCGCCTCTTCCGGCGATGCAGGAGGAGGCAGGGCTGCTGCCTGCGCACCGGCTACCGCATTCAATGAGCTGGACCTGAACAACGTGCGTGCACGGATTGAAACCGGTGGCAACATGTGGCAGGACCGCGGCGCCGGGGGCGGCCCGGCCTACGAGGTGCCCAAAACGCCTCCGGGCACCTCCATCAATGCGGGCCCGAATGCCTTGTTTGCAGGTGCACTGTGGATGGGCGGCCTTTCACCGGACAACATCCTTAAGTTGGCAGCAGTGCGTTTTCGCCAAGAAGGAAATGACTACTGGCCCGGTCCGTTGACGGCGTATGATACCGTAACCCATACCGGGGATGCGTCCATTGATGGAACGGTGTGCACCGCTTATGACAGGACTTGGAAAACCATGCGCGTGGATGCTGAAAAGCAGGCGGCTTACTTCACCTGCCTTGCCGATCCCCAGTGCGATGCCTCGATCAATTTTCCGGGATACGTGATTCCGAGCTATTTCTACGATTGGCCGGCGCATGGAGATGTGACCAAGGGCCAGGATTACCATTTGGCCCCGTTTTACGACAACAACGGCGACGACATCTACGATCCGAACGACGGGGACTATCCCGGTTACGACCTCAAGGCGGTGATCGATTGCAAATCCAAGCGCCGCGAAGACCTGGTGCCGCTGTTCGGCGACCAAAACATCTGGTGGGTGTTCAACGACAAGGGCAACACCCACACCGAATCCGGCGGGTTGCCCATCGGCATGGAGATCCGCGCGCAAGCCTTTGAGTTCGCCACCAACGACGAGGTGAACAACATGAGCTTCTACAACTACGTGCTGATCAACCAGGGCACGCAGACACTTACCCAGACCTATTTTGGCCAATGGGTGGACGTGGACCTTGGCGGCGCGAACGACGATTACGTGGGATGTGACGTGCAGCGCGGTTTGGGCTATGGATATAACGGTGATGCCGTGGATGAGGATGCCAACGGCCACTTGGGCTATGGCGGACCGATTCCGCCGCCACCGGCCATCGGCGTGGACTTCTTTGAAGGCCCCTACCAGGATTATGACGGGATGGACAATCCGCTTTCCACCAATTGCGATTCCGTACGAACCCAGTTGGGCATACCGTACAAGGGCATTGGCATCGGCTATGGGGACAGCGTGCCGGACAATGAGCGCTACGGCATGCGCGCCTTCGTGTACCACAACAACGCACAAGGTGCACAAGGCGACCCGGACAATGCCGGCCAGTACTACGGCTACTTGAAGGCCATTTGGGGTGACAACACACCGATGACCTACGGTGGAAGCGGCTACAGCACCGCCAGTGGCGGGACCCGTGCATACTACATGTTCCCGGGCACTTCAGATACCTTGGGCTGGGGCACCAACTGCATTCCGCAACCCAATTGGGACGAGGTTACCGCCGGCAACGCACCGGCGGACCGCCGCTTTATCCAAAGCGCAGGCCCCTTTACCCTGGAACCGGGTGCCTATAACAACATTACCGTGGGCGTTGTATTTGCCCGGGCCACCGGCGGTGGGGTGCAAGCCAGCGTGGACCTGATGCGCAAGGCGGACGACAAGGCGCAGTCCTTGTTCGACAACTGCTTCCGGATCCTCAACGGTCCGGATGCTCCGGACGTTACCATCCAGGAGCTGGACAAGGAGTTGATCCTTTACATCACCAACCCGTTGGGCAGCAACAACTATAACGAAGCCTACCACGAGGTGGATCCCACCATCCCGGAAACGGCCGCCAACCGGCAATATCATTTCCAAGGGTACCAGATCTTCCAGGTGGCCAATAGCACGGTTTCGCCGGACCAATTGCTGGACCAGAACAAGGCACGCTTAGTGGCCCAGGTGGACATCCACGACGGGGTCACCCAACTTGTCAACTGGATCCAGGACCCCGTGGTGGGCCAGCCGATCGCCACCCAGATGGTGGCAGGCAACGATACCGGAGTGGTGCACTCCTTCCGGATCCTCACGGACAAGTTCTCCACGCTGGACCCTCAGTTGAAGAACTTCCAGACCTACTACTACATGGCCATTGCGTATGGCTACAATAACTATGAGAACTACAACCCGGTAACCCACACTGGCCAACCCTATCCCTACTTGGCAGGTCGTAAGGCACCTGCCGGGGCCATCCGGGTGTATGCCGGCATACCGCACAAGACCAGCGTGGAGAACGGTGGTACCGTGCTCAATGCCGAGTATGGTGATGGGTTCAAGTTGACCCGCATTGAAGGCCAGGGCAACGGTGGCCTGAAGATCGCCTTGGACAAGACCACCTTGGACCAGATCGTGGCAGCCCCCGTTGGCACGCACATTGACCAACTCGTATATGAGAAGGGCAAGGGTCCTGTGAACATCAAGGTGGTGGACCCGTTGAAGGTGCCTGCCGGCGATTTCGAACTTTGGGTAAAGGACACCACCGAATGGCCGAGCCCGGTGGCCTCCACGGCCGGTTTCAGCAGCTATGACAAGCTGAATGATGCAAGTTGGATGCTCGTGCATCTCACGGACAATCCCACAGCGGACGACACAATACGCTCAAACACGGTGCTCTCCATCCAGAATGAGCGCTTGATCCCACAGTGGGGCATTTCGGTGACCATGACGCAAACAGCTTACCGGATCTTGACGGGCGGTACGCTGCAGGATTACACCAACTTCCTGGGCAGTGTCATGGAGCCCTCCGATGGTGGATGGTACAGGGGCATCCCTGATGCGGAAGGGGAGACCATGCAGAACTGGATCCGTTCCGGTACTGCGGTGGATGATGCCTTGGTATACAAGGACATGCCCGGGATTGACGATGAACAGCAATACGAACACGTATTGGGCGGCACATGGGCTCCATGGGCGGTATGCGGCAATGCGGACCAACAGCCATGCGGCACCGGCATCGTTGCTGGTACGCGCGGCCAGATCACCATCAAGGAATTGCCGAGCATCCAAGTAGTGTTCACCCCGGACAAGAGCAAGTGGACCCGTTGCGTGGTGGTGGAGGAAAGCGCCACACCGGACTTTACGGTGCCTGCCAACGTGGCCAAACTGTCGCTGCGCCCGGTGCCCAGCGTTGACAAGAACGGTATTCCCACGGGCAGTCCCGGCTGCAACGAGGCGGAGGCTACGTTGACCGACCCGATGAGCATGAGCTGGTTCCCCGGCTATGCGGTGGACCTGGAAACCGGTGAGCGCTTGAACATGTTCTTCGGCGAGAACAGCTTCCTGGGCGGCAATGCCGGGCGGGACATGCTGTGGAACCCCTCGGATGTCTTGATGAACACGGATGGCCAGGCGATATTTGGCGGACAGCACTGGATCTACGTTTGCCTGAACCGCCAGCGCCTGAACAATGGCGGTGCAGGGGCCATGCCCCAATATGATGCGGGAGCGTTCATCCGCACCAACTTGTCCTCGGCCGCAGGCGTGTCCAAGGTGTTCCGCTCCGTGGCATGGGTAGGGTCCGGATTGATGAAACCGGGCATGTCCATGAAGACCCCGCAGGAGGGCCTGGTGCCTTCCGAGGTGCGCATGCGCATGGACGTAAGCAAGCCTTACACCATCTATGCCGACCCGTTTGCCGGTTACACCCCCAGCATCCCGGTGAACCGCAATGGAGGCTTGCCCTTGTATGCGTTCAATACGGGTGAGTCCGTTGCCACCACCGATGTGACCGATGTGGGCAAGAGCGGCCTGGACCTGATCGGGGTGGTGCCCAATCCGTACTATGCCTACAGCGGCTATGAAACCACCAGGTTGGACAACCGGGTGAAGTTCATCAACCTGCCCAAGACCTGCACCATCAGCATCTACACCGTGAGCGGCACGCTGGTGCGCAAGTTCAAGAAGGACAATGAGCTCACTTACTTGGACTGGGACCTGAAGAACAACTACAACGTGCCCATTTCGGGCGGCACTTACCTGTGCCACATTGATGCTCCGGGTCTCGGTGAAAAGGTCATCAAGTGGTTCGGGGTGATGCGCCCGGTGGACCTGCAGAACTTCTAAGCCATCCTGACGGATACAATGTTGAAAAGCATGAGGATGAACATTATCGGTGCAAGATTGACGGCGGCGGCCGGTGCAGCACTGCTCGCCGGGGCGGCCATGGCAGGCAACCCCAACAGGGCCGGTTCCGCAGGTGCCACGCAGTTGCTGGTGAACCCGTGGGCACGCAGCAATGGCTGGTCCCTGGCCAACTCCTCCTCGCTGCAAGGCGCGGAAGCCATGTTCGGCAACGTGGCAGGCCTGGCACACGTGCGCAAGACCGAACTGCTCTTTACCAGCACGCGATGGCTGGAAGGAAGCGGGGTAAAGGTGAACGCGGTGGGATTCGGGCAAAAGCTCGGCGAAAGCGGGGTGCTGGGCATCACGGCCACCACCTTCTCCTTCGGCGACCTGCCGGTAACCACTGCGGACCAGCCCGAAGGGGGGCTTGGCACCTTCAGCCCCACGCAATCGAACATCGGCCTGGCCTATTCCAAGGCATTCTCCAACAGCATCTTCGGGGGCATGCTCGTGCGGGTGGTCTCGGAATCCATTGCCAACGTGCGCACTTCGGGTGTTTGCTTTGATGCCGGCATCCAGTACGTAACCGGGCCCACGGAAAACATCCACTTCGGCATTGCGCTGAAGAACGTCGGCCCCGCCATGCATTTCAGCGGTGACGGTCTTGCTGTGCAGGGCCTGCTCACGGGCGGTGACCATACGCTCACGCTGGAGCAGCGTTCGGCGGATTTTGAGCTGCCCTCCATGATGAACATCGGAGCGGCCTATGACTTCAACATTTCCGAACTGCACAGGGTGACCGTGGCCGGCACGTTCACTTCCAACTCCTTCACCAAGGACCAGTTCATCCTTGGCGCAGAGTATGCTTTCAAGAAGATGATCCACGTGCGCGGCGGCTACCTCTACGAGAAGAACGTGGGGGACAAGGACCTGCGGGAAACGGTGTTCACCGGTCCCAGCGCGGGCATCAGCATTGATTTCCCCTTCGGGGAGGAGAAGAAGAGCGCCATCGCCTTAGACTACGCCTACCGTGCCACCAACCCGTTCAACGGGGTGCACAGCATCGGTGTGCGATTGAGCTTGTAACACAAAAGGTCCGTACCTTTGGAAAAGGACCCTTCCGGGGTCCTTTTCCCTATTTCAGCCGAACAGGAACAGCAAAAGGGTCCGCAAATGGCTTGCGGACAAGAGCATGAGCACCACTGCCTACTATACCGAAGAAGGGCTGCGCAAGCTGCAGGAAGAACTGCACCGCATGAAAACCGTGGACCGGCCGCACATCAGCCACCAGATCGCCGAAGCGCGCGACAAAGGCGACCTGAGCGAGAACGCGGAATACCATGCGGCCAAGGAGGACCAGGGCCTGCTGGAAGCGCGCATTGCGAAACTGGAAGAAGTGGTTGCCAACGCCCGCGTGATCGATCCCGGCCACATGGACACCGACAAGGCCTACATCCACTGCACGGTGAAAGTGAAGCAGGTGGACGGCAAACTGGAACGGGCCTTCACACTGGTTGCGGAGAGCGAGGCGGACATCAAGAGCGGGAAGATCAGCGTGAACTCGCCCATTGGCCAGGGACTCTTGGGCAAGAAGGTGGGCGATGTGGCGGAGATCACCACCCCGGCCGGCACCACGCGGTTTGAAGTATTGGACATCACCCGGTGATGGCCAGCATCTTTTCACGGATCATTCATGGTGAGATCCCTTGCCACAAAGTGGGCGAGGATGACCGGTACCTGGCGTTCCTGGACATCAACCCCGTGCGCCGGGGCCATAGCCTGGTGATCCCGAAGCTGGAAGTGGACAAGTTCTTCGACCTTCCGCCGGAGGTACTGGCCGGCATCATGCCCTTTGCACAAGGCGTGGCCAAGCGCATTGCGGCAGTGGTGCCCTGCGACCGCATCGGCGTAAGCGTGGTGGGCCTGGAAGTTCCCCATGCGCATGTCCACCTGATCCCCATCGATTCCATCTTCGACATGGATTTCTCCAAGCCGAAAGTGAAAATGACGCAGGAGGAACTGGCTGCGTTGGCGGAACAGATCCGCCGGGCATAGGCGGACCTGACATGCAGGCCATACCCTCCTGCCGCAGCAATCTTCCGCAGGAAAAGCTCCTCCCGCAGCGGTCTTCCGCAAGAGTCCCTGCGGCTTGAATGCTTTTCAACCGTATCGAAAGTCAGGAGGTCATCACCTCTTCACCCGCCCCGGATTGTTGCGGACAAAGCTGCCCCAATCGCTGGTGCCGCGTGATGTGCCGCGCTTGGGGGTGGCGGAGCTGGTTCCCTTGGCCAGCGCATGGCAAACGGCCACGGCCAGTGCATCCGTTGCATCGGTGCTTGCAGGAAGATCCTGTGTGCCGAGGATGGCTGCAAGCATGGCCGCCACCTGTTCCTTCGTGGCGTTGCCGTTGCCGGTGATGCTCTGCTTCACGCGCTTCGGGGCATACTCCACCACCGGGATGTCGCGGTAAAGCGCAGCGGCAATGGCCACGCCCTGCGCCCGGCCCAGCTTCAACATGCTCTGCACGTTCTTGCCGAAAAACTGGGCTTCAATGGCCAGTTCGTCCGGCCGGTGCTTTTCGATGATCGCCAGCATCCGGCGGAAGATGGCGCGCAATTTCAGCGTGTGGTCGTCTTCCGCGGGAAAGCGGATGGCATCCACCTCCAACACGTTCATTTTGGCTGCTTCCAGCCGTAGCACACCGAACCCCATTACGGTGGTGCCTGGGTCGATGCCCAGAATGATCCTTTCCGCAGGCTGCCCGGCAGGCCTATTTTTGGTCGCTAAGGTTTCCACGTTGGGTCCAATTGATGCCGCGCCGCACGCTCTTGTTCGTCCGTTGGGGAATTTTCCTTGCCGCATGCGTCTATCTCGGCGTGCAGCTTGGCGCGGGCCAAGGTACGCGTGCCGCATGGGGGAATTGGCACCACGCCATCCATGCGGTGCAATGGCCGGTGTGGGCCGTGCTGCTGGCCATGGTTGCGGTGAATTGGGGCATTGAGGCCGCAAAGTGGCGCTGGTTGGTGGCTCCCGTGGAACAATTGGGCTTTCGCCGGGCCTTTTCGGCAACGCTGGCAGGTACGGCCACCGGTCTGCTCACGCCCAACCGCACGGGTGAGCCTGTGGGGCGGGTGCTCTTCCTGGCGCCGGAGCACCGCTGGACCGGAGGCATCGCCACCATGCTGGGAAGCATGGCACAGTTCACCACCACCATCGTGCTGGGAGCAATGGCCTGCATGGTGTGGCGATCCCCGGATCGTTCATGGGCCGGGATGTCCGTTGCAGCATTTGCAGCCCTTTGCGCAGTGGCTGCGTTGGTGCTCTTTTTCAATCCGCGGTTACTTGGCCGGATGCTGTTGCGCCTGCCATTGCCGCGAAGAACGGGTGAGGCAGCGAAAGTGCTGGAGCTTTACACGGTCCGCCAGCTCCTGGCCGTGTTGATGATGAGCGTGGCCCGCTATGCCGTGTTCGCCGTGCAATACATCTTGTTGTTGGTGGTGCTTGCCGGTATTTCTTGGGCGGATTCCGCCGCGCTGGTGCCGGTGATCTACTTGTTCACCACCCTGGTGCCCACCATGATGCTGAGCGAGCTTGGCGTGCGCGGGTCCGTTGCCGTGGCCTTGCTTGCCCCGTTGGGCGCCCATCCGGCCATGGTGCTGTTGGCATCGTTCGGGGTGTGGGCGGCGAACATTGCGCTTCCCGCCGCCGCAGGCGCGTTGATCTTGTTGGTTGCACGCATCCGCACGCAACCATGAGCCTGTACCTGCTGCTATGCCTGGCAGCTTTCGGCGGTGGCATGGTGCACGCATTGGTGATCACCGGTTGGAAGGACACTTTTGCCAAAGGTTGGCGGAACGGCGATGTTGCCGCCGCTGCGGAACCGCAACAGGTGAGCGTTGTTGTTCCGGCGCGCAATGCGGGGGAAACGTTGACACCTTTGTTGCAGGACCTGCATGCGCAAGCGTGGCCCAAAGAGATGCTGGAAGTGCTGGTGGTGAACGATGGCAGCACGGATGGCACGGCCGCGTTGGTGCGCAGCATGGCGCGCACTTGGCCGGGCCTGCGGTTGATCGAATGTACCGGGGAGGGCAAGAAGGCCGCCATCACGCAGGGCGTGGCGGAAGCGCGTGGCGAATGGGTGGTGCTCACGGATGCGGACGCCCGCTGCGGCCCGGGGCGCGTGCGGGCGATCATGGACTGCGTTGCGGCACAGGCGCCCGGCATGCTGTTGATGCCCGTGGCCACGATCGGCACGGAGGGAGTGCTTCAGGCGTTGCAGGCCGAGGAACAGGCTGCACTCATGGGCATGGCGGCAGGCACGGCCCTGCAAGGGGCCCCGATGCTTGCCAATGGCGCGAACATGGCGTTCCGGAGATCGGCGTTCCAAGCGGTTGGCGGATATGCAGGCGAGAAATGGGCCAGCGGCGATGATGTTTTCCTGTTGCGGCGCATGTTGAAGACGGGCAGAAAGGTGCACTACCTGCTGCAACCTGAGGTGCTTGTGCGCGTGGAAGCAGAAAGGGGCTTCCGGGCTTTTTGGCGGCAACGGCTGCGCTGGGCCGGTAAAATGCGTGGCGTGGGCGGTGCGTGGAAATGGGTGGCAATGGCCGGGCTGCTCTGGCCTTGGTTCCTGCTCTTTGTAACCGGTGCCTTCGGCGTGCGCGACCGGATGGCGCAAAACTTTGGTGCCAGCCTGATGCTGTTGACGACGGCCTGGTTGCTGTGGCTGCTGCCCATCACGGCCTTGGTGCGGGAAGTACACCGGTTCCAGAATGCGGCCGGCGCAACGGCGCCGCCACGCCTGGGCGTTTTGCGTTGTACGTTGGGCTACGCCGCATTCCACCTGTACGCACCGGTGATCGCTGCGGCATCCTTGGTGGTGCGCCCAAAGTGGAAGGGGCGCAGGGTGTAGCCGGCCACGGGCGTGGCCAACTGCACGCGGCCAAGTGCGTTGCGCGATTTATTCGTCCTTAGAAGGGCAGGTCGTCCTCTTCGCTTGCCTGCGGCATGTCGGCCATGGAAGGCGGCGGGGGCGCGGAAGCGGCGGATGGACGCGCTTGCGGGGCGGCTCCGATCTTTTCGATGCGGTTGCCCTTCAGGCTGAGGAAATACTTCGTGGCCCCGTCACGCGTCCATTCGCGGCCGTTCACGTAGCAGGTTACGCTCACTTCGTCGCCGGGGGCAAAGGGATCCAGCATGCTGGTGTCCCCCTGCGTGAATTCCACCGGGATGTGCTGGGGGAACTGGCCGCCGGTTTCCGTGATCACCAGTTCGCGCTTGCTGAACTTGTCACTGATCTGCTGGGTTTTGCCCACGGCTTTCACCGTGCCATTGATCGTTACTGATGCCATCTTCGTATGCCTTCCAAGGCTTTGTTTTGATTATCGTTCGTTGAACGCGAGCAGTGTTTTCCAAGCTTCCTCCTTGTGCCCGTTGGCCAGCAATTGCCTGGCTCTTTCGTGCAGGGTGCGCTCCAGCTCCGCGGGCTTGTCCTGCAGGCCGATGAACAGGTCCGCGAGCTCGGTGAGCTTGAATTCGTTCACGGCGGTTTCATCCGGCAGGTGCAGCGCACTGCCCAACATGCCAAGGTCGTTGCCGGTAAGGATGCTGCTGTTGCGCACGCGGGCCGGCAGCGCATCCACGCCTACGCCAACGTGCTGGTTGGGCTGGGCAAGGTCGAAGAGCGCATCGCCGTGCGCGCGGCAGTAGGTGGGGCCGCCCATGCGCCCCACAAGGTCGATCTTGCGCTGGTCGATCTTGCCGTCCGGCCCCAGCACGGCCTCGTCCACGTGCACCATCACCACTTCGCACACCACCAGGTTTGCGGCACCGCCGCCGGTGCCGGTCTCGATCACCTGCAGCACCTTGCACTCAAACTGCACGGGGCTCTCATTTACGCGGAAGGGACGCACCTTTTCCGAGGCCACGGGCGTGAGGCCCGATTTTTCGAATTCGTTGATGCCTTCCGGGAACTCGCCGCTGGCCACGGAAACTTGCTGCACCATGGACCAGGTAACGGCGTTGATCACCACCTCGGGCACGGCCTTCACGTTGTGGTAGCTGTGCTTCGTGGTGTTGTCGCGGCCGCGGCGTGCCGGGCTGAAAATGAGGATGCCCGGATTGGCGCCGAATGCATTGAAGAAACTGAACGGGCTGAGGTTGGGGCGCCCCTGCGCATCGATGGTGCTGGCCAATGCGATGGGCCGCGGGCCGATGCCCCCCGTGAGGTAGCCGTGCAGTTCAGGAATGGGGATCTCGGCGGGATCGGCACGTTTCATGGCGGGGCCGCGAAGGTAATCCACCCCTGATGAAAGCTATCTTTGCCGCCCCTTTGGGCAAGTTGGACGCAGGATGCACGGACGTGGCGGAATTGGTAGACGCGCTGGTCTTAGGAGCCAGTACCGTGAGGTGTGGGGGTTCGAGTCCCCCCGTCCGTACTTCAGTGCAGTGGCAACCGGGCCCAAGGGGCCAATCCGCATACCGATCCCTTACCCATGAACATTGAACGAGAAGAAACCGGCACCTTAACGGCCACCTTGAAGCTCAAGCTTGCCCCGGCAGACTACGAGCCCGCCGTTGACAAAGTGCTCAAGCAACAGCGCAAAACGGCGGCTTGGCCGGGGTTCCGGCCCGGCCAAGTGCCCATGTCCATTGTCAAGAAGCGCATCGGCCGCTCCGTGCTGGTGAACGAAGTGGAGCGCCTGATCGACGAGAACCTGCGCAAGTACATCGAAGAGAACAAATTGCGCGTGCTGGGCCAGCCGCTCCCGCGGAACGAGGCGATGGACAACGATTGGGAAGCGCACGGTGAGTTCAATTTCCAGTATGAAGTGGGCATGGCACCCGCCATTGAAGTGGAGATGAGCGACAAGCTCGGTGTGGAAATGCCCGTGGTGGACGTGGATGCCGCGTTGCTGGACAAGGAAGTGGCGGACATGCAGCGGCGTTACGGCACGTTGGCCGATGCTGCCGCGGTGGACGGGAAGGACATGGTGATCGGTGATCTGATCGAGCTGGATGAAACCGGGGAGATCAAACCAGGCGGCCTGATGAACCGCACCACCATCACCATGGAGGACCTGGAGGATGAGGCCACGCGGAGCTCCTTGGCGGGCAAGGCCGTTGGCGATGGTGTGAAGGTGGACCCGCACAAAGTGAGCAAGGGGCACGACGACCTGGCCAAGATGCTGGGCGTGGACCACGATGCCGTGCATGGCCTGAAGGGGGACATGCTGTTCCGCATTGCGGAGATCAAGCGGATGCAGCCCATGGAAGTGGGGCAGGAATTGTTTGACCGCGTGTTTGGCGAAGGCGCCGTGGCGGACGAGGCGGCATTCCGGGCCAAGGTGAAGGAAAGTTTGGAAGGCATGCTGCGCCGCGACAGCGAGCGGATCTACAAGCGCTTGGTGATGCGTGCATTGGCGGACAAGGCGGCCATTGAACTGCCGGACGAGTTCCTGAAACGCTGGATCTCCTTTACCAGCGAAAAACCGATCACCCCGGAAGAATTGGAGGCAGGCTATGCGGGCTATGCCGAAGGCTTGAAGAAGCAACTGCTGGAAGACCGCATCCTCGAGAAGTACGGCCTGGAGGCAAAAGGCGAGGAGATCAATGAATTTGCCAAGCAATACATGCGCGACCAGTTTGCCCAGTACGGCATTCCCGCTCCTGAAGGGGAGAAGCTCCAGGAAATGGCGGGGCGCATGCTCAGCGACCGCGACCAGGTGCGCAAGATGCGCGACAGCATTGTGGAGCACAAGCTCATCGCCCACTTCAAGGCCATGCTCAGCCCAAGGGACAAACACGTGCCGTTCGAGGAATTCCTGATCTTGGCGCGCACCGCTTGAAGCATTTGTGCAACTTGCACGTCCACATACAGCAACACGCCCATGATCCCGACCGACGAATTCCGGAAGTACGCGGTAAAGCACCGCAACATCAACAGCCTCACGCTGGACAGCTACATCTCGGCCTCCATCACCCCGTACATCATCGAGGAGCGCCAGTTGAACGTGGCGCAGATGGACGTGTTCAGCCGCCTGATGATGGACCGCATCATCTTCCTGGGCACGGCGATCAACGACCAGGTGGCCAACATCATCCAGGCCCAGCTGCTCTTCCTGGAAAGCGTGGACCCGAAGAAGGACATCCAGATCTACCTGAACAGCCCCGGCGGCGGCGTGTATGCCGGCTTGGGCATCTATGACACCATGCAATACATCGTGCCGGACGTGGCCACCATCTGCACCGGCATGGCCGCCTCCATGGGCGCGGTGCTGCTCTGCGCCGGTGCCAAGGGCAAGCGCAGCGCACTGAAGCATGCACGGGTGATGATCCACCAGCCAATGGGCGGCGCCGAGGGACAGGCCATCGACATGGAGATCACCGTGCGCGAGATCTTGAAGTTGAAGAAGGAGCTGTACGACATCATCAGCACGCACAGCGGCCAGCCGTTTGAGCGCGTGGAGAAGGACGGCGACCGTGACTATTGGATGATCGCCGAGGAGGCCAAGGCCTACGGCATGATCGACGAGCTCTTGGTGCGCAACACCAAGTAAGCAACCGCACCTCCGTGCCGATGCCGGTACCCGTGCAAGACGGGGCCGGCATCGGTCATTTTACACGGGGCGGTTGAACGGCCTTGCCGGGGTGACGTATCTTCGCACGTTCATTTGCCGTAGTACAGGCGCGAGCTTCCCCGACCATGGAAAAGAAGGACATCAAATGCTCGTTCTGCGGGCGCGACAAGCAGGACACCAACGTGCTGATCGCAGGCATCACCGGGCACATCTGCGACAGTTGCATCGCGCAGGCGCAGAACATCATTGCGGAGGAGCTCAGCCAGCGCGACCGTTCGGAGATGGAAGGCAGCCTTGTGCTGCAAAAACCGGCGGAGATCAAGGCCTACCTCGATGAATACATCATTGGGCAGGATGAAGCCAAGAAAGTGTTGAGCGTGGCCGTGTACAACCACTACAAGCGGCTGATGCAAAAGGTCTCCCCCAACGACGATGTGGAGATCGAGAAGAGCAACATCATCCTGGTGGGCGAAACGGGCACCGGCAAAACATTGCTGGCCAAGACCATTGCCAAAATGCTGAACGTGCCCTTTGCCATTGCCGATGCCACGGTGCTCACCGAGGCGGGCTATGTGGGCGAGGACGTGGAGAGCATCCTGAGCCGCCTGTTGCAGGCTGCGGACTATGATGTAAGCAAAGCGGAGCGCGGCATTGTTTTCATCGATGAGATCGACAAGATCAGCCGCAAGGGCGACAGCGCCAGCATCACGCGGGACGTAAGCGGCGAAGGCGTGCAACAGGCCCTGCTGAAACTGCTTGAAGGCTCCGTGGTGAACGTACCGCCCCAAGGCGGCCGCAAACACCCCGAGCAGAAGTTGATCCAAGTGGACACGCGCAAGATCCTCTTTGTGTGCGGCGGCGCCTTCGACGGCATCCAGAAGATCATTGCACGCCGCGTAAAGAGCAGTGCCATGGGCTACAGCGCCAGCAAGGCCGCCCGGGTGAACGATGAGGACCTCTTGCAATATGTGGCGCCCACCGACCTGCGTTCCTATGGGTTGATCCCCGAACTGATCGGCCGCTTCCCGGTGCTTACCTACTTGGACCCGCTGGACCGCGACAGCTTGCGGCGCATCCTCACCGAACCCAAGAATGCCTTGGTGAAGCAATACATCAAGTTGTTCGAGATGGACCGTGTAAAGATCTCCTTTGACAAGAAGGTGCTGGACTTCATCGTGGACCGCGCCATTGATTACAAACTGGGCGCACGGGGCCTGCGCAGCATTTGCGAGGCCATCATGACGGACGCCATGTACGAGCTGCCCAGCAGCAATGAGCGGCCTTCGGAACTGCGCATCACGCTGAGCTATGCCCGCGAGAAGTTTGAACGCTCGCGCATGAGCCAGTTGAAAGTGGCGTAAACCCCGGTTCGTACCGCTGGCACCCGCCTCGCAGGGCGTTGGAAGGGCATGTCCCGTGCCCCGGGCATATCTGGCAAGTGTCCGTACCTTCGTGCCTTTCCAAACCATACCCTCATGAACCGCTTTTTTCTTTCGGTGGCCGCAGCGGCCATCGGTGTTTACGCATCTGCACAGGACCTGCCCAAAACCAGCCCGCACGGCGAGGTGGAACAGGTGATCGGCCTCACCAAGGTGGATGTTGATTACTCGCGCCCCAGCGTGCGCGGCCGCCAGGTTTTTGGCGACATGCTGCCGTTTGGCAAGCTGTGGCGCCTTGGGGCAAACATGAACACGACCATTGAATTTGACGGCCCGGTAGTGATCGACGGCAACAAGTTGGAGAAAGGCAAGTACTCCATGTTCGCCATCCCGGACAAGGAATACTGGGTGCTCATCTTCAACAAGAACACCGAGCTTTGGGGCGAAGGGGATTACAAGGAAGCCCAGGACGCCATGCGCATGAAGGCGAAGGTGGAGCCTTGCGAGTTCACCGAAACGCTGACCATCTCCTTTGATGACGTGAAGGACGACCAGGCCCGGATGGACATTCGCTGGGATAAGACCCGCGTGAGCGTAACGATCAAGGCGGATGCCACGGAACAGGGCATTGCCAACATCAAGGAGGCCATGTCCAAGCCGGACATCAAGGCCGGTGCCTACAACAGCAGTGCAAGCTTTGCACTGGACAGGAAGGTAATGACCAAGGAGGCGCTGGATTGGGCCTCCAAGGCGGTGAAGATGGACCCCAAGTTCTACTACATCCACACGTTGGCGCGTGCACAAGCGGCAAACGGCCTGATGAAGGAAGCCGCTGCCACGGCACAGCAAAGCATGGAAGCGGCAAAGAAAGCCGGTGACATGGCCTATGTGAAAAAGAACGAGGCCCTGCTGAAGGAGTGGGCGGGCAAATAATCCTGTTGCCCGAAGTCCTGAAAAGCCCCGTGCCGTGCAAGGCCGGGGCTTTTTTCATGCATGCGTTCCGCTGGCACGGGGGGGCGAAGCGGGCAGCAGCGCCTGCAATAGGAGCGACAGTATTACGGTGATGGCCGGTGCGATCAGGTTGTACCAGAGGAAGGCGATCTCCAGGCCGGAAAAGTGGATGATGAAGATCGCGGTTTGGGCGATCAGCGCGGCAATGAAGACCGCAGTGCCTTGCACGCGCTTAAGGAAGAAGGCAACCAGGAAGATGCCGAGGATGGTGCCGTAGAACAGTGAGCCGAGGATGTTCACCGCCTGGATCAGGTTTTCAAAGAGGGAGAAGAGGGCCGCAAATGCCAGGGCCAGCAGCCCGAAGAACACGGTGGCCCATTGGCCCAGCCGGACTTGGTGCGCATCTGAGGCGCGCTTGGGGAGCACGTCCACCACGCCGGTGGTGGCCAGTGCGCTCAGTTCCGCGCTGGTGCTGCTCATGCCCGCACTGAAGATCATGGCCAGCAGCAGGCCGATCACGCCCATGGGCAGGTGGTCCATGATGTAGGAGATGAAGATGTAGTCCTTGTCATTGGCCTCGCGGTGCGGCAACGCCTGCTTCAACGTGGCCGTGTATTTGCCGCGCAGTGCGGCATCGTTGGCCAAGGCCTGCTTCAGTTCCGCTGTGGCCATTTCCTGCTTTTGTGCCAGCCCTTCGCGTTCGGCGGCTATCCAATCCCGGGTGAGCGCGGCGATCCTTTGGTCGTTCAGGGAGTGCTGTTGTTCCATCTCCCGCACGTTGTTGTGCGCCGTTCCATGCGCTTCCAACTGGTGCATTGCTTCCACGTTGGTGCCGTTCCAATGCAAGGGCGATGCATGGAGCAGGTAGAACACGAAAACCAGCACGCCGGTGAGCAGTATGAAGAATTGCAAGGGGATCTTCAGCAAGGCGTTCATCCGGAGGCCGAGCTTGGCCTGCCGCATGCTTTGGCCGCCGAGGTAGCGCTGCACCTGGCTTTGATCGGTGCCGAAGTAGGATAGCTGAAGAAAGAAACCGCCGATCAAGCCGCTCCAGAGGGTGTACTTGTCCGAGGGGTCGAAACTGAGGTCGATGATGTTCAACTTGCCCAAGGCACCGGCCAGTTTCAGGCTTTCGCCGAAGTTCATGGCCTGGCCGATGTAATGAACGGTGAGACCGAAGGCGATGAAAAGGCCGGCCATCATCACGGCCATTTGCTGCTTGTGCGTAACGCCCACGGCCTTCGCACCGCCGGTGGTGGTGTAAATGATCACCAGTACGCCGATGAACAGGCAGGTCCAGGAGAGCGGCCAGCCCAGCACCTTGCTCAGGATGATGCTGGGCGCGTAGATGGTGATGCCGGCCGCCATGCTGCGCTGCACCAGGAAAAGCCCCGCAGTGAGCAGGCGCGTGCGTCCGTCAAAGCGCTTGCCGATGAATTCATACGCGGTGAACACCTTCCATTTGTAGTAGAGCGGGATGAACACCAGGTTGATCACCAGCATGGCCAGCGGCAGCCCGAAGTAGAACTGCACGAAGCCCATGCCGTCCGCAAAGCCTTGCCCGGGTGTGCTCAGAAAGGTGATGGCGCTGGCCTGGGTGGCCATTACGCTCAGGCCCACGCCCCACCAGCGCGCATCGCCGCCGCCGCGCAGGAAGTCCTCGCTTGCGCGGGTGCTGCGGGTTTTCCAAACGCCATAAGCCGTGATGAAGCCGAGGGTGCCCAGGAGAATGATCCAGTCCGGCAGGTGCATGGATGTGCGGGATCTTCAGTTTCGGACTGTCCTGTTCAATCTACGCGCTGCATGCAGGGCAGGCAACGTGCATGGGGCGGAGGTCTGTTCCTTCACCGTGCGCCCCTGTCCTCATTTCAGCCCGTCGATGGCTTTGCGGATGCCTTCGATCACCTCCGGTACCATTTCCATGCGCGTGGTTCCGACCGATAGCCGGAACCAATCGCTGTCCCTGCGGTTGCCGAAGGCAAGGAAGGGCACAATGCCAACGCCCGCTTTTTCAATGAGGTAGTAAGTAACGTCGGAGGCATCGTTGAGCACCTTGTTGTCCGCCGTGGTGCGGCCGCGGATGGCAATGCGGGCGGAGAGGTAAATGGCGCCTTGCGCGGGGATCGAGTCCACGGGGTAGCCTTCGCGTTTCAAGCGCTGAAAGCCTTCGTGATAGCCATTGACGCGTTCGCTGACCATGGCGCGATGGCGAAGCACCGCGTCGCGGCAAGCCTGCTCGCCAAGGAAGCGCGCCGTGGCCACTTGTTCGGGCTTGGGTGCCCAAGCGCCCACATGCCCCAGGATGGAGGCCATTTTGCGGATCACCACGGATGGCCCGAACGCCCATCCCACCCGAACGCCGGTGGCCGCCAAGGATTTTGAAAGCCCGTCCACGTAAATGGTGTATGGGCGCATGGCGGGCCGAAGGGACACGGGGTCCACATGCTTGGTGCCGCGCAGCACCAGTTCCTGGTAGATCTGGTCGTACATCACGTACAGCGGCCTGCCCGAAGTGCGGCGCTTGTTCACTTCCAGCACCAGGTCGCAAATGGCTTCCAGTTGTTCACTTGTGAAGGAGGTGCCGGTGGGGTTCAGCGGGGAGCAAAGGGCGAGCAGCGCGGCCCCGTCCAAGTGCGGCCGCAGTTCATCCGCGGTGGGCAGGAAGCGGTTGGCCGCGCTGGTTTCCACTTCCACTTTTTCAGCGCCAAGCAGGTAGGCATAGTGGTTGTTGTTCCAGCTTGGCGTGGGGTATACCACGCGGTCGCCAGGGTCCACCACCGCCCTGTAGGTGGCGTAGATCAAGGGCCTTGCCCCGCCCGCAATGAGGATGTCGTCCGGCCCGTATTCCAAGCCTTGGCCCTGCTTGATGGCGGTGCTGATGGCTTGGCGCAGCGCCAGCACGCCGTTGGCGGGCGGATAGTTGCTCAGCCCATCGCCATAGGCTTGCTGGATCAGTTCGCGGAACCGCTCGGGCAAGGGAAAAACTTCAGGGCTGAAATCACCGATGGTGAGGTTGTGGATCTTCTCTCCCTTGGCGATGCGGGCATTGATCTCGCCGGCGATGCGGATGATCTCCGATCCGGTGAGATGCTCCGCGAGCTGCGATACGGGCGATGCAGTGGTTGTGGTGTTCATGGCCGGTACGAAGTTAGAAAGGCGGGCACCGGCAAAAAGGTCATTTCGTGAATGCCATCCCTTTCACCCGGCATCACTGTCTTTTGGAAACGAGGTTGGCGAACAAACGGTAAGCTCCGGGAATGCCTGCGGGCAGCTGCCGGAAGAAGCTGATGCCCGTGTACACATAGCGCCCCTTGCCGTAATCACAAGTGACCAACGCGCCATCCAGCGGTTGCTCGCCGGGGTCGTTCCAGTTGATCAAGGTTTTGTAGTGCGGGTCCAGGCCGCCCAGGAAATACAGGCCCCGTTCCTGCACCCAATCGGCAAAGTCGGCCTGGCTGATCTTGTTCGGCGTGTTCAACAACGGGCTTGCGGGATCAATGAAGGTGGGTGGCGCATCTTCCACGGTTACGCGGTTGCGCGTGATCTTGAACGGATAGGGGCCGATGAGCGAATCGGGCAACACCATGTCCTTGCTGAGCGTGGTGTATTGCACTACCAGCGTGCCGCCCTGTTTCACAAAGTCCATCAGCAGCGGGTTCAGTTCCTTCAAGGCCGGATCGGTGTTGTAGGCCCGGATGCCCGTCACGATCGCGTCATAGCGCTCCAGTTCCGGGGTGGTTGCTGTTTTTGGGTCGATCGTTTCCACGATGAGCCCCAGTTGCTCCAGTGCTTTCGGCACCTCATCGCCGGCGCCCATGATGTAGCCCACGCGCTTGGCGTTCACCTTCACGTCGACGGGCACGGCGGCGAAGGTTGCAGGTGAATACCAGGAGCGTTGCGGAATGTGGTCGTATTGGATGATGCGCCGGGTGAGGTTGGTGGGGCCGGAATGATCGACATTCCCGATGCGCAGGTACGGCAGGGTGCGCCTGTCGGCCCCGCGTGGCACTACCCGGAGCGCCGCACCGGAGCGGTCGCCCTGCTTCATGGGCGCGAGGAATTGATGCGCGGGCAGGAAGTCCCATCCTTCCGCCATTTCCGCGATCACCTCCGGCTTGGCGAGGTCCATGTTGGCTTCCACGCCGATCTGTTCCACGGCATTGGTATCCTTCACCATCAGTACCCCCGGGCTGGCGAAGAGCGTTACCGGCGGTACCACTTCGCAGGTTTGTTCCAGCTGGCCTTTAACGCGGTCCACGGTGCGGTGGATCACCGGCACGGTGCCCCGTACCAGGGTCCCTCCCTCAAAATGCAACGTATAGGGCACTTGCAGCAGGGGCGGAGTTATTGCCAGGCCGATCAAGGATGGATCGGCGATGCTGTACATGTTGCCGTGAACCATTTTCAGCCAATAGGGCTGGTCCGGCGTATTGGCGGCCTTCAGCCCCACGGATTTTTTCCAGGGCACGTTTTCCTGCAAGGAGGCCGGTGCCGTGGTTGGCAGTTCCACCTTCACCGGGGAGCTGCTTCGTGTAAGCACGGCGAGTTCCGCCTGGAGCGAATCGCCGGTCACCACCTGCGGTACGTCAGCCAGTGCTTCCACCACGGTGCCCGTGGCATCCAGCAGCAGTTGGTCAATGCGCTTTCTGGTGTAGTCCTTCCAGGGCGAGGGTGGCAGGGCGTCCGTTGCGGCGGCCACGCGGCCCAACGCGGGCACACTGGCTTCGGGATGGCGCTGGTTGTACCGGGCCAGGAGCTCATCCACGGCCCCGGCCACGGCCCCGCCGCCTTTCACCCGGCTCCAAGCCATGTCGATGCCGGCGAAAATGTCCTTGCCTTTCGGTTTGTCACCTTTCTCGAAGTGCAGGTATTCCAGCTGCTCCCCGCGCGTTTCCGGTGCGCCGAAGCCCTGGCTCTTGTGCATGCTGCGGCTGCGGCCGGCGATCTCCGTATAGCTCTCGCCCAGCAGCGGGTCGAAGCCGCCCACATCCACGGTGAACCAGTCGTCGTGGGTCCCGGCATATTCCGCCAGGTCTTTTTTCCACCACGTGCTTCCGTTGAAAAAGAGGCGGCGCGGTTGCCAGGGTTCCAGGCCTTGCTGGATCTGTTCAGGGTAAGCTTTCGGGTCGCCGGCCAGGTCAAAGGCCTCGCGGGCCAGGATGGCGCTGGCCTCGTGGTGGCCGTGCCCGGCGGTGCGGTCCGGCGGGAAGCGGGTGATGATGATGTCCGGGCGGAAGGTGCGGATCACGCGGACCACATCGCCCAGGATGGCGTCGTGGCCCCATTTTTCAAAGCTTTCCTTTGCGTCCTTGCTGTAGCCGAAGTCCACGGCACGGGTGAAGAACTGCTCGCCGCCATCGATGCGCCTTGCCGCCAGCAGTTCCTCGGTGCGGATGATCCCCAGGGCATCGCCGAGCTCCGGGCCGATGAGGTTCTGGCCGCCGTCGCCGCGGGTAAGGCTCAAATAGCCGGTACGCACTTTCTTCCCGTTGGCCAACCAAGCGATGAGCTTGGTGTTTTCATCATCGGGATGGGCGGCCACGTAAAGCACCGTGCCTACCACGGGCAACTTTTCCATTTGGTGCAGGATCCGGGATGCGTCTGGCGTTTGTTGGGCGGGAGCGGGCTGTGGGGCCAAGGCCATCAGGCCGGTGAACGCCATCGCCAAGGCGCCGCCGGCCGCGGAAAGCGGGAATTGCATGTGCCGAAGGTAGGAAGCAGGGGAAAGCACGTGTGCTGCGCAGGCCATGCCCAAAGCAGCTTGGCCGGTATGCACCAAGCCCAACGTTCCATCACGGAGCGGTGCGGGCAGGGGAGCGTATGGGGTACTTTGGTGGCTCCAAGATGATCCGTGCCAGGCTGCAACCATGGATAATGGGGCTAGGGGTAGCCGTGGCCTGGTGGTGCATGCCCATGGGTTTGGGTATTTGTGGCATGCGCCACAACACGGAACATCAAGGGGTTCAATGCACTTTCAAAAGTGCCCAAGGAGAGGGGCCGCTGCGTGAAGCGGCGGCCCCCATCTGCGGATCGGCCGGGCTGCATGCCATTGTTCCCGAACGCGGAGGCTATGCCAGTTTCAATCCGGAACAGGATCTCCGGGTGGAGTACACGGCGAACGGTTTCAGCATGGAAGTGCCCCATGGCCGTGGTGCGGACCTTGCCCGCTTCACATTGTCAGGACTGGGCCGCAGCGGGGAGCAATTGCATACGGGCGGTCCTTCCAACTGCAAGGTGCAAGGAAACAGGCTGGAGGTGGACCATGGCGAATTTTCGATGCAATACCTGAACAGTGCGCCGGGCATGCGGCATGACCTGGTGGTGCGGAAAAAGGCATCCGGGCATGGGCCGTTGGAGGCGCGGTTCCGGCTTTCCGGTGGCTTGCTTGCCATCCAGGTATCACCGGCTGAAGTGGTTTTTCACCGGATTGATGCGCATGCAATGGCCTTGGTACCGATGATCCGCTACAACGGGCTGAAAGCGTGGGATGCGCGCGGCCGGGTGTTGCCGTCGTCCATGCGGTTGGAAGCGGGGGAACTGGTGCTGGCCGTGCAGGATGACGATGCGGCCTACCCGGTCACCATCGATCCACTTTCATCCACGGCCAACCTGGAGGTCGCGGGCACCCAGGCAGGTGAGAGCTTCGGTTACAGCGTGGCCACGGCGGGCGATGTGAACGGCGATGGCTACAGCGACGTGCTCGTTGGCTCACCTTTTTGGAACACGCCCTTCGCCAACGCGGGAAAGGCGCAGTTGTTCCTTGGTTCGGCCACAGGCGTTTCAGCCACTGCCGCATGGAGTTACCAGGGCACGGCAGGCAATGCCCGCGTGGGTTTCAGCGTGAGCAGCGCCGGGGATGTGAACGCGGACGGCTACAGTGACGTGGCCATTGGTGCTCCGGGCCTTGCGGGCAGTGGCCGTGCATTGGTATTTCTTGGTGCTGCGGCGGGCTTGGCGGCCGGCCCTGCGTATACGCTGCTGGGCAACAGCCAGTCCGGCTGTGAGTTTGGATGGTCCGTTGCCTTGGCGGGCGATGTGAACGGCGACGGCTTCAGCGACCTGCTGGTGGGTGCACCGAAGTACAATACTTCGGGCACTGCCCAGGGAAAGGCCTACTGCTATTACGGGGCCGCCGCAACGCTTGCGCTTGGGTGGTCCTTTGCGGGAGCGGTGGCCAACGCCCAATTGGGCTATTGCGTGGCCGGCGCCGGAGACCTGAACGGCGATGGCTGCAGCGATGCGGCCATCGGCGCACCGTACCAGCCCAAGATACCCACATCCAACAACGGCGCGGTACATCTGTTTCGCGGCAACGCCGGAACGGGTTTGGGCGCTACGGCCAGCAGTGTGCAGCAAGGCGTCGGCTCCGCCAACTTCGGGCTCAGTGTTTCCAGTGCCGGTGACATGAACGGGGACGGCTATGCCGACCTGGTGGTGGGCGCGCCGGGCACCACCGGAGGCAACGGTGCCGTGCATGTGTTTACCGGCACGGCGGTGGGCACGGCGTTGGTGGGCACACCGGCCACCATCTTGAACGGGACTTCCACGGAGCGCATGGGCAGTTCCGTTTCCTTGGCGGGTGATGCCAACGGTGATGGCTATTCCGACATCTTGGTGGGCAGCCCGGGCGCTTCCTCCAACTTGGGCAAGGTGCAGCTATACCGGGGCGATGCCACCATTGCCCTGGATTTGGCACACCGGTTGATCTCCATTTCGGGATCCGCCGCCGCCGGCCGCTTTGGTGCCGCCGTGGCACCGGCCGGCGATGTGAACGGCGATGGCATCAGCGACCTGCTGCTTGCTGCGCCGGACCAAAATGGCTGGGGCGTGGCAAAAGTGTACCATGGCGCCCCCGACCTGCCCGCCGCAACGGCATCATGGAGCGTGCAAGGAGCGGCCAATTACCAACGCATGGGTGAATGCGTGGCCAGTGCGGGTGATGTGAACGCGGACGGTTACAGCGACCTGCTGGTGGGCATGCCGGGCAGCAGCATGGACAAAGGGGTGGTGATGTTGTTCCTCGGCTCCGCCACCGGGCTGCCTGCGGCACCTTCGTGGACCAAGCAGGGAGAGAACGTCAATGACGGGTTCGGGCTGTGCGTGGCCTCCGCCGGCGATGTGAACGGCGACGGCTACAGCGATGTGCTGGTGGGCGCGCCGGCTTGGCCAAACGGCATTACCAACCAATGGCGCGGCAAGGCCTACCTCTTCCTGGGCTCGGCCAGCGGCTTGTCCGCATCGGCGTCATGGACCAAGACGGGCCCGCAGACGGAAAGCCGGTTCGGCTATAGCCTCTCCAGTGCTGGCGACGTGAACGGTGACGGATACAGCGACGTGATCATCGGGGCCTACACGCAGGTGAACGCCCCCGGCACCGGTGAAGGCGGGGCGTACGTGTTCCATGGCTCCGGGACAGGCCTGCCGGCAACGGCCAGTTGGAGCGTGGTAAGCCAACAGCATTCACCGAGCAATACCAGTGCATTCGGCACCAGTGTATCCCTTGCGGGCGATGTGAACGGCGATGGCTACGACGACGTGATCATCGGCGACAATTACTACGAGCACACTGCGGATGGCGGGGCCAACAGGGGAGGGGCATTCGTGTTCCACGGCTCGGCCACCGGCCTGTCCGCAACCCCGGATTGGGCAGGATATGGCGCCAACTATGGCGATGAATTCGGCAATTGCGTGAGCTTTGCAGGCGATGTGAACGGCGACGGTTACGGTGATGTGGTGATCGGTGCCTACCACATCGGAGGAACCCAAAAGGGCGGTGCATATGTGTACCTTGGTTCCGCCTTCACCGGCCTGCAGGCAAGCCCAGCGTGGTCCGTGGGCGGTGTATTGGACGGGGACATGGTGGGCAACTCCGTCTCTGCCGCCGGCGATGTGAACGGTGACGGCTACGGCGATGTGGTGATCGGGTCGGCCATGAAGGACTGGCTTTACGTGGATGGTGGCGCCGTGGAGGTGTACTTGGGTTCAGCCGGGGGATTGGCGGGTGCCGCCGATTGGTCCGTGTTGGGCAACAGCTTGGGCAATGAGCTTGGGACGAGCGTGGCCTTGGCGGGCGATGTGAACGGCGACGGTTACAGCGACATTGCCGCAGGCATGCAGCAGTTCACCGGTTCGTCATTCGCGAATGCCGGCGGAGCGGCACTATACATGGGCAACGTTGGCAGGCCCTTGCACATGCCCACTTTCCAGTACCGCAGCAACCTCACCACCCCGGTGCGCACCGGCAACGGCACGTTCCAAAGTGATTGCCAGTGGGGCATTGGGCAATGGGCGCGCAGCACCATGGGCCGCTGCAACGTGAGGCTGGTGTGGGAAGTGGCCGGTCATGGCCCTGCCGTGCCCACCAACTTTTTTGACAACAACAGCACAGCCTTCAGCGGTGTGCAAAGTTCTTGGACGGACAGCGGCTTGCCGGGCGTGCTGCTGAAGCAGGTGCTGTCCACCCCGGCAGGCATCACCGGGCATCCGGCCTGGCGGGCGCGCATCGGCTTCCACAGGGCCACGGCCATAGACGGGCGCGTATATGGCCGCTGGTACCGGCAGGGCATTCACGACGTGCAGGTTCCCAGCATAAAGACCTACGTGGCTGATTGCGGCCCCTTGCCGGTGACCATGGTGGGTGCGTCTGCCACCTGCGGTGATGAGGGCGCATTGATCGAGTGGGCCACCGCCTCCGAGCAGGATTGCGCCTGGTTCACGGTGCAGCGGTCCGCCGATGCGGAGCATTGGGAAGATGTGGGCACGGTGGCATGCAGCGGCAATTCATACCAAATGCGGCACTACCGCTTCGTGGACCGGGCCCCGCTTCCGGGCGACATCAGCTACTATCGCATCAAGCAAGTGGACATCAACGGCACGGCAGGGCTGTTCGCGGCAATGCCGCTTGCCCCGTGCGGCCATGGTGGAGTACTGGCCGCATGGCCCAACCCATTCGGGAATGAACTGAACTTCGCCTTGCCGGGCAACCTGGATGATCCCGGCGGCCTGTCGGTCGTTTTCCGTGACCCGGCAGGGCGGATGGTGTGGCAGGGAGCAATCCTTGGGGAAAAGAGCGGTATGGCCACAGTGACCAGCTTGTCACCATTGCCTGCAGGAGCCTATTGGGTGGAGGTCAACACATCCACGGGCGCCCTGGTCGGCCGGGTGATGGTGGTGCGGATGTAAGGCCGGGGCACAAGGCGGATGGGCACGCTCCCGACCGGCAATTGGGCCAGCAAGGATCCCGCCCCTTAACTTCACCGCCCCGCCGCACAACATGGAAAAGGTAGAGCTGAAGTTCCTGCGCATCACGTACAGCCATACCCACGCAGGGGCCTACGCACTGATCCTCTCGGAGCTGCACGGCGACCGGCGCTTGCCCATTATCATCGGTGGCGTGGAGGCCCAGGCCATCGCCATCCAGGTGGAAAACATCCGGCCGGCGCGGCCCCTTACGCACGATCTGTTCAAGAACTTCTGCGATGAGCTGGGCATTCAGCTGGTGGAAGTGGTGATCAACGACCTGGTGGAAGGGATCTTCCACGCCAAGCTCGTGCTGGAGCAGGATGGACGCACCGTGGAGGTGGACGCGCGCAGCAGCGATGCCATCGCGCTGGCCCTGCGCTTTGCATGCCCCATCTACACCTACGAGTTCATCCTGGCGGCTGCAGGGCTGAAGATGGAGGAGGGCGAAGAGGAACATGAAAACCCCGGCACGGCGGCGCAGGAAACGCCGGAGCCCAGGACGAACCTTCGTTCCGCCAGTCCGGAAGACCTGCGGAAAATGCTCCAAGAGGCCATTGACGCGGAGGATTACGAGGGTGCCAGCAAGTTGCGCGACGAACTCAAGCGCCGCGAGGGCACGAATTGAAGCACGTGCTGCACCATCCAAGGACGAAACTGGCCTGAAGGATGAACGCCCCCGACCTGCCGCCCGCAAACACTGCGGCCATGGTGAAGGATGAGGCCCACCTCCTGAAGAACTTCAGCATCACCAAGATGCTGGCACCCGTGGTGATCGGACTGGGCATCACCGCCATCTTGATCTGGCGCACGGCGGACCTCGGGGCGTTGGAGCGCGTGGAGTGGACCTGGAACACCACCTACTGGATGATCCTTGCCTTGGGCAGCTTAGTGGTGCGCGACTGGATGTACATGCTCCGCATCCGCCATCTCACCGACCTGAAGTTGAACTGGGCGCGCGCATTCGTGGTGATCATGCTGTGGGAGTTTGCCAGCGCACTGGCCCCGGGCATGATCGGGGGCGGGTTCTTCTTCGCCATCTGGTTCCTGAGCCGCGAGGGAATCGATACCGGGGCGAGCATCACCGTGATCACGTTCACCTCGTTCCTGGACGGCATCTTCCTGGCCGTGATGGCCCCGCTGGTGTACTTCCTTGTGGGCCATGCCGCGCTCTTCGAGGGCACCGAATTCACCGGCACCTTCCTGGGCAAGAGCCTTTTCGTTGCCTTCTGGACGGTGTACTTCATCATCCTGGCCTACAAGCTCTTCGTGGCCTACGCGCTGTTCATCAATCCCGTTTTCGTGAAGCGTGCGCTGGTGGGCTTTTTCTCCGCGCCATTGCTACGCCGCTGGCGGCGCTCGGCCGTTACCACCGGCGACCAGCTCATTGTGGCGGCCAAGGGCCTGAAGCACCGCGGCTGGAACTACTGGTGGCCCGCGCTGGCCACCACCTTCATCAGTTGGAGCGCGCGCTACAGCATCGTGAACTGCATCCTGCACGCTTTCCCGCACGGCAACCAATTCAGCGACTTGGTGGTTTATGCCAAGCAGGTGGTGATGGGCATCATTGTGCTGCTCAGCCCCACCCCAGGCGGCAGCGGCCTCGCGGAATTCATCTTCAACGACTTCCTCGGCATGTACGTGGCCCCGGGATTAGCCCCGGCCATCGCCCTGTTGTGGCGCCTGCTCAGCTATTACCCCTACATCCTCATCGGGGCGATCATCCTTCCGAAGTGGGTGCGGCGGAACGTGATCAAGCCGTTGGTGCATGCGGAACGAGCGCGGTGAGAGGGTTCGAGGGTGCGAGGGTGATA
>JAFDZG010000004.1 GCA_018267065.1 Bacteroidota bacterium
GCCTGGGTGCCCACGTATGCCTGGATGTAATGCGACTGATCTTTCTTGGCCGGTGAGGTATAGGCCGCGTACGCGGAATACGCCAATGCCTTTGCCTCGCGGATCTCCTGGAACACGATGGAGGAAAGCCCGGATCCGAAGTACTCGTTGAACAAGGAGGCGTAAGGCATCAAGTCCACGCTGAACGGCACGTCCTTGGAGACCAGCATCAGCTCGGTCTGCACCATGTCGTAATCCACATAGTACACTTGGTTGGTCTCCGTTGGCAATTCCACGTATGGCGCAGGCTGCGGCCATTCAGCCAGTTTGGCGGGCGTGGCATGGTCCGCATTCAGGATGGCCGCCACCTCATCCGCCTTCTTCTTGCCATAGTAGAAGAACCGGTGCTGGTGCGTGTTGATCCCCTTGATGAGGTTGATCAGCTCCGCCGGGGCCACCGCACGCAGCTGCTCCGCGGTAAGGATGTTCCGTACCGGTGAGCGCTCGCCGTAGCGGGCATAGCTGTAGAGCCCGTTGTAAAGAATGAAATTCTTGTTCTTCACATTGTCGCTGCGCCCCTTCAGTTCATCACTCACCATTTCCGTAAGCGCTTCGGCATTGGGTTGTGGATCGGTCAACATCTGCTCCATGAGCTTCAGGCCCTTCTCCATGTTCTCCTCCAAGCCCTGGAGCGATACGTACATCCTGTCCTGGCCAGCGCTCACGTTGAAGCTGACGCCCAGCTTGAAGAACTCCTTCTGCACATCCTCCGCGCTCATCTTCGAAGTGCCGAGGTAAGGCAGGTAGTTCACGGCCATCTTCAACTTCGGGTCATCGTAATTCCCAAGGTCCAGCACTTGGGTCAGGGTGAAGAGGTCGTTGCTCTTGTTGGGAATGTAGGCCAACGGGATGCCGTGGTTGAGGGTGCGCCGCGTGATGGCGGTGTTGAAGTCCACGAACTGCGGTTTGATCCGCGCCTCGGGGATCTTGTCCCAGCGCTTTCTCCAGGCGCTTTCCTCGCCCCTGTTGATCTTCAGGGGCGTGATCTTCGGTTTCTCCACATGAAAAACAGTGGTATCGGTGCCAACCCGCTTGAAGACGGTAACATCATCATGGTTGAAGCGGCTCTTTGCAAAATCCACCAGCTGTGCCTTTGTGATCTTGGCCATGCGGTCGTAGTAATCCACCACATCCTTCCAATCCTTGCCCAGAATGAACGCATCGGTCAAGGCCGAGGCCCGGAGGTTGTTCCGCTCGTTCCAGTAGCGGATCTGCATTTGGCGCTTGTTGTTGATCACCGCAGGGATCAGCCAATCCTCAAACTGGCCCTGCTTCACCTTTTCCAGTTCAGCCAGCAGCAAGTTGCGCACCTCCTCCAAGGTTTGGCCCTGCTTGGGCGAGCCGTCCATGCCGAACTCGGAATAGTCCATCTGCTCGCTGGCGTAGGCGCTTGCTTCCAACACCTTTTGCTGTTGCACCAAGTCGATGTCCATCAGGCCGGCCTGGCCGTTGTTCAACACGCCGGCCAGCAGGTCCAGCATGATGTAATCCCCTGACTTCACGCCACCAAAGCGCCAGCCCATGTTCACCGAGGCTGCCATCGGCCCATACACGCTGAGCGTATCGGACTTGGTGATGGGCGCTTCCGGCTTGAAGGTGAAGGCCGGCACCGGCTTGGATTTCCACCAACCGAAGTACCTGTCCACCATGGCAATGGTGCTGTCGTAGTTGATGTCCCCCGCCATGACGATGGCCATGTTGTTGGGCACATAATAAGTGTCGAAGTATTCATGGATCTTCACCATGCTGGGGTTCTTCAGGTCTTCACCGCGCCCAATGGTGGTTTGCGTGCCGTAGGGGTGGTTCTTGTACAGCTCGCGGTTCATGGCCTCGCTCACCTTGCGGTAGTCGTTGTCCTGCCCGCGGTTGAATTCCTCGAACACGGCCTCCAGTTCCGTGTGGAACAGGCGCAGCACCAGGTCCTGGAAGCGCTGGGATTCGATCATCATCCACTTCTCCTGCGCGTTGGAGGGAATGTCGTTCACGTACACCGTTTGCTCCGTGCTGGTGTATGCATTTGTTCCTTTTGCCCCGAGCGAAGCGACCATCTTGTCGTACTCGTTCGGCACGGCGTACGTGGCGGCGATGTTGCTGATGCTGTCGATCTGCCCATACAACTTGGCGCGTTTCGCATCATCGGAGGTCTGCCTGCGCTGCTCGTACAGGTCGGAGATCTGCTTGATGTACTTGCTCTCCGTGGCCCAATCCAACGTGGCGATCTCGTGCGTGCCCTTGAAGAGCATGTGCTCCAGGTAGTGCGCCAGGCCGGTGGCCGTGGCGGGGTCGTACTTGCTGCCGGCCCGCACCACGATGTTGGTCTGTATCCTCGGTGCATCGTCGTTCTTGGACAAATAGACCTTGAGGCCGTTGTCCAACGTGTAGATGCGCACCTGCATCGGATCGTTGGGCACCGAGGTGTAGGTGTAGGTTTTCTGCGCTGTGGCGGACAGGGTGACCGCCACGCCAAGCAGTATGGATGAAAAAGTCCGGTACTTCATCATGAATGGTTCTGTGGTTGACAGCGTGTTTGGGGGGAGGATTGATCTTTGTTGGGAAAGAGTTGGAAACGCTGCTCAATGCCGGAAAAGCCCGTAGGCATCCGCCTTGAACTTTGCCGCACTCGCGGGCCGGCTGTAAAACATGTGCCCGCCGGGATAAACGTGGAGCTGCACGCGGTTCTTCACGCCAAAGGCGGGCATCTGGTCCACGATGAGCCTTGAACCGAAAAAGGGGCAGGCCAGATCGTCGTATCCATGCACGATCATCACCGCCATGTTCGGGTCGTTCGCAATGGCCTTGCGCAGGTCGGACACGGGCGAATCCCTTGGCGCACCCCGGTTCCATTCCCGGTTCACCTCATCGGACAACGCGTTGTAGTGCGCATGGATGTCCCAGCCCACTTCGCGCGTAACAAAATCCACCATGGCACTGGTGGTTGGAGCGATCAAGGCATCGAGGATCGGGTCGCCGGAACGTTGACTGGCGGAACCCGGAAAGGGGTCCCATGCGGTAACGTTGGAGTCATACCAACTGCCGATCTTCTTGTCCGCGCGATGGATCTCACGGAGAAACGTTGAAGCATCCACACGACCGTCCAATTGGGACACAATGGTGGTATCCAGCCCGGTGAGCGCGCTTACATGCTCCACCAACCGTTGGCGCGCAACCTTGTCCTTGGGGCCTTTCAGCAGATCGGTCACGAACTCGGTCCGTGCATATTCTTCCACGCCCTGGATGGCCTCCGGAGTGAGCTTGCCTTCGCGTTCCAGTTTGGCCGCTGCCATGGAAGGCAGGTTGATCATCCAAGGCAATGGCGAAAGTGCGGTACCATCGCCCACCGCGGCGGGATCAAGATAGGGCGATACCATAACGATGCCGTTCACGCCCACTCCCATGCCCGTTTGCAATTCATGGGCAATGCGCGGTGCGCGGTACCCGCCATAGCTCTCTCCCATCACGTACTTCGGGGAGCGCATCCGCTTGTTGCGCTCCAACCAGTCGTAAACGATGCGCGAGAGGTAGTGGATGTCCGCCTCCGTGGACCAGAAATTCTTGCGTGATCCTTCCTTGTCCACCAGGCTTCGGCTGAAACCCGTGCCCACGGGATCGATGAAGACAAGGTCGGTAAGGTCAAGCCAACTGTCCGGATTGTCCTTAGTGAC
>JAFDZG010000050.1 GCA_018267065.1 Bacteroidota bacterium
CCATGAAACCCTTCTCCATCGCCGGCGTCCAGATGCGCGTGAGCGCCTCCTACAGCAACGTGGAGGCCATGAGGCTCAAGCTGGGCATCCTGATGAACCTCTACCCCTGGGTGGACATGGTGCTCTTCAGCGAGCTCTGCGCCTACGGGCCGCTCACGCATTTTGCCCACGACCGCATCGAGGATTTTGAGGAACCGATGCAGGAACTCGCCGCGCGGCACAAGGTGTGGCTGTTGCCTGGTTCGGTGTTCCACAAGGTGGAAGGCAAGATTTACAACGTAGCCAGCGTGATCGACCCGGCCGGGCGCATCGTGGCGCGCTACCGCAAGATGTTCCCCTTCTACCCGTACGAAGTGGGCGTGACCCCCGGAAGTGAATTCTGCCTGTTTGACGTGCCGGACGTGGGCCGCTTCGGCGTAAGCATCTGCTATGACATGTGGTTCCCCGAAACCACGCGCACCTTGGCGGTGCAAGGCGCGGAGGTGATCCTGCATCCTACCCTCACCGGCACCATCGACCGGGAGATCGAGCTGAGCATCGCACGGGCCAGCGCCGCCATGAACCAGTGCTACTTCTTCGACATCAACGGGCTGGATGCCGGTGGCAGCGGGCGCAGCATCATCTGCGGCCCGGAAGGACGTGTGATCTACCAGGCGCAGAACATCGAGGAGATCATCCCCATCGAGATCAACCTGGAGAAGGTGCGCCACAGCCGCGAACTCGGCCTGCTGCGCCTTGGGCAGCCGCTGAAGAGCTTCCGCGACCACGCGGGCGATTTCGAGATCTACCGCAAGGACTACCCAATGCCGTACCTTGACAGCCTCGGGCCGCTGATCAAGCCGCAACGGGTGAAGGAACTGGGGGACCTGATCCAGCAGGAAACGCCCTCGCCGGGCAAGCCCACCTTCATGCCCTCCATCCCGCCGGGCGGAAAACAGGCCTGAACTGAACCAACACCGCGCCGGGGTTCGGCGCCAACACCATGGGAAGCACAGTACAAACGGGGGTGGGGGGGGCCATGCGGAAGTTCGCCGCAATGAAGGACTACATCACCTGGTTCGAAATACCGGCCTACGACATGTTGCGGGCCAAGGCATTCTATGACCATGTCTACGGCATGCTGATGGACACCGCGCAGGTGGGTGATTTCTCCATGGCGTACTTCCCCACGGAGAGCGGTGTGGGCGGGGCCGTGGTGCAAGGCCCCGGTTGCCTGCCAAACGATACCGGTGCGTTGCTTTACCTGAACGCCAGCGCAGGGCTGGACCCCATGCTGGAACGCGTGCAGGAGGCTGGCGGCCGCGTGGTGATGGGCCGTACGCTGATCGGCGGGGATGCAGGCTGGTTTGCCCTGATCATCGACACGGAGGGCAATCGCCTGGCGCTTCACGAACGGCCTGCCGCAAAGAAGGCGGCACCTGCAAGAAAGCTTGCCCCGCGCAAGGCAACCGCCGCAAAGGCCCGCAAGCCGGCGGCCAAGCAGAAGGCCGCCAAAGGCAAGGCGCGCTGAGCGCGGCCGGGGGGGCGTTGCGTGGATCCCTTGCGTGGATCGCACCGGGTAGCCTACATTTCGCAAAGCATCCCGATCCATGCCGCAACGACAGCCCAACAGCACCCCCGCAGAGCACACCCAGGAATTTTACAATGCGGGCCGCCTGCGCACCCACAAATGGGAAGCGCTCAAGGCGGCAACGGCCCGCTTGGTGGCCGTGAAGGAAAAGCGCGGGGCCGTGCAGGCCGTTGAGGAGCTCTTGGCCGACCTGCTGACCATCGAGCTCTACTGGGCCTATCCCGGGCGCGATGTAGTGCGCGCCATGCAAACCCGCCTGTTGCGCGGGGAATATGCTGCGCTGGTCACCTTGGTGGAAAAAGTGGTCCGCACCTTCGTCAGCGGCCTGGTGCGCTTGGATGAGGCCTTGCCCGCAGAGGCGGATGCCCTCCACGATGCAGGCGAGGAACGCAACCGCAACAAGTACTTCGAGCTGCTGGTGGTGGACGACCTCGACGCGAAAGGCGAGCGCGACCTCAAGGACCGCATCGCCGAGATGCGCAGCCCCACCGACCCCTTTACATACGACGTGATTCTGGTGCCCACCGTGCAGGACGCGCTCATTGCCCTGCTCTTCAACCCCAACATACAAGCCTGTGTCATCCGCTATGGCATGCCGTTCACTTCGGACAACGCCAAGGGCTTCCTCAGCGACTACATCCGCGCCATCAAGGACGTGAACCTGAGCCGCCGCCCACGTGCGGACATGGGCCCGCTCTTAGGCAAGATCATGCGCTGGTTCCGCCCCGAGGTGGACCGCTACTACGTCACCGATACACCGCTGGGTGAGCTGAAGGACACCACCGTGCAGAACTTCAAGCGCATCTTCTACCGCCAGGAAGACATCCAGGAGATGCACCACACCATCCTGCGCGGCATCCAGGAAAAGTACGATACCCCATTCTTCACCGCGCTGGTGGACTACAGCCGCAGGCCCATGGGCGTGTTCCACGCCATGCCCATCTCCCGCGGCAACTCCGTGTTCAAGAGCCGCTGGATCCAGGATTTCGGCGCATTCTACGGCCGCAACCTCTTCATGGCGGAAACATCCAGCACCGG
>JAFDZG010000051.1 GCA_018267065.1 Bacteroidota bacterium
ACGCTCGTGCTGCCGATCATTGGCATGCACCCGGAATGGATCGTGCCCTTGTTGAAGAACGACGCATTCGCCCAAGGGAACTTGGAGGCGCAGGTGCAGTGGACGGGCTGGGAAGCCTTGGCGGGGGCGTGGATGTGCGTGGTGCTCTTCCTGGGACACCGCTTCTTCGCGAAGCGCGAATACCGCAGCGGCATCGTGGCGGTGTTCGGCGGCACGGCGCTGTTCGTCAGCATCACGCTGTATTACTTCATCAACAACATCGAAGGCTATTCCCAACGTGCGGCCGTGGAGTTCTTCGAACAGCGCCAGCGGGAGCGTTGCTACGTGATGACAAAAAACTACAAGAGCTACGCGGAGTGGTTCTACACGCGCATGCCGCCCATCACCGACTCCCGCGTGCAAAGCGAAAATTGGCTGCTGCACGGCGCGGTGGACCGCCCCGTGTACGTGGTGTGCAAAGTGACCAGCGCACAGGAGGTGGCAGCCATTCCCGGGCTGCACGAGCTGTACCGCAAGAACGGGTTCGTGTTTTTCCGGAGGAACGCTCCGTGAAGGGGATTGAAGGGGTTATGCAGGCCGGACATGTTGACGTACCGTTGTTTTCGTTCGATCAGGCTGGCGCCTGCCTTCAGTGATCGTCCTGCGCGAAAGGACATGTAATCGAAGGAATATCCTTTCAAAAAGGACAGAATTGCTGTTGGCCATTCAGGGAAACAGATACGCCTCGGCTTGTTGAACCGTGGTAGGGTGTTCCGCTTACCTGTTCGGGATCTGTTGGTGTTCGACCCTTTCAGGGTCGTGCCGCCTTGTTTCCGTTAGCAACGTTGTGCAACCCCTCCGGGGTCATCTGGGGCGATGGCGATCGTGGCCCCGAGGGTCACATAACATGGAACCCGTATCCAGCGCGGTGTTCGATCATGAAAGGGTGGTGCCGCATTCGCCGGTATGACCAAATGGGCGATGGCGCATGGGCACGACCAAGGAGTGCGCCCGCTCCACCCGCTACCTTTCCCCCAAACTCACAGCCCGTGGACACAGACGACCTCTCCTTCATCCTCAACCACCTTGGTGAAGACCGCGAGGCGAGCTTCCGGGCCGTGGTGCCTCCGGTGGTGCAGAGCGGCAACTTCACCTACCCCACGGTGGAGGCGCTGCGCAACGCCATGCGCAACGAGTTCGACGTGCCGCTGTACACGCGCGGCGCGAACCCCACGGTGGCCATGGTGCGCAAGAAGCTGGCCGCGTTGGAGCACGCGGAGGATGCCCTGCTCTTCGGCAGCGGCAGTGCGGCCATCGCGGCGGGCGTGCTCAGCTTCGTAAAGGCCGGCGACCACATCGTGTGCGTGCGCAAGCCCTACAGCTGGACCACCAAATTGCTCAATGAGCTGCTGGATCGCTTCGGCGTTTCGCACACGTTCGTGGACGGCATCGATGCGGAAAACTTCCGCCGGGCCATCACCCCGCGTACGCGGCTCTTCATTTTGGAAAGTCCGAATTCGATCACCTTCGAACTGCAGGACCTGCAGGCCGTTGCGGCCATCGCCAGGGAGCACGGCATCCTCACGCTCTGCGACAACAGCTACAGCAGTCCGCTGTTCCAGAACCCCATCGACCTGGGCATCGACCTGGTGGCGCACAGTGGAACGAAGTACCTGAACGGCCACAGCGACGTGGTGTGCGGGGTGCTGGCCGGAAACCGTGAACACATCCACCAGGTGATGGCCAAGGAGTTCATGACCCTGGGGGCGATCCCCTCGCCGCACGATGCCTGGCTGCTGATGCGCGGCCTGCGCACGCTGGAGATTCGCATGCACCGCAGTGCCGACAGCGCGGAACTGGTGGCCAAGTTCCTGGAGACGCACCCGAAGGTGGTGCAGGTGAATTGGCCGTTTCTGGACAGCTTTCCGCAGCAGGCTTTGGCCAGGCGGCAGATGAAGCGCTGTGCGGGATTGATGAGCATCCGGGTGAAAGCGGCGGATGTGGCCGGGGTGGAACGCTTCTGCAATGCGCTGAAGCGCTTCCTGATGGCGGTGAGCTGGGGCGGCTACGAATCACTGCTGTTCCCCACCGCCGCCACGATGGATCCCCGCGATCCGCAAGGTGAACTGCCCTGGGACCTGGTGCGGATCTATGTGGGCTTGGAAGAGCCACAGGTGCTGATCGCGGATCTGGAGCAGGCGCTGGCGCGGATCTGAACCCGGTATCGCGTCTTGCGCCCTGCCAACAGGGCAAAGTGCGCAGTTCGTAGTTCGTGGGGGGGGATACGTCCAGAAGGACCATCAACCATGCCCTGCGAACTACGCCCTACGCCCTACGAACCACACCCTGTGCCCTGCGAACTACACACTGCGAATTACACCCTACAAACCGCGTCCTCGCCCCTCCATCCCCACCTCCCGTCCTTTTCCTACTTTGCCCCGGCAACACACCCATGGCCAACGACCTCTTCCGGAAGAAATCCGTGGAACGCATCCTGCAGGAGTACCATGCACGCGAGGCGGACGGCCACCCGGCCATGAAGCGCACGCTGTCCGTGCGCGACCTCACGCTGATGGGCGTGGCGGCGGTGATCGGCGCGGGCATCTTCAGCACGGTGGGTGCCGCGGCGTACGAGGGCGGGCCGGGCGTGGTGTTCCTGTTCATCATCACCGCGGCGGTGTGCGGCTTCACGGCGCTATGCTATGCGGAGTTCGCGGGGCGGGTGCCGGTGAGCGGCAGTGCCTATACGTACAGCTACGTCAGCTTTGGTGAGGTGGTGGCGTGGGTGATCGGCTGGGCGCTGATCCTGGAGTACGCCATCGGCAACGTGGTGGTGGCCATCTCGTGGAGCAGCTACTTCACGAACATCCTCGCAGCCTTCGGATTGCATCTGCCGCCATGGTTGGCCACGGATCCGTTGGGCGCGAAGGAAGCCTACGAACATGCCCTGCAACTGGGGCAGCCCACGGAAACCCTGGCCTGGGCTACGGCGCCGGTGCTGGCCGGTTGGCGGGTGATCATGAACATCCCGGCCTTGCTGATCACCGTGCTGATCACCGCCGTGGTGTACGTGGGCATCAAGGAGAGCAAGCGCGTGGCCAACGGCATGGTGATCCTGAAGCTGGTGCTGTTGGGCGCAGTGGCGCTGGTGGGACTGTGGTACATCAATGGGGCCAACTACGTACCCTTCCTGCCCAACGGCATGGGCGGCGTGCTGAAAGGCGTCAGCGCGGTATTCTTTGCGTACATCGGCTTCGATGCCATCAGCACCACGGCAGAGGAGTGCAAGGACCCGCAGCGCGACCTGCCCCGCAGCATGGTGTGGTCGCTGGTGATCTGCACGGTGATCTACTGCGTCACCGCCTTGGTGCTCACCGGCATGGTGCCCTACACGGAGTTCAAGGGCGTGATGGACCCGCTG
>JAFDZG010000052.1 GCA_018267065.1 Bacteroidota bacterium
ACGTTCGCGTTGATGTTGTGCGGAACGCCGAATTGCACCTCCTTGAACTGCCCTTCGCCCGCCATGGGATTGAAGGTGCTCAGGGGCATGAACTGGTAGGGCAGGTCAATGGACCAGCGGTAGTCACCGTTGGCGGTGAACTTGGGAAGCCGGTTGGCCTTGGCCTCCTTCAGGCGTTCCTCGCCCAGCTCCACCTGGTTGCGGCCGATCAACAGTTCGGCGTTGCGGGCCAAGGCGGTGTCCACGCATTGTTGCAGGGAGAAGGGGGCCTGGCCAAGAGCCGCGCCACCAACCGCGAGGAGGATGAGGGCCAAACCAAGTTTGCGAGTATTCACTAACATTTTTGGGCAAATTTTTTTGAAGCTATCGCCGTAGGGTTCCGAGCGTTCGTTCCCGTTGATCCCCCGCATACCGTTCCGATTCCATCGTTCCGCTGCCTTGTTCACTTGCCGGTTTCCGCCAATTTCAGGATGCCCTCCAGCACGGCCTTGCCGTCCTTCGCCAAATTGGCCTTGTGCCCGCCCAGTTTCCATTTCATCACGGCCAGCCGCATGCTGCCCAAGATGATCGTGGTGAGCGTGGAAGCGCCCACCAGCTTGCCGTAATGCCCTGCTGCCTGGCCCGCCTCCACGTTGCGCCTCACGTGGCCTTGCATCAGATCCATGATCTCGGCCACCTTGGCGCTCAGGGCCTCGTCGAAGTGGAAGATGCTCTCGGCGAAGATCACGCTCACCACGGCGGGCTTCGCCGCAAAGGCCTTCAGCTGCGAATTGAAGATCGCGCGCAATTCGGCGCCTTGGTCCGCATACGGCTTTGCAAGCACATCATTCAAGCGTGTCCTCATCTCGCTCATGAAGTAATCCAGCAAGCCCAGCAGGATCTCGTTCTTCCCCTTGAAGTGCCGGTACAGCGCAGGCTCCGAAAGATCGAGGTCTCCTGCCAGGTTCTTGATCGTCAGGTGCTGGATGCCGTGCGCGTCGATCCGCGCGGTTGCGGCTTCCATGATCTCGATCTGGCGTTCGGTGAAGGGTTCCATGCGGGAGTTGCGGGCAAGGGGGTGGACTGTGGATCCGGGTACAAATATAGTTAGTGAATACTAACATCAAGAAAATGTTTTGAACGATGGCTTCAAGGCGTATTCCATGGAGGTTCCATGAACGGGCTGTCCGCTGTGGCTGCTTCGGCTCAACGGCCGTTGTTGCCGCTGCGGTGGTCCCGGTGCCCTGAGGGTCTCGAAGGGTACCTCCTCGCTGGCACAATGGCTACGCTTCGCCTTCAGCAGGCCGCCGCTCCCATCCCTGGCGGAGAGCAGCTACAGCGCGCTGCAAGTGCGGAACTGCATTTACCCGCGTTGCAAACGCGGACGAGATGTGTTTTTGTTGCGCACTTCAAGCGCGGAAGTACATGCCCTCCAATGTAAGCGCGGGCGAGAACAGCGCCTCGGTCAAAGCGCCTATCAAGTCTTGATCAGCGGCACAGCATACGAGCCGAACTGCGGGTCCGACGTAAGCAGGTGCATGCCCTCATGCTTCGCTTGGGCAATGAGGATGCGGTCGAAGGGATCGCGATGGTGCAGGGGAAGTGAGGCAAGATCCATGATATGTCCGGGCTTGATGTCGAGGAGTTCGAAATTGGCCTGCTCAATATCACGGAAGAAGCCCTTGATACCGTCGGTCAACTGGAGCTTTCCCAAGCCATGCTTGATGGCCACCTCCCAAACGGAAGCCAAGCTGAGGAACCGCTCATGGTCCGGGTCCACCAGCAAGGGGCGGGCGGTTGTCGCGATGCGCGGGTCGTCCAGAATGAACCAAAGGAACACATGCGTGTCCACCAATAACTTCATTCCATGTAGGGCTTGAAGTCGTCCAAGGGAGCATCGAAATCATCCGCAATAACGATGCGGCCCTTGGCCAAGCCCGGAACACCGCCACGCCGTGGCCCCTCCTTACGCGGTTTGTTCCGTTGAAGAAGAAACTCCAAAAAGTCGATCAATTCCTTGCGCAACTCGGTCGGCAAGGATTCGATCTTCACGAAGAGGTCGGCGGTGGACATGGTCCGGGGTTCTTGTCCGCTAAGTTAAGGGTGCCGCACAAAGTCCCATCAAGGTCTCCAGGGCCATCGGGTCTAACACGCCCTGCGGGTGCGGCTTCCAATAGTATTCACACCACGGATGGCCACGGATGAACACGGATCACGGACCCACCTACCATGTAAAACCACTTTCCCAATCCGTGTTCATCCGTGTGGATCCGTGGTTAAAGTCAATGTGTGAATGTGCCGCCAAGCGCGTGGATAGGACCCGATAGCCCTCTCAAGGTCTCGCGCTTTGCAGGCCGAAGCAATTCGCGAAGGTTTGCAGCGGACCTTGACGCAGGAGAGTTCCACCTCATCACTCATCAAGCCTTGATCAAGGGCACATCATACGCGCTGAACTGCGGGTCCGACGTAAGCAGGTGCATGCCTTCGTGCTTCGCTTGGGCAATGAGGATGCGGTCAAAAGGGTCCCTGTGGTGATGTGGAAGGGTCCGGAGCAACAGGATATGTTCCGTACGAAGCGGCAACAAGTGCAAATGGAATTCCGGGAATGAACGGACAAGTTCCTCTAAAGGTAAGGATGTCCATCACATGTAATCCTTGAGGTCAACCAACGGCGCGTCGAAATCATCCGCAATGCGGATCTTTCCTTTGAACTTGCCGAAGGGGATCGGCTTGCGATCGGGCTTCTTTTTCGGACCACGTTTCAACAAGGCATCTATGAACGCTTCGGCCTCCTTGCGCAACTCGGCCGGCAAGGATTCAATCTTCACGAAGAGGTCGGCGGTGGACATGGGCCGGGGTTCTTGTCCGCTAAGGTAAGGGTACCGCACCGAGTCCCATCAAGGTTTCCCGCACCGGACCTGATGCCAGGGACCCAATCCTGTTCATCCTGTCCAAAAAACTTCCTGTCATCCCCCGCTACTTTCGCCGCCATGGATTTCGCGCCCATCGCCGCCGGTGACCGCACCGCCTTCGAGGCGCTTTTCCGCCTGCATTACCGGCCGCTGTGCGCCTTCGCCACGGGCTACCTCAAGGATGGCGACCAGGCCGAGGACCTGGTGCAGGACCTCTTCTTCCGTCTGTGGCTGGACCGCGAAAAGGTGAACATCACCACCAGCGCCAAGGCCTATCTCTACGCTTCGGTGCGCAACCGCTGCCTCAATGCCGTGAAGGCCGGGGCCCGCATGCGCGTGGTGAACGAGGAGAGGGACGACCTGGCCATGGCCGATGAACGTACCGAGGACGAACACACCGAACGCATCGCCCGCGTGCAGGCCGCGATCGAGTTGCTGCCCGAAGAGCGCCGAAAAGTGTTCAAGCTGAGCCGCTACGAAGGGCTGAAGTACCACGAGATCGCCGAGCGGCTGGGCATCTCCGTCAAAACCGTGGAGAACCAGATGGGCAAGGCCTTCAAGACGCTACGGGAGGAACTGGCCGACCTGGTGCCGCTGCTTCCGTGGCTTTTTTGGATCGGTGACAAGGGAGGATGGGGGAATTGAACGGGATGATTGTCA
>JAFDZG010000053.1 GCA_018267065.1 Bacteroidota bacterium
CTGATCACCGACCACAACGTGCAGGAAACGCTGAGCATCACCGATCGTGCCTACCTGCTCTTCGAGGGCAAGATCCTCAAACAAGGCACCGCCGAGGAACTGGCTGCGGATGAGCAGGTGCGCAAGGTGTACCTCGGGCAGAACTTCGTGCTGCGCAGGAAGGTGTAACCGCATGATCGCACGGGCCTGTTTCGGTCAGCAAGCTTTGATCCGCCGATCATTCGTGCAAAGGAACAATGGTCGCCGGTGAGGAAGCCTTGCTTTTAGCGGAAGCATCCGCCGTGGTGCTCAACGTGGCCTTCACGCTGTGCATCGCCTGGGAGAAGCGCATCGGTTGGGCGTTGGGTTTTGTGGCGGGAGTGATCGGCGTGGGGCTTTACGCATTGGCGCACACATGGGCCATGAGCGTGCTCAATGGATACTACATTGTGATGGCGGTATACGGTTGGTGGAGCTGGGGCCGAAGTGAAGACAAACGCATCCGCACGCAGCGCTGGGTATTTCACGCCGTGGTGATCCCGGCGGGCCTTGTGCTGGCGTATGCCACGGCAGTGTTGCTGGGCAACTACCTCAACGGCAACTTCCCGCACCTGGACGCCTTCGTTACGGTGTTCAGCTTCATCGCCACTTGGATGATGGCGCGCAAGTACATCGGCAACTGGGCCTACTTCATTGTGGCCGACAGCGTGTCCGTGTACCTCAACTGGCGCATCGGCTACATGGGCTATGCGGCACTGAACGTGATGTACCTGGTGCTGTCCGTGATCGGGCTGGTGAAGTGGGGCCGGATGCTGGCCTTGCAACGCGGTTCCTGACTATCGCTTGATGAAGGCCTGTGTCCTTCGCGATCCACCGGCTGATATGCACAAGGTGTAACTGCCTGCGGCCAAATGGGCGATGTTGAACACAGCGGTGCGGCCTGTTGCCATTTCCGACAGGACCAAGCGTCCCTCCGCATCCACCACCTCCAGAACGGCAGGGCCGGACAGGGGTGCATCAAAGGTCACGGTCAACCGGTCTTGGGCCGGATTCGGGAAGAGCTGTATCCCCGAGCTGACGGCCGGGTTGTGAATGCCGCTGGCGAGGATCGTTTCAGCGGCATAGGGAATGCTGGTGCTCTCGTTCATGGTGAACTCGCCTCCGGCATACAAGCCGTATGCATCACTGATGAACGGATCGTTCGCCAAGGCATTCACGGGGCCATTGAAGGATGCCATCGGCATAAAGCTGTCCGGGGCGCCGGAGCAGTATGCCAAGCCTTGCCCTATGTCAGCTCCTTGCTGTACGCTGAACGAGCCGCCTGCATACACGCCGATGCCGTCCGACATAAGCGCGCGGATCTCCACAGGTCCGGCTCCCGCCGTTACGTAGCCGGCCAAATTGGGCAGCAGCTCCTCCCAAGTCGTGGTTCCCGCGCCTGCACGCGCCAAGCCGAACAGCGGGGCCACGTTGGCATACAAGGCGCCGCCGGCGTAGAGCACGCCATACATGTCGGTCATCAAGACGTTCACGGTGCCGTTCAAACCCGCGCCCAACTGCCCCCAGCTTCCGGAAACAAATTGTGCCACGTGCAAGGCTGAAGCACCCGTGCTGCCTGTTGTTGCGGTGAACTGGCCGCCCGCCACCAGGTGCCCGTCATGAAAGCTCAGCGCCAGCACGGCATCGTTGAAGTATTCGCCAACGGTTTGCCAAGTGCTTCCCACCAACCGTTGCACAAAGTGGTTGGTGCCTACAAATCCGGCGGAGGCACCGGCTGCGTACAGTGTGTCGTTGTGGGCGTAAAGCGCGAAGATCTGCGGGAACTTGCCCTGGAACACGTTGGTGAAGCTCCATTGGCTGCCGTTCCAATGGGCCAGGTCGTTGCTGCCGTCAAGGCCGGAACCGCCCAGGTAAATGTCGTTTCCCATCACGGCGCCGCACGTGATCGTGCCTTCCACGCCATTCCCCAAAGAGCTGAACGCGCTGCCGTCCCAAAGTGCCACGTTCTGCGCGGCCACACCGCCGGCCATGCTGAAATCCCCGGCCACCACAATGGGGCCTCCAGCAGGCTGCATCACCTTTACGGTACCGTTGGTGCCACCTGCCATGGGCCACCAAACGGGTAGTGGCGGCGGGCACGGCGGAGCGGGCGGTGCGCTCGTTCCGAAGTTTGCAAATGCCGCAGAGGCGGTGATCAGGAGAAGCAAGAGGGTGAACTGTTTCCGCATGGTGAAAAGTAGTTTCATGTGGACAAGACGCAACACGTTCCAATTCTGCTGCCCGGTTGCGAATTTATTTTGCCCCGGACCGGGTCGTGGCCGACTTCGGTATTGTCGATGCGAAAGATCGTGATCACCGGCCCGGAATGCAGCGGCAAGTCCACCTTGTCACAAGTATTGGCAAAACACCTTGGCGTGCGGTGGGTGCCGGAGATGGCACGCCCCTATTTGGACGCATTGGGCCGCCCGTACGGCGAAGCGGACCTGCGCAGCATCGCTGAACTGCAACTGCGCACCGAGGAAGAGCGTGCCATGGAGGATCCAGGGGCGGACCTGCTGATCTGCGACACCGACCTCATCACCATCCGTATCTGGGGCGAAGAGAAGTATGGGCGAAGTGATCCCTGGGTGTTAAAGCAAACAGAGGAACGCCCTTATGATCTGTGGCTGCTTTGTACGCCGGACATTCCATGGGTGTATGACCCGCAACGCGAAAACCCGCACGACCGGGACCGCTTGTTCGAAGTGTACCGGCAAACACTGGAGCGATTGGGCAAGCGGTGTGCGGTGATCAGCGGAGAAGCCGAAGAACGGTTGAGGCAAGGCCTGAAGGCGATCGCGGAGCTACGCTGAACGCACATAGAGCCTCTGGGCGCCATATGGGAGACTACTGAGGGAGTGAATGGACGGGATGGACGCGCTGCCGCGTCCATCCCGTCCATTCAAGTCCATGTGAGCCACACGAGGAAGCAGCGGAGGCAACAGTTGAAGACGATCTTCTGATCGCCATTACCTTTGCCCCGTCTTCCACTGGGGTGCCTCCGCCGTGCGGCGGAAGCTGAGATCATACCCGATGAACCTGCGCAGGTAATGCTGCGAAGGGAACCGCACCGGCCCGCCGATGCACCTCCGTGCCAGACGCAACACACGGAGGAACATGTGCCGATTACTACCGTCCCATCAAGGTCTCTGGAATTTGCTCCATCAAGGTCTCGCGCAGCGGACCTTGATGCTGCGTAATGCCCGTTTGCTGGCGCGAGCGTCCACACGCTCGCCTTTGCTTCAATTGCTTCTTTCCCTGGCGCGAGCGTCCACGCTCGTGCCCTCGAAACTCCCGCAGGGTCTCCGCCCCGGGACCCTGCGGTTCTTGGATTCTATGCTCCCGCAGGGTCTCCGCCTCGGGACCCTGCGGTACAACACCCACACCCTGGCGCGAGCGTCCGCGCTCGTGCCTATAGTGCTCGCCACGCTCCTCACCACCACCCTCTCCGCCCAATCCAAGTTGAACGGAACCGTGCAGGATTCCGAAGGCACGCCCGTGGCCTTCGCCAGCGTGCTGCTCGGTGAACAAGGCCGCCTTGCGCCCACCGATGCGCAAGGCGCCTTCCGCGCCAAGGGCCTCTTCACCGGGGATCTGCGCATCCGCATCGGCGCGGTCGGCTTTCAGCCCAAGGACACGGTGATCAACTTGGCCGAAGGAGCGAATGCCGTGCAACTAACGCTGGCCCGCAGCACCACCGAACTTGCCGCCGCCGAGGTCACCGCCCTGCGTGCCGGCGACCGCGCACCCTTCGCCAAAAGCACCTTGACCGCCGACCAGATCGCCGAACGGAACACCGGCGTGGACCTGCCCTATCTGCTGGACCTGATGCCCAGTGTGATCGCCGGCAGCGATGCGGGCACCGGCATCGGCTACACCAACATGCGCATCCGCGGCAGCGACGCCACGCGCACCAACATCACCCTCAACGGCGTGCCCTTCAATGATGCCGAAAGCCAGGGTGCTTTCTTAGTGAACCTGCCCGACCTCGCCACCAGCGCGGAAGACATCGAGGTGCAGCGCGGCGTGGGCACCAGCACCAACGGGCCGGGGGCCTTCGGCGCCAGCGTGAACCTGCGCACCACTGCCGTGAAGCCCGAGCCTTGGGGGCTGATCGAGGCCGGTGGCGGTTCCTACAACACGCAACGCTACTCCGTCAGTGCAGGCACGGGCCTCATGCAGAACCGCTTCAGCGTAGACATGCGCCTGTCCTCCATCACCAGCGACGGCTACATCGACCGCGCCACCGCCGACCTGATGAGCTATTTTCTGCAAGGGGCCTGGGTGGGTAGAACAAACTCGCTCCGCTTCATCACCTTCCGCGGAAAGGAGGTGACCTACCAGGCCTGGGACGGCGTGCCGCGCGAAGTGCTCGACACCAACCGCACCTACAACGGCTTCACCTACAACAACCAGGTGGACCACTACGACCAAACGCATTACCAACTGCTCTTCGACCAAAAGCTGGGCAAGGATGCCGTGCTGAACGTCACGCTCTTCCGCGTGAACGGCGCGGGCTACTACGAGCAGTGGAAGCCGGACGAGGACATGGCCGACTACGGCATCAGCCCGGCGGTGATCAACGGGGATACCGTCACCACCACGGACATCATCCGCCGCAAATGGTTGGACAACAACCTCACGGGCGTGAACGCCAGCGCCGACATCAAGCTGGGCGCGCACAAGCTGGTGCTGGGCGGCAGCTACAGCGATTATAAGGGCGAACACTACGGCGAAGTGATCTGGGCGCGCTATGCGGGCAACACGGACATCCGCCAACGCTACTACGACAACGATGCGCACAAGACGGATGCGAACGCCTTCGCCAAGCTCACCTACGCATTGAGCCCCAAGCTCGACCTCTACGGCGATCTGCAAGTACGCAACGTCACGTACAGTTTCCTCGGCTTCAACAACGAACTGGACAACGTGACGCAGGAGCTCGCATGGAGCTTCTTCAACCCCAAGGCCGGCCTGCTTTGGCGCGTGAATCCAGGCGGCAAAGCCTACGCCTCCTTCGCCGTGGCCAACCGGGAGCCCAACCGCGATGACCTGGAGGAGACCACGCCCGCCAGCCGCCCCACCGCTGAACGCCTGTTCGATTATGAAGCGGGCTATGAATACCGCACGGGCCGATGGAACGCGGGCATCAATGGCTACTACATGAACTATGAAGACCAGTTGGTGCTCACCGGCGAATTGAACGATGTGGGCGCCGCGCTGCGCACCAACGTGCCAAAGAGCTACCGCGCCGGTGTGGAGCTCATGTTCGCCGCACAGCTCACCAAACGGTTGCAATGGCAGGCCAACGCCACCTTCAGCAACAACAAGGTGCTCGACTTCACCGAGTATGTGGACGACTGGGACAACGGCGGCCAAGTGGCGCAGCACTACGCCACCAGCGATCTCGCCTTCTCGCCGAACATCATCGCGGCCAGCCAGTTCAGCCTGCGCATATGGGACAAGCCGAAGAAAGGACGTGCCGACTTCACCTTCATCACCAAGTACGTGGGCAAGCAGTACTTGGACAACAGCAGCAGCAGCGACCGCATGCTGGATGCATACGTGGTACACGACCTGCGCGCCAATGTTTCCCTGTTCAGCCTGAAGGGGGCGAAGAGCGTGGACTTCAACCTCACCGTGCGCAACCTCTTCGGCGAACTGTACGAGAGCAACGGCTGGAGCTACAGCTACATCAGCGAGGGGAGGAGGCAGGAACAGGTGGGGCTCTTTCCGCAGGCGCCGATCAACGTGATGGGCGGGGTGAGCGTGCGGTTCTGATCCAGCAAAGAGTTACCTTTGGTCGTATGCATGCAATGAAAGGCGTAACCATCCTGCAGGATGAAACGAGCAAGAAACGTTTTGTCCAGATCGACCTTGACCTGATCAAAAAGGACAGGGAAGCCGTGGAAGATTTCTTGGACGCCATTCTGGTCGACTCCAGAAGGGATGAACCTTCGGTGCCCTTGGAGGACTTTGAAAAGAGGTTGATCAAAGCGAAGGCCAAGTGAGCTACCGCGTAGAGTTGGCACGGAGTGCGGACCGCGAACTTTGGCGGCTCCCCGAACCTTACAGGACAAAAGTGTTCAGGGTGATCAAACAGTTGGGCGAAGTTCCCCGGCCAAACGGTTGCAAGAAGTTGAAGGGTAGCAAGGATGCATGGCGCATCCGGCTTGGGCCTTACCGCATTCTGTATACGGTGCAGGATGTGCTGCGGATCGTTCGCGTGGAGAGCGTCGGCGACCGGAAGGACGTGTACAAGTAGCGCCTTACGCACCGGTAGCGTGATGGGCGGGGTGAGCGTGCGATTCTGGCAATTGGGAGCCACAGCGTTCCCTATCTTTGAATGCAAAGCACAGCGATGAGTTCCGATGCCATGAAACTGGAGTTGATCCAATGGTTGTCCCAATTGGAGGATAAGGGACTGCTCCATTCGTTGTTCCAGATCAAGAAATCCAATGAAAGCGCAGATTGGTATGACGAGCTCACCGAGGATCAGCGAGCGGCCATCGCTGAAGGCGAGGCGGACCTGAAAGCAGGCCGTGTCACGCGTTCCGAAGAACTTTGGAAGAAGTATGGGCGCACTGCGAAAGGTTGAATGGACCGCGCGTGCAGAACGTGACCTGGCAGGTATTCACGATTTCATCCTGCAAAAGTGGTCCGCGAGGGAAGCGGATGCTTTTCTTGCGCAGGTCAGGGCCTTCGAGCAGCGTATTGCTACATGGCCGAACAGCTTTCGGCGCTCGGCGCGGAACAAGCAGCATCGCCTGGGATTGGTGCATCGGCATACGATGGCAGTATATCGCGTATTCCGGGAGCGGGTCGTGATCCTTACACTATTTGATACCCGGTCCAGCACGCCATGTTGAGTTCTTTGCCGGGAGGGTATTCAGGCGAAGGGTCATTTTTTCCCCAAGCACATGTAGCCGTGCCGGGCGGGGTGAGCGTGCAGTTTTGATCCGGACGGGATCAATGCCATGACAAGATGAACAGGAATTACAGGATAAAGCCGAAGGCAGGTGGCAACGTGCGAGCATTATCCTGAATTCCCGGACAGGATTAACAGGATGTACAGGATGGATTGGACTAGGCGCTATGAACCATACTTCGCCAACTAGGTCCAACCTGTGTAGCATTCATCCTGTAAATCCTGTACATCCTGTCAAAAAAACGCGGCAGCAATCCCGTTTCACAACCGCACCGCCGCAGCCAAGTACTTGTGCACCTTGCCCACGCGCTCCACCTGTCCCTTGGCGGCGAAGCGTTCGTAGAAGCCGTCGTCGCGGAATTCGCGCACCAGTTGGCCCCATGGCGCCAAGCGCTGCGTCCAGCGGCGTTCGCGGCCATCGGGATCGGGGTCCTTTGCGTTGAGGTCCGCGCACACGCGGATCATCGCCTTCAGCGTCACCGGCTTGGTCACGTTGTACTTTGGATCGCCCCAAGCATCGCCCCAGGCGCTGCGGGCGGCCCTTAAAAACTCCTGCAGCACGCGGTAGCGGCGCTCCACGGCGGCATCGGTGATGCGCTCCGGGTCCTTGGTGTTCCAGCTTTTCAGGATCCAGCGGTGTACCTCGTTGAACAGCTCTGCCTGCATGATCCACTTGTCCTGTTTGCTGCGGTTGCCCAAGCGGTTGATGCGATAGCGCAGCGGGCTGTCGCTCTCGTTGTACAGGCGTTCCAGCACCTTCGCCGCGAGGCGCTTGTCGGGCTTTTCCCAGCTCACCCGCTCGTACAGGTCGATCAGGTGGCTCTTGTTGATGCGCGTGGGCGTGCTGTTGATGATCACGAACATCTCCGCCGCGAAGTCCTCGCTCTGCCCGTCGAAGATGATGCACGGCACGTGGATGCTCTTGGCTTCCTCCGGGTGCGA
>JAFDZG010000054.1 GCA_018267065.1 Bacteroidota bacterium
GCCTCCAATAAGAAGAAGCCTGGAATCCAGCAACGGCAAGCATCTCCGCATGTTTTGGGTATATCCTGGTTTGCTGAATGCCTCAAACGTCAATTCGTAGGAACGCAAGAATTGAGCTAAATTCGGCCCGCATGAAACCCATCCTCCTTCCGCTGGCGGCATTGCTTTTTGTTGGAAGCGGATGTTCCACGCACAAATACGTGGCCAGCAAGTTTGCCAATGGGAAGCCGGAGGTGGTGTTGTACCTGAAGGGCAAAGGCGAGGAGGCGGAAAAGGTGATGGAGAAGGTGTACCACCCCAATGGCAAGTTGGATTATGTGGGCCGCTTCCAGGACGGCAAGGAGCAGGGCGAGTGGAATTACTTTTACGAGGACGGCACCCGCAAATACACCGAGCACTGGGACAAGGGCCTGGAGGAAGGCGTGCAGATCGAGTACGCGCCGGACGGCCAGGTGTACTTGGAGAAGTACTTCGAGAAGGGCAAGCTGATCCGGACAGTTGACAAGTCCAAACAGGAGTGAAAGAGGCGCGTAGTGCGCAGTTCGTAGTTACTCGGGTCGAGTGCACCACCGAAGGCCGGACGCTTGGGAGCGTCAAGGTCAAGTGGCAAGGCAGCCTGTCTCAATCCTTTTATGCGAAGGCTTTCACGCTGTCGTGGATGATCCGGCAGCAGGCCATCAACTGCTCCTCATTGATCACCAACGGCGGGGCAAGGCGGATGATGTCGCCGTGCGTGGGCTTGGCCAGCAGGCCGTTCTGCGCCAGGATCAGGCACAGGTCCCAGGCGGTGCGGCCGTCGTTGCGCGGCTCGATCACCACTGCGTTCAGCAACCCTTTGCCGCGCACCAGCTTCACAAAGTCGAATTCCTTGACGAGCTTCTGCATCTCCGCGCGGAACACGGACCCGAGGTGCTCGGCATTGTCGGCCAATTTTTCATCCTTCACCACTTCCAGGGCGGCAATGCCCACGCGGCAAGCCAACGGATTGCCACCGAAGGTGCTGCCATGCTCGCCCGGCTTGATGGTGAGCATCACGTCATCATCCGCAAGCACCGCGCTCACCGGCAGCACGCCGCCGCTCAGTGCCTTGCCAAGGATCAGCACATCGGGCCGCACGCCTTCATGGTCGCAGGCCAGCAGCTTGCCGGTGCGCGCGATGCCCGTTTGCACCTCGTCCGCCATGAAGAGCACGTTGCGGGCCTTGCACGCCTCATAGGCTTCCTTGAGGTAGCCTGTGCGCGGCACCATCACCCCGGCTTCGCCTTGGATGGGTTCCACCAGGAAGGCCGCCACATGCGGATGTTCCAAGGCACGTTGCAGCGCGGGGATGTTGTCGTACGGGATCACGTCGATGCCGGGCGTATAGGGGCCGTAGTCGCCCCGCGCATCGGGGTCGGTGCTGGCGCTGATGATGGAAATGGTGCGCCCGTGGAAGTTGCCGGCACACACCACGATGCGGGCCTGGTCACGCGGGATCCCCTTCTTCTTGTAGCCCCATTTGCGCGCCAGCTTCAGCGCCGTTTCCACCGCTTCGGCGCCGGTGTTCATCGGCAACACCTTGTCATAGCCAAAGAATTTGGCGACATGCTCCTCGTACACGCCCAGCACGTCGTTGAAAAAAGCCCGGCTGGTGAGGGTAAGCTTGCCCGCTTGTTTGGTCAAAGCACCGATGATGTGCGGGTGGCAGTGCCCTTGGTTCACGGCGCTGTACGCGCTGAGGAAGTCGTAATAACGCTTGCCCTCCACGTCCCACAGGAACACGCCTTCCCCTCGCTCCAGCACCACGGGAAGCGGGTGGTAGTTGTGGGCCCCGAACCGGTCTTCGAGCTGGATGGCATGTTGGCTGCGGGTTTCCTTGTGATGTGTGGCGGGCATGGCTATTGAGGTTGACGGGTTTTTCAAAGATACCGCAAACGGAACGGTTGCCGGGCGAAATGGTTCACACGGTCAATGCTCCGGCAATGCATCGCCCAAGGCGTGCGTGGCATCCGCCCCCGTGCTGTCCGGCAGCGCAGCGGGGAGCAGGCCCTCCTCCACTTCCGGCGCCAGGCCTTCCACCACGGCTTGAATGCGGCTCCGGATGTTCATCTTGGCCAGTTTGTTGCTGCCCGCATCGGGGTACACCCTGTTGCTGAGGAAAATGAAGATGGTGCCGTTGGCCGGATCGGCCCAAGCCATGGTGCCCGTAAAGCCGGTGTGGCCGAAGCTGAGCCTGCTGGCATTATCGCTGGCAGGTCCTGGCATTCCCTTCATCTGGGGCTTGTCCCAGCCCAGGCCGCGCCGGTTGTCGGTGCGGGGATGCCCCGTGCAGTAGTGGCAAGCGGTGAATTCCTGGATGGTTCTTTCCTGCAAGTAGCGCTTGCCGCCGTAGGTGCCGCCGTTGAGCAGCATTTGCATGATCACGGCCAGGTCGTTGGCATCGGAAAAAAGTCCGGCGTGGCCCGCCACCCCGCCCATCATGGCAGCGCCGGGATCGTGCACATCGCCACGGATCTGCCGGTGACGGAAAGCCTGGTCGTTCTCCGTGGGCATGATGCGGTCCAACGGGAACCTCTTCCAGGGTTGGTAGCCCATGGTGGACAGGCCCAGCGGCGAGTAGAAGTTGGTTTGCAGAAAGCGGTCGAAGGGCATGCCGGAGACCTGCTCCACCACGCGCATCAGCAGGTACATGCCCATGTCGCTGTACACGTATTTGCCGCGCTGGGTGGTGGGCGTTTCCAGCACCCATTGCACCAGCGAATCGCGGTAGCTGCTGCTGATGTACAGGCTGTCGGCCATGCGCATGTCGTGGGCGGCATCGGGTGTGCTGGCCACCAGGTCCGGGCGCAGCTTTCCATTGTTCAGCAGGCGCAGGTAGAAGGGCACGAACGGCTTGAGGCCCGCCTGGTGCGCGAGTATCTCGCTCAACTTCAAGGAGGCATGGTACGGGTGGCCTTCCACCAATTTCGGGATGTAGTCGCCAAGGGTTTTCTCCACTTCCACTTTCCCTTCATCGGCCAACTTCATCAACGCAAGCGTGGTGCCGGCCACCTTGCTGATGCTGGCCAGGTCGTAGATGTCGTCCGTGCGCACGGGGCGCGTGTTTGCATACGTGGGGCTCCCGTAAGCTTTGTTCCAGATCACCGCGCCCTGGCGCGCCACCAGCACTTGGCAGCCGGGGTATGCCTTTGCGGCGAGCCCTTCGCTCACAAGGGTGTCGATCTTCATCAGTTGGCCGGTTTCCAGCGTGTCCTGTTCCGGCAGGTCGTAATGCAGCCGTACCACGTTGTTGTCCTGCATGCCCAGCCCGCGCGGGAAAAAGGAGGAGGCCGTAACGGGCATTTTCCCTTGCGCGGGGATGCCGCCGAAGATGAGCTGTGCGGCGAGGTCCTGCGTTTCGTCTGTTTCCTCGTAGGCCACCACCAGCCCGTTCCAACGCTGGGCCCCGTAGGCCATGCCCAAGCGGTAGGGATTGGCAAATAGCGTGAACACCATGCGTTGCTGGTTTGCCAGGCGCCGCAGGAAATCAAGCGTGAGCTGCGGCACGCCGAATTCCTTGTTCACCCGGTAGCTGGTGTTTTGCACCGATGCGATCACCAGATTGAATTTCTTCAGGCTGTCCAGCATGGCCTGCGCTTGTGCCGGGTTGAGGATCTTGCCGCAATGGATCTCCGTGATCGGCGCATAGCGCGCCAGGTACTTGGGAAAGGTGCTGCGCACGCTGTCGCCGATCACCAGTGCGGCAATGCGCAGCGTGTCCAACCCCGCAACCGGCAGCACGCCGTCGTTGCGCACCACGGTAAGCGCCTCGCCGTAGAGCCTGCGCCTCAGCGCCAGGGCGTCCGGGGTGTTCAGGTCTTCGTTCATGCCGTCCAACTTTATCGGCGTGAAACGGTCCAGTCCGCACCAGTCCTTGGCGCGCAGCACCTTCAGGCATTTCTCGTTGATCAGCTCCTCCGAAACCAACCCGCTGTCCACGGCTTGCTTGATGCGCTGGATGGCCTTCACCGGATCTTGGGGAAAGAGCAGGATGTCATTGCCGGCCAGCAAGGCGCGCAGTTCAATTTCGCCCGGCTTGTCCGCATTGGCAATGCCTTTCATGTTCAGGGCATCGGTGAACACCAGGCCTTTGAAACCCATGTCCTGTTGCAACAGATCGGTAACGATGGGCTTGCTCATGGTGCTGGGCAAGCCGCGCGTGCTGTCCAACGCGGGCACTTCCAGGTGCGCCACCATCACGCCGCCCACGCCGGCTCCCACAAGCTTGCGGAAAGGTGCCAGCTCCACCGTGTCCAGCCGGGCTATGGAAGCGGAGACCTTGGGCAATGTTTTGTGGCTGTCCTGGTCGGTGTCGCCGTGGCCGGGGAAGTGCTTGGCCACGGCCAGCACGCCGCCGCGTTGCAGGCCGTCCATGTAAGCCATGCCAAGGCGGGCCACCGTTTCCGGATCTTCACCGAAGCTCCGGTCATTGATCACCGGGTTGGCCGGATTGATGTTCACGTCCACATCGGGGCTGAAGCTCACCTGCACGCCTAAGCGCTTCATCTGCCGCGCGATTTCCTCGCCCATCAGCTCAATGCCCTGCACGTCGTCCGTGGCGCCGAGGGTCATCTGGCGCGGAAAGCGCATGGTGCTGTCCAAGCGCATGGAGAGTCCCCACTCCAGGTCCATGCCGATGAGGATCGGCGTTCGGGCAATTTTTTGGTACCGGTTTACCAAGCGTGCTTGCCGAACGGGCCCACCTTGGAAAAAGATCAGCCCGCCGATGCCGTACTTGGTCACCAGGGATTCCACTTCGTTCACATGTTTTGCATCCTTGTTGCTGTACGCCGCCACCATCATCAGCTGCGCGATGCGCTGCTCCAGGCTCAGCGAGGCCAGCACGGAATCGGCCCAGGGCGATGGATGTTCAAGGAACGGAGGCAGGGTTTTGCGCGGGCCGTTCGGCGCACCGCCGCCCAGCGAAATGAAGCCCAGCAAGGCAATGCAGGAGAAGGAGAGCGTCCTGTTCATGGGTATCGGCCAAAACTACCGGCGTGGTTGCGGCCTTCGGGCCAAGCTTCGTGCCACTTGTCAACAGAACGCATGGAATAGCGCGGATGTTGGCACGGATCCTGCGTCTTCGGTGCAGGTACTTTCGCCCCCGATTCTACGTTCATCACCCGTGTTCCGCCCGATCATCTTCTTCCTTGGCCTATGGCCGTTGCTGCTGGCCGCGCAAACCGCGGAGTACAACTTGACCTCCGGGCTGAAGGCCATCGGCAATGCGGCGAACGACGCGGAGCGTGACAGTGCCAGCGCCTTGGTGAAGCGCTCTTTGTCCGCTGTGCTCAGCTCCGACAGCGCCTTCACCGCTTCATTCAAAGGCGTGCCCATTACCCATGTGGATGCCGCCGATGGTGCGCTCCGCCTTTTTACGTGGAATGTGCGCAATGATGATGGCTCGTTCCGCTACGAAGGACTCCTGCTGGTGAAGGACCACCGAAAGCAGAAGCTCTACGAGCTGCGCGACATGACGGGGCACATCACCAACCCGGCCACGGCGCAGCTTACGCCGGAGAACTGGTATGGCGCCATCTATTACGAAATGGTGCCGGTGAAGCGGGGCGGGCGCAACTACTACACATTGCTGGGTTGGAAAGGCGCGAGCCCCGTGGTGACGCAGAAGGTGATGGAGGTGCTTAGCCTTGGCGGGCCTGTGCCCAAGTTCGGAGCGCCGCTGTTCAACGATGGCCGGAAACGGTCCGTGCGGCAGGTTTTCTCATTCACGGCCCAAACCAGCATGCAGCTCAAGTGGGACCCCGCGCGCAAGGCCATCGTGCTGGACCACCTCTCCCCCACCAATCCGGAATTCGCGGAGCAACCCGCCTTCATGGCGCCGGACCTCAGCTTTGACAGCTACACGTGGGAAAAGGACCACTGGCAGTACAACCGCGACATCGACCTGCGCGGCGGCGGCAACAAGCCCTACAACAAGCCGCCGAAGGAGGCGCGGTAACTGGGTCTTCCCCGCGTTTGCCCTGGCGTGTGCACGTGGGTTTGCCATGAAAGGGGATAGATCGGCGCAGTCATGCATCCGTTGCTTGCGGCCCGAACGAAAGTTTGCCTACTTTGACCTCCTGAAGAAGGCAACCAGGCAACGGAGCTCCCCTATGGACCTGTCTTGCACTTGCCCTGTTCTCCCTCCCACCCCAACCCCACTCCTTGCATGAATCGTTGCATCGCACGCTTTGCACATCTCGTTTTGTTCACGGCCTATTGGGCATTCCTGCCGGGTGCTTCCGCCCAGCGGATCGCAAGTTCCACCGCGCCCAAGGGGAAGGCCTACCCGGATCGGGCCACATTCAAGGCCGGTGTTCCGGTTGACGACCTCGGGTCGGTTCTCCATGGTGAATTGCACTGGCCAACTGAGTTCAGTTTGGCGCCCAAAGGCAAGCCGGTGCAGGACCGCATCAACATGGTCCATCAGCGCTTCCAGCAACTTTACAAGGGCATGCCGGTGTTCGGCGCCACGCTTGCCGTGCACTCCAAAAACGGGGAACTGCTTTCGGTGAACGGAGAGCTGGTTGAAGCCCTGGGCCGCGCCGGGGCAAATGGAACTTTGCTTGGGGGCGAAGGAGCTGTTGAAGCAGCGATGCGCATCATCGGGGCGAAGGCCTACATGTGGGAATCCCCCAAGATGGAAGCGTTCATCAAAAGGGAGCAACAGGATCCGCACGCCAGCTTCAAACCCGTGCCGCAGTTGGTGTATTACCCCATGGCATTCCCCAAGCTCAGCGGTGAACTGCGGCTGGCGTACATCGTGGATGTTTATGCCATGCAGCCTCGTTCACGCCACTACGTGATCTTGGATGCATATACCGGCGAAAGGCTGAACAGCATTGAACGCCTGCATGCCATTGATGAACCAGGCACCGCGCAAACCTCCTACAGCGGCTTGCAGCCCATCGTCACATTCAGGCCCTCCGCCTCCGGTGCCTACCAGCTCAAGGACCTCTCGCGCGGCGGTGGCATCACCACCTACGACTGCGTAAACACGGATGACTACGACAATGCGCAGGTGCCCACCAATCCCTCCAACAATTGGGACCTCGGCAGCATCTACGCCAATGCCATCCTGGATGCGCACTGGGGCACGGAGCAGACCTACGACTACTACCTGAACGTGAACAATTGGGATTCCTATGACAACAACGGATCCCCCATGCTCAGCTACGTCCACTTCAACCTGATCGACTACGGCTACTCCAACAACAACAATGCGTTTTGGGACGGTGAGCGGATGACCTACGGCGACGGTGACGGCATCAACTACAACCCGCTTACGGCGATCGACGTGCTGGGCCACGAGATCACCCACGGGGTTACCGAGAACTCGGCGGGCTTGGTGTACCAGGACGAACCCGGCGCGCTGAACGAATCCTTCAGCGACATCATTGGCAGCTGCATTGAGCACCATGCCAAGCCCAATGGATTTTCCTGGCTGCTGGGCAATGAGATGAGCGTGGACGGAACCGGCTTCCGCAACATGGCCGATCCCAACCAGAACGGTGACCCGGACACCTACCAAGGGGATTACTGGTACAACGGCACTGCGGACTATGGGGGCGTGCACACCAACAGCGGCGTGCAAAACTTCTGGTTCTACCTGCTCAGCGAGGGTGGAACGGGAATCAATGACAATGGTGATACGTACAGCGTGCAAGGCATCGGCATTGAAAGCGCAGGCGCGATTGTTTTCCGCAGCCTCACCAATTACCTCAATGCCAATTCGGAATATGCCGATGCACGCGCCGGTTCCATCCAGGCGGCCACGGACCTCTTTGGCGGCTGCTCCGCCGAACTGGCGGCCGTTACCAATGCGTGGTACGCCGTGGGCGTCGGCGGTCCGTTCAACAGCGCTGTGGTGGCTGCCTTCACGCCATCCGCGTTCTATAACTGCACCGCGCCGGCAACGGTGCAGTTCACAAATGGCTCGCTGAATGCCAGCAGCTACGTCTGGGACTTCGGGGATGGCACCAACTCCACGGATATTGCGCCCCTGCATACCTACAATGCACCGGGCTCCTACACGGTAACCTTGGTGGCCAACGGCTCCACCTTGTGCAATTCCACGGACACCCTGCTGGCTTCCATGCCGATCGTGGTGGACAATGCCGGGGGGCTGGTGCCTGCGGCATGTGCGCCGGCCGCAGTCAATCCCGGGCCCAATGCGGGCATTTTCAATTTCACGTTCGCCAATGGCATCGACCAGGCCAGCACCGGGGCCGTGGACGGCTATCAGGACTTCAGCTGCCAGAGCTTGGCGGACATTACGGAAGGACTGGCCTACCCCATGAGCGTGGCGCTGCACGTGCCCGGCCGCGTGGGCTTTTGGATCGACCTGAACAATGATGCGGCCTTCACGGCGAATGAACTTGTCTATGCCTCACCAACTGAAAGCCTTGTCCACGCTGCAAACGTCATCATCCCGGCGGGCACGGTGTTCAACACACGCCTCCGGGCCCGCGTGGTCTCCTCAAGCCAACCCATCACCACGGCCTGCGCCGTGAACGATGGCCAGGCGGAGGATTACTCCGTGCGGATCCAGGACAATGATTCCGCGCCGATCGCTGATTTTTCCGCATCACCGATCACCGTGCTCGTGGGCGGGTCCGCTTCCTTCCAAGACCTTTCGCTGAATGCCCCGGTGCAATGGGCCTGGGCCTTTGAAGGTGGCGACATTGCCACGTCCACCGCGCAAAACCCCCAAGTGATGTACGCCGCAACGGGGGATTACGACGTGCAGCTGGTGGTGACCAACGCCCACGGCGCGGATACGCTCAACATCCCGGACTACATCCATGTGGTGAACGCATTCAACCTGTGCCAAGTCACCTCGACCACGGCCGTGAGCGGCACGTTCTACGACACCGGTGGCGCAACAGGCAACTACAACAGCAATGAAACCTGCACCTTGCTGGTGGCCCCGGCCTGCGCGGAGGCCATTACCGTTTCCTTTCAGGCGTTCAGCACCGAGAGTGGTTGGGATTTCCTGAAATTTTACGATGGTGCGGATGAAAATGCCCCCCTGCTCGGCTCTTTTACCGGCTCCATCCTGCCGGCGGATTTCACCACCACCGGCGGGCAGCTCTTCGTGAAATGGACCTCCGACCAATCCGTGACCAGCAGCGGCTTTGCAGTAAACTGGACGACCCAGGCCGGTTCCTCCGTCCCGCTTACCGCCGTGGCATCCGTTGACAACAACGCCCCTGCATTTGGCCAAGCCGTGCAATTCACCGACCAGAGCACCGAATCGCCCAGCTCCTGGAACTGGGACTTCGGCGATGGCACCTCCAGCACGTTGCAGAACCCGCAACATGTGTACAACAGCGCCGGAACCATGACCGTGGTACTTACCGCCGCCAATTGCAGCGGCCCGGATTCGGACACCCTCTACCTCAATGTGCAACAACCAGGTGCGATCGCCGTGGTGCCGGTGCCCGTGGAATTATTCGGCAACCCGTGCACGGATTCCACCAGCACCAGTTTCACCGTGCACAATCCGGGCGGCGGACCGCTGAACTGGGCGGTGATGGGCATATTGACGGATGATTTTGAGGGAGCGGGCTACAACACTGCCATGTGGGCCGGTTCCACCGGGGCCAATTCAGCGGATTGCGGCGCCCAACAAGGCGCGAAATCACAGCGCTTCAGTGCCTCCGGCCAGCGCACCATCCGCACCGTGCCGCTCCATATCCTGGCAGGCAGCCGTTTCTCCTGCTACCTGAAATATGGTTCAGGAGGCAATTGCGAAGCGCCCGAAAATGGGGAGTACGTGGTGCTGGAGTACTCCTTGGACGGTTCCACATGGAGCATCATCACCAGCTTTCCGGACCTCCCGCTCTTTTCCACCTGGACCCTGGTGGATGTGCCGATGCCCCCTGCCGCATACAGCAACCAAACCAGCTTGCGCCTGCGCCAAGTGGGCAACAGCGGCAACGGCTATGATGTGTGGGCCATTGATCAAGCATCGGTGGTGGCCGGTTACAGTGGTGCCATGGTGTTCAACCCGATCGCCGGCAACACCGCACCGGGAGACAGCACGGTGGTTTCCGTTTCCGCAGGTACTGCGGCGTATGCACCGGGCACCCACCAGGAAATTGTCCAAGTGGCCACCAATGACCCTGGGCAACCCATGCTGGCAATCCCCGTGAACATCAACATCGCCGACCTGCCCTGTGCCGCTTTCACGGTTTCCTACCCGGACAGTTGCCAAGGCTTGCTGCAGTTCACCAACGCCACCACCAACGATGCCGGTACCTGGCATTGGGAGTTCGGGGACGGCGGCACCAGCGATGAACAATCCCCGCTGCACACCTACACCACCACGGGCAACTACACCGTGACCCTTACCGCAGGCACGGACCCGCTGAGCACGCAGTACAGCTTGATGGTGCATGTGGACCCCGTCACGGTGCAGTTCACCCATACCGACCCCGCCGCCAACGCAGGCACTGCGGATTTCACTGCCAGCAGCGCCAATGCCATACAATGGCAATGGAGCTTCGGTGATGGAGGAAGTTCGGACCAAGCTGCCGCGAGCCATACGTACACGGCCCCCGGCATGTATGTGGTGAGCATCACGGTATGGAATCTGTCCGGTTGCAGCGCAACGGCCACCGATACCATCCACTACTTGGATGCGGGCATTGGCATGCGCACCAGCCGTGAGCTACAGGTGTTGCCCAACCCCACCAACGGCCACTTTAACGTGCATCTGGACCAAAAGGCGCCTGCCAACGCCTCATTGCTGGATGCGTCCGGCCGCAAGGTGCATGTCCCTTGGCACCTGCACCCCGGCAACAACACCATCGACATCAGCGGCTTGGCCGATGGCGTGTACCTGTTGCGCGTGCAAAGCGGTGATGAAGTAAGGCAAGCGCGGATCGTGAAGCAGTAGCCTTGATCGGGAACAATTGACGCGGCCATTCAGCGCTTCATGCCGTACTTCGCAGGCGATGACCGATCGCTTGCTGATCAAGAACGCCAAGGCCCTGGTGGGCACACATGCCTCAGGTACTGCTCGCGTGCCAGGCGCGGACATGCGCCGCTTGCCGGTGCTGGAGCATGGTTGGCTGATGGCCGAAGGTGGCCGCATCACCGCCATGGGAACTGATGCCGATTGGCCGGGCATAACGGACTGGAACGGGCTGGAGGTGATCGATGCCACGGACCGCTATGTGCTGCCCGGCTGGTGCGACCCGCATACCCACACGGTTTTCGCTGCCCCACGTGAAGGCGAGTTCGTGGACCGCATCAACGGGCTGGGCTACCAGGAGATTGCTGCCAAGGGTGGCGGCATCCTGAACAGCGCCGCCAAGCTGCGTGCCATGGCGGAGGATGAACTCTTTGAGAAAGCCTTGGTGCGCGTGCGCGAAATGATGCACCAGGGCACGGTGGCCGTGGA
>JAFDZG010000055.1 GCA_018267065.1 Bacteroidota bacterium
ACTGCCCTGAGCATTAGCGAAGCGGCACTCCACAGCATGCACAGCATGCGAGGAGCCGAAGGGCCAACACCTCATACAATCGGTGTTCATCGAAGGCTGTTGTCCATCCCTCCGCGGCACAGTACAATATGGACGCATTTCCCAGGGGGGAAGGAGGAGCCACCCGCGCACGTCGCTAGAACCGCGCCAATAACTTCAAATTGAGCCGCCTTGGGGTCAGTAATTCCGGGATGCCGTAGTAGCGCCCTTGCACATCCTGTACCCAAGTGTAGTCCACCGTGTTGTTCAGGTTGATCAGGTTGAAGACCTCCAGGGAGATCCACAGGTCCTTGATGTGGCGCAGCACGCCGGTTTTTTCCTGGCCGGGCGCGCCAAGCAACTGCTTGCTGAAACCGATGTCCACGCGGCGGTACAGGCTGGTGCGCAAGGTGTCTCCGTACCGCGATTCGTTGGGCGGACCGTAGGGGAGGCTGGTGCCGAAAAGCAGGTTAACATGCACCTTGAACGTGGGCCATCGCGGCATCTCATCCTGGAAGAAGAGTGCAAAGTTCACGCGCTGGTCGGTGGGGCGGGGGATGTAGCCGGCCTCCACGCGTACGCTGTCCACGGGGGTGCGGTCCTTGGTGTCCGGGGCATCGGTGCGCTCCCCGGCGGCGTTGTATGTATGGTAGTAGAAGTCGCCGGCCAGGTCTTCCATGGTCTTCATCACGCTGAGCGAGGCCCAGGATTCCACGCCCTTGATGAACTCACCATTGAGCTTCATGTCGATGCCGGCGGCATAGCCCTTGGCGCTGTTGTTGGCATAATAGCGGATGCGCACATTGTCGAGCTCGTATGGATTGAGGTCGCTGAGCGCCTTGTAATAAGCTTCGGTGGTGAACTTGAAGGGCCGGTCCCAGAGCTTGAACTGGCGGTCCATGCCGAGGATGAAGTGGATGCTTTTCTGGGCCTTCACTTCCGGGTGCAGCACGCCGTCAAAGTCGCGCAGTTCGCGGTAGAAGGGCGGTTGGTAATACAGGCCCGTGGCAAACCAGAAGCTGTAGTCGCGCGCCACGGTATCCCCCGGGGCCACGGCTTTCCGCCAGCCCGGGTGCCAGGCTATGCGCACTCGCGGGCTCACCACGGTTTGGCCGTTGTAGCTCCAGTTCTGCGCGCGCACCCCGGCCACCAAGGCCCAGCTGCGGTCACGGCCTTGCTTCCATTCCCAGGCGTTCTGCACGTAGGCGGAGGTGCGCACACTCTCCAGGTTGATCTGTGATTTCACGCTGGTGTTCAGCGCCAACACATCGCCGCTGCTTTGCGGAATGCTGTAGCCCGCGCTGTCCAGCATGTACCATTCGCTGAGGCGGTCCTGGATGCGTTCGGTGCGTGCCTCCAGGCCCCATTGCAGCTCGCCATTTTCGCCGTGGTGCAGCGAGCCGGTGTGGGTGGCCGCGATCACGGTGGCCTCCAAGCTGTTGCGGGCATGGTCCAGGTAAGCGCCGATGCCGAGGTCGCGCACCACTTCGCCGAACTGTTCACTGCCGAGGTCGCGGTCCAACTCGCCGAGCAGGTATTCGCCCAGGATGTCCATGCGCTCGGTCTCGTAGGTATTGAAGGCGCTTCCGGTGAACTTCAGCAGCAGTTCCTTGGAGGGGCGCACGTTCAAGCTAAGTGCCCCGGAGAACGTTTCGTAGGCGGTGCGTTCCTGCCCGTCGAAGTACACGGTGTAGCGCAGGGCTTGGTTGAAGTTGCCCAGTTCGGTTTCACGGTCCTGCGGCACCACATCGTAGCGGTTGCGGGAGTAGAGGCCGAGGAAGCCCAGTTCCACCTTGTCGCTGAGGTCGTAGGTCCAGTAGCTCTGCAGGTCGGTGTAGGTGGGCACATAATCGCCTTGGGTGTCCAGGCCTTTCAGGATGGTGCTCAGGGTGCGGTAGCGGAAGCCGGTGATCTGGCGCAGGCGCTGGTGGGCCATGGCGCTTCCCACCGCCACGGAACCGCCCAACAGGCTGCCGCTTACGATGGCGCTGAATTCCCGCGGGCGTTTGTACTGGATGTCCAGCACGCTGCTCAGCTTGTCGCCGAAGCGCGGCTCCCAGCCGCCGGCGCTGAAGTGTATGCGCTCGATCATGTCCGGGTTCGGGAAGCTGAGGCCCTCCTGCTGGCCGCTGCGCACTAAGAACGGCCTGTACACCTCGATGCCGTTCACATACACGAGGTTCTCGTCGAAGTTGCCGCCGCGCACATTGTAGCCGCTGCTCAGCTCGTTGCGCGTGGCCACGCCGAGGCTGCCCTGCAACAGGCTGTTCACATCGCCCAGCGAAGGCTGGAAGTGGCTTGTGCGCGCATTGAGCTTGTCGATGCCCGCATCGCGCAGCCGCTCATTGGTAACCACCACGCTGGTGATGGTCCTGGACCTGACCACGGCATCCAAGTGCCGGGTTTCGCCGGGTTTCAGGGTGAGCATGGTGTCCACGTTCGCCGCGCCGGGATAGGCGAAGCGCAGGTGGATGGCCTTCCCGGCGGGAACAGTGATGGAATACCCGCCATTGGCCCCGGTGGAGGCACTTCCGGGCACGCCCAGCACCACCACGCTCACATCGGGCAGGGGCTTGTTTTCTTCATCGCGCACCACGCCGGTAACCACGGCGGTTTGCGCCAGCACCAGAAAGGGGAGGAACAGGCAGGTGAGGAGGAGGTATTGCCGCATGCGGTGGCCATGGCCGTGAAGGCCCGGAATCGGCCAAAGTAACGGGGAAGTTGCTTGTGTAGTGCGCCCAACTTGTTCGCCCCGTACCGGTCAGCGTCCGTAAGCCTTACGCTACCACAGCGTCACCACCGCCCAATTATGTCCAGCACACTCCCCAATAGCTCCCACAGGCTCGCCACCCCCAATAATCCTCTCCACTGGCGCGAGCGTCTGCGCTCGTGCCAACACGGGCTGGCAACTACGCAATTGCCCATGGTCACGAGCGTGGACGCTCGCGACAGTTTTTTGGGTGTCGCAGCCGATTTCCCTGAACTGCCCCCCCTTGCTCACCGCACCACGCGTTGCGTCCATGCCTGGCGACCGTCCGTGATCTCCACCAAATACACGCCGGGTGCGTTGCTGGAAAGGTCGATCAGCGTTTGTGGATCATTCTTCAATGCCATGCTGCGCACCATCCGTCCCACGGCATCCAGGATGCGTGCCCCGGTAAACCGTGCATTTTCACCCGGCACCAAGGCAAAGTGGCCGTCCTGGTCCAAGGCCACAATGCGGGGCGTTGGTGCGCTGCCGGCTGCTGGAATGCCCACCGGGCTGGTGAACAGGTCGCTTTCCCAGAGCCCGCGGCCAAAAGTGGCCGCGCGCACCTTGCCTGCCGCCATGTTGATCTCCAGTTCGTTCACCACCACGTTCGGCAGGCCCTGGCCGTAGGGCAGCCAGTTGCTGAAGTAGTCGTTGGTGTAGAACACGCCCATGTCGGTGCCCACGTACAGGCCGTTGTTGGTGCCCGGCTCATACACCACGGAGTTCACGGAGATGTTGGGCAGGTTCATGCTGTAGTTGGTCCAGTTTTGGCCGCCGTTGTTGCTGGCAAAGAGCTTGTTGCCCGCGCTGCTGCCGGAGAAGGAAACATAGACGTGCATGGGGTCGGCGGGGTCCACGGCGAAGGAAGTGGGAGTGAGGTTGGGCAGGCCATTGCTGATATCGGTCCAGGTAAAGCCGCCATCATCGCTGCGCTGCACCAGGTCCTGGCGGGCGGCATAGATCACATCGCTGTTGCTGGGGGCCAAGGCGATGCAGCGCACATATTCGTCCTCATTCCAGCTGCTCATCATGGCCCAGTTCTCTCCACGGTCCCAGGTAACCCACACGTTGTAAAATCCCGCCACCAGGCGGGTGGGGTTGTTGCCATCGATCACATAGGGTGTGATCCAAGGCCCATCCTCCGAGATGTTGTCCCCGATGTTGTACCAATCGTTTCCGTTGTTCATGGAACGGAGAATGCCGCCGTTTTGTGAAGAGCCGTACACGATGTTCGGGTCCCCCGGATCAATGGCCGCTTCCATGCCGTCAGCACCGTACACGTGGGTCCAATTGCCGTTCAGCAAGCGGTTGGTGCCATTGTCCTGCGCCCCGGCCATGAATTTGTAGGGCAGCAGCTCGGAACCGCCAAAACGGTAGAATTGGGTGATGTCCAGGCCCGCGCTCAAGTCGGTCCAGTTCTCCGCGCCATCACTGCTGGCGTGGATCCCGCCATCAGAGCCGCAATACACTTGCCCATTGAAGACTTCGAGCGTGTGGATGTCGGCATGGGTGTAGCCGATCATGGAGGGATAGGTCCAGTGGGCCTTGATGTCCCAGTTGTAGCCGCCATCGGTGCTTTTCCAAACATTGATGCCGCCGAGGTACACCGTATTGGCATCTTCGGGATCCGCAGCCAAGGCCATGTCGTACCAGGACTGCCCGCCGGTATCGCTGCCGTCGTCCTCGTAGCCGAACATGTTGGGCATGCTGGCACAAAGGGTGAAGCTGAGGCCACCGTCGGCGCTACGGTACAGGCCCAGGAATCCGCTGTCCTCTTCCTTGCTGCACAGCACATACACCGTCAGCGGGTCGGCAGGCGTAACGGCAATGGCCATGCGGCCCACGAGGCTGCCGGAGGGAAGGCCGTTGTTGCTCATCTGTATGAAATGGGCCCCATTGTCAGTGCTGCGGTGGAAGGTGTTGCTGCAAGCGTACACGATGGAATCATTGCCGGGCTGGAACTCCACATCGCGGAAGCCGCCTACCCGCACTTGGCCCCAGGTAGTGCCTCCGTCGGTGGTGCGGAACACGCCGCTGCTGGCCGCGCACAGCAACACTTGGTGGTCGTTGCCTGCCATGCGCAAACCACGTGTGGTGCGGGTGTCGTCCAAGTTCCAATTCAGGCCTGTGGTGTTCCAGGTGGCCCCGCCGTCCGTGCTCTTCAGCACGCCGGCGCTGTACGTGTCCGCCCCGTCCCCATCGCCCGTGGCGATGTAAATTTCATTTGGGTCCGAAGGGTTCACCACGATGCCCGAAACACCCATGGAGGGCAGGTCGGTGAAGAGGGCCTGCCAGGTGCTTCCCGCGTCGGTGCTGCGCCACAGGCCTGCGGAAGGTGTGCCCACGTAGATCACGCTGGGGTTGCCGGGGTCCTCCGCAATGCTGTTCACGCGGCCGTTGCCCGGATTGTAGGAGATGGTGTTCCAGGAAAGCGGGCCCAGCGGCGACCAGTTGGCGGTGCTGCGCACACTGGCGGGAGCGGCTTGCCGCATGGCCACCACTTCGGCCATGGCGTGGGCGTACACCGTTGGGTCGGGGCGCTCACCGCTCGGGTAGGTACGCTGGTCCATGAACCAGTACCAGCGCTGGAACTGCTTCCAGCCCTTGCTGCGCACATAGGGCCTGCCCGCCCATGCCGAATCAAATGCCGCCTTCACCTCGGGCAATGGCGTGTGCCCATCCTCCAGCAGGCGCACCCAGTGCTGGGCCTGGCACGGATTGAACTCGCCAAAGCTCATGCACGCCAAAATTGCTAGTATGCCTACAGTACGCATCATGCGGGGGGTTGGGGGTGGAAAGGTAGGAAGCCTTGCCCCGGCGTGAACGAACGCGCGTGCATGTCCGGCATCATTCGGCATACAGGCCAACCTTTCTACATTGGCCGCCGCTCCAATTGCCCCCGTTCATGGAAACATCCTGTTCCACCATCAGCCGGTTGAACCCGGACCTGGTGGTGTGCCGCTACAAGCCCGGCGCCAAGGTGGACCACGCCTCGGCGCGTGAAAACCTGTTGGCCCGCATGGCCTTTCCGGGCGAAGCCCCGCACGCCGTGGTGACCATTTTTCCCAAGGATGCAGTAGTGGACCTTTCACTTTTCGACGAAGACCAATACGCTGACGGCCGTGTTCAAGCCAGGACGCGGCTGTTGGCCTTTGTTGCGGAGTGCAAGGAAATGCATGCCGCCATCCACCACTATTTCGCGTGCCGGCCCACGCACATCAACAAGCGTGTGTTCTGTTCCGAGCCGGCTGCATTGGCGTGGGTGGGCAAGGAATTGGCGGCCCTTTGAACTACGCGCCCGGTAGCGAGCGCCCGGCCGTCATCAGACTGGTCCATGCTCGTGCCATCGCCACGTATCAACATCACAGGCGCAGCTGCCCGCAACCAATGTGGGCACCCATCACCAATCCCCCCCCCGATATGCATCGGGGCGCCAACCACAACCCTTCCTACGCCCACTTCTTACGCTTGTGCCAGATCAGCGCGTAGCCCAGAATGAACAGGTAACAGGGCAGCATGATGAAATAAGCATCGCGTGCGCCCAAGCCGGGCCAAGCGGCCAGTTTGCCGTAAAGCAGGGGAAGGATGGCCCCGCCGGCAATGGCCATGATGAGCATGGCGCCGCCCACCTTGGTGTGGCGGCTCAAGCCTGCGATGGCCAAGGGCCAGATGGCGGGCCACACCAAGGCGTTGGCCAGGCCAAGCAGCGCCACGCAAAGGATGGAGGTGTAACCGCTGGTGAGCAGTACGCAAGCGGTGAGCAGCGAGCCCAAGATCGCAGAGGCCGCCAACGCCTTGGACTGGCTCACCCAGCGCGGAATGGCAATGATGCCGATGATGTAGCCCACCACCATGCCGATGAGCGTGTAGCTGGTGAAATGTTTCGTTTCGCTGAGCGGCAGGCCGAGTGCCTGGCCATACGTGCCGATGGTGTCACCGGCCATCACCTCCACGCCCACGTACAGAAAGAGCGCCACCACGCCCAGCACCAGGTTCGGGAAGGAGAAAATGCTGCGCCCGTCAGTGGCCACGCCGGGCGCGTCCACCTCGGGGTCCAGTTCCGGCAGCGGTGAAAAGCGCACCAACAGGCCCAGCAGCACCAGCACCACCGCCATGCCGCCGTACGGCACGATGATCCGCTCGGCGATCTCATTCAGGCGGGCGTCCAGCGCAGCACCGGACAACCGCGCCACCTCGGCCTCAATGGTGTCCGCATCGCCCATCAGCAGCGCGCCCACCACAAAGGGAGCCAGCACGCCGGCCATCTTGTTGCAAATCCCCATCACGCTGATGCGCGAGGCGGCGCTCTCAAGCGGGCCCACCACGGTGATGTACGGGTTGCTGGCGGTTTGCAGCAGGGAAAGCCCGGTGCCGATGATGAACAGCCCCGCAAGGAACAGGCCGTAGGAGCGCGTTTGCGCGGCGGGGATGAACAGCAGGGCGCCGAGGGCCATCACCCACAGGCCGTACATCATGCCGTTCTTCATGCCCGTGCGCTCCAGCACCCAGGCCATGGGCAGCGCCGTAACGAAATAGGCGATGTAAAAGGCGGAGGTGACGTAGAATGGTTCCGCCCCGGTCTTCAGCTCGCAAATGATCTTCAGGTAGCTGATCAGCGGCCCGTTGATCCAAGTAACGAACCCGAACAGGAAGAACAAGGCACCGATGATCACCACGGCCGTGGTGGTATGGGAGTTGCGGCTCATGGGGCGTGAAAGTACCGGGCGGCAAAAAGCCGGGCTTGGGCCAACCGGCCCAGTTTTGCGCATGGTGCTGTGCGCAACCGTGCAACATTCCGGGAGGCTCATCAGGGCTATCGCCTCATAATACTGCGCCTGGCGGCGCTTAACCAATACTTGGGTGAACCACGGACCTGCCGGCCGGTAGGCGGGTCCACACGGACCTTGCTTCGCCGAAGGCTTCGCGAAGGCACCGTGGACACGGATCGCGAACATCTCCGGGTGTCTGACGCAAAGTCGTGGCCCACTGCCTGCACCGCGCATTTATCCGCGTTCATCGGCGTGCATCCGTGGTTGAGAATTCAGGAAAGTCGCGACCGCAGGGCGCGCAAGAGGCGATAGCCCTGGGAGGCTCATGGTGGATCTCCGCCGAACACCGATCTTCACGCCGGAATGCTGCACCGCCTTTCCATAAGCAACTACCTGCTGATCGACCACCTGGAGCTGGACCTCGGCCCCGGGCTCACCGTGCTCACGGGTGAAACAGGCAGCGGCAAGAGCATCATCATCGGTGCGCTTGGCCTGGCGCTGGGCCAGCGGGCCGAAGGCAACCTGCTCCGCGATCCCGCGCAGCGGTGCGTGATCGAACTGGAAATGCTGCCCGGCGAAGCCTCGTCCTTATTGGAGGATTGGTGTGCGCGCAACGGCATCCCGCAGGAATCACCCATGGTCTTGCGCCGCCTGCTGGACCCGGGCGGGCGCTCGCGCGCCTTTGTGAACGAAACGCCCGTGCGCCTGGAGCAACTGCGGGAACTGGGCGAGGGCATGGTACACATCCACAGCCAGCACCACACCTTGCTGCTCAACAGCCCGGCATTCCAATTGGGCCTGCTGGACCACTGCGCGGGGCAGGGGCAGCAGGTGAAGGCGTACAGCAGGACATACCGCACCTGGCGCTCCGCCCAGGAACACCTGGCCGCTTTGCGCGCCGAGGAAGCCAAGGCCCAAGGCGATCGGGACTTTCTGCAATTCCAGTACAATGAGCTGGAAGCCGCGCAATTGGCGGCGGGGGAGCAGGCCGAACTTGAACGGGCCTTGGCACGCGCGGACCACGCCGGGGAACTGCTGGCCGCCTTGCGCGGCATGGAGGAGGGCATTGCCGGTGACCGCGCGATCACAGCGCAATTGGCCGCCATCCGGCAGGGCGCCGCGAAAGCAGCCCGCGTGGACACCGCCGTACACGCACTTGCGGAGCGCATGCATAGCGCAGCCATCGAGCTGAAGGACATCGCCGGGGAAGCTGCCCAACTTGCGGAACAAGTGGGCATGGACCCCAAGGAGGCCGAACGCTTGCGCGAACGTTCCGACTTGCTCAACCGCCTGATGCAAAAGCACCGTGTGGGTGAGGCGGATGAACTGATCGCGCTGCGCGACGGGCTGAAGGACCGCATCTCCGGCATTGGATCATTGGGGGAACAAGTGCAAGAGGCTGTGCGCAAGGAGGCCCATTTGGCCAAGGAAGCCTTGTTGCTGGCGGACGGCATCAGCGCCAAACGCATCAAGGCCATGGCCCCGATGGCCGAACAGGTTTCAGGCTTGCTGCAGGAACTCGGCATGCCCCACGCCGTCTTCAGCTTCAGCCATGAACGCACCGCCCCCGGCCCCGTGGGCATTGACGGCATCCGCGCACTGTTCAGCGCCAACAAGGACCGCGCCCCGGAACCACTTGACAAAGTTGCCAGTGGCGGCGAACTCAGCCGCGTGATGCTCGCCCTGATCAGCCTGGCCGCGGCCAGCAAGGAGTTGCCCACGGTGATCTTCGACGAGATCGACACCGGCGTGAGCGGGGAGGTGGCCCACCGCGTGGGTTCGCTGCTGCGTGCCATGGGCAGGCAGCGGCAGGTGGTGGCCATCAGCCACTTGCCGCAAATTGCCAGCAAGGCGGACACCCACCTGCTGGTGACCAAGGACCAGGAAGAAGGCCGAACACGCAGCGGCATCCGGCCCGTGGTTGCGGAAGAGCGCGTGGAGGCGTTGGCGCGCATGCTCAGCGGCAAGAAGACCACCAAGGCCGCGCTGGAAAATGCGCGGGAACTACTCAAGAACAAATAGGAGGGTGTGCGGGTGAGGGGGGCGAGCTTGCGAGGGCATACAGGATGCAGGGCCATCGGGTCTGAACCGCCCGTTGAGCCCGCGATCTCGATCAGTTGTTCGTTGTCAGTTGTTAGGGTTGAAACAGCAAACGGCGCGCGGTGGCCAATTCGCTGAGTTTGAACCTATGCCCGCGTATTAGGGTTGCCCCCTCTGAACTACGGAGTACTTTGAGAACTCGTTGGAACGGCCCTGACAACTAACAACTTTAAACTCACAACCAGTCGAAACTTCAAATTCAGCCGCCAGTTGCGGACTCCAGGCCCGATAGCCTGGTACAGGATGGTTCAGCACTGGATCATCCTTCTATCTTCGGCCCGTAAACCAGAAACACATGGCCTACGGACTGTTGAAGGGAAAGCGCGGCGTGATCAGCGGTGCGCTGAACGAGCAAAGCATCGCTTGGAAAGTGGCGGCCCTTGCGCACGAGGAAGGCGCGCGCTTCGTGCTCACCAACGCCCCCGTGGCCATGCGCATGGGCGAGCTGGACAAGCTCTCCGGCAGCACCGGTGCCGCCGTGATCCCCGCGGATGCCACCAAGGATGAGGACCTTGAAAAGCTCTTCGCCTCCGCCAAGGAGCAACTTGGCGGCCCGGTGGATTTCGTGCTCCACAGCATCGGCATGAGCCCCAACGTGCGCAAGGGCAAGACCTACAACGACCTCAACTACGAGTGGTACAAGCAAACGCTGGACATCAGCGCCATGAGCTTCCACCGCATGATCCAGGCCGCAGTGAAGCAGGATGCGCTGGCCGACGGCGGCTCCATTGTGGCCCTCACTTATGTGGCCGCCCAGCGCGTATTTCCCGGCTACGGCGACATGGCCGACGCCAAGGCCCTGCTGGAAAGCATCGGGCGTTCCTGGGGCTACCATCTCGGAAACTCCAAGAAGATCCGCGTGAACACCGTGAGCCAAAGCCCCAGCATGACCACCGCCGGCAGCGGCATCAAAGGCTTCACCGGCTTGTTTGACTTCGCCGAGGCCATGAGCCCGCTGGGCAATGCACCCACCGAGGATTGCGCCCGCTACGTCATCTCCCTCTTCAGCGACCTCACGCGCTTCGTTACCATGCAGAACCTGTACCACGACGGCGGGTTCAGCAGCACCGGGGCCACGCCCATGGTGGTGGACAAGTTTGAGCGGAGCTAATACCAATTAGACATTCAATATCATCCGATCTGCTTGCTCCCCGCTTTGAGGGAATAGCGGCGTATCGCTTGGACTATCCCTTACTGCGAAATGGTATAAGGGTGGTTCGAAGTACCTCGCTCCGGCGGCACGACCGGGCATGAAGGTTCTTTTGGATGCTTGCCCTCGTTCGCTCATACAGCTCCCGCGAACGGGATGTGCCAGTTGCAGCTCAGCCGGATACTTCGTTCCAGTATCCTCGCTTCGCTGCGCCTTGTCTGAGCGAACGATTGCTTCGCGTGCCATCCGCCTGCCTGCCGCAAGGCAGGTTCGAGGTACTTCGAGCCACCCATAAGGCACCGCGATCGCGGCCTGTCATTTGCATTCATTACCACGGGCGGTGCATTGCCTTAAATTGGCGCGCCCCACCATGGCACCCCGCTCTCCCATGTTCCGAATGCTGCCCCGGTTCCTTCCGTGCCTCTGCTTCCTGATCGGCATGTCCGCATTCGCGCAGGACGGCAAATCCTTCGTTAAGGAGGCCGAGAAATTGCAGAAAAATGGCCAGCTGAAGGAAGCCCTGGAACAGTACGGGTTCGCCGTCCGCGTGGACTCCAGCAACGTGAAAGCCTTGTTGGGCCGTGCTTCCCTGTACCTGCAAATGGACAGCATGAAAGCCCGCATGGCGGACATGCAGCACGTGGCGCGCCTTACCCCGCGCGATGCGGACAACCTGACGCTGGCTTCGGCGGCCTGCTTGGATGCCAAAGTTCCGGCGAAGGCCGTGCAATATGCCGACCAGGCCCTCGCCCTTTCGCCCAAGAACATGCAGGCATTGCAAACCAAGGTGCGCGCCAGCCTGGCCATGAAGGATGTACAACAGGCCGTGGCCACAGCCGATGCCGCCCTATCACTGAAGGCCACCACGGACACATACTATCTCCACGCCTTGGCACGCATGGCCTCCGGCGATTACACCACCGCCGATGCCGACTTGGACAAGGTGCTTGAGTGGAACCCGCTCTATGAAGCTGCCTACGTGGCCAGCGGCGAAGCGCAATTGAAACTGCATGAGACCTACCGGGGCACTTCCATGCAGATGCGCGCCTTGGAAAAAGCCATCGACCGCTGTACCGCCGGGCTTCAGCTCAACCCTTCCAGCACGGAACTGCTCATTGTGCGCAGCAAGGCTTACGCCAAGCAAAAGGAATTCGCCAAGGCCATCGACGACGTGAGCAAATGCGTGGCCCTGGGACGCGAGGACAGCGTGGTCTACTACCAGCGCGCCCTGTACTACCACGGCTTCGGGCAGGAACAAAACGCCGTGAACGACCTCAACAAATTGTTGCTCAATTATCCGGACAACGTCGCCTTCCTGTTGTTGCGCGCCGAATGCAGGGAGGCCAACCTGGACCTGGACGGTGCCGCCAACGACCTGGCCCTGGCCGAAAAGGGGATGAAGGGCAATCCGGCGTTTTCCGCCGCGGAACTGAAGAAAGTGGCTGAAAGCAAGGAACGCATCAAGGCGCGCGTGTTTGAGATGAACCGCGAAGCAGACCCGCCTGTGATCACCGTGGTGGAACCGTTGCGGAAGGACAATGTGGTACAGGTAAGCAGCGCGTTGGCCAGCGTGAAAGTGGCCGGCCACGTGCGCGACAAAAGCCTCATCAAATCCATACTCGTGCAAGGCAAGGCTGCGGACTTCGACCCGGAAGAGAAATCACCCGAGTTCAGGGCCACGGTGCCTTTGGGCGCCAACGCCAAGGAGATTGAGGTGATGGCGGAGGACGTTTACGGCAACCGGTCCACGGTTACGCTGAAAGTGGAGCGCACCGAATCCACGCCGCCCGTGCTCGCGGTCACCAACCCCGCCATGTCCGCCGACCGGGTGGCCGTACTGCCGGCGGGCAAGGACCAGATCTTTGTGGAAGGGCACGCCAGCGATGCCAGCGGCATCCGCTCCGTGATGGTGGACGGCATGTTCGCCAGCTTCATCCCGGACACCACGGCCACCGACTTCAGCATCAAGCTGGACATTGCCGGCAAGGACCATTTCACCGTGCGCGCCGAGGACCAGTACGGCAACGTGGCGGAAGCCGCCTACATGGTGCAGCACGCCGCCCCCGTGCAAGCTGCAGCCCCCGCGCCCAAGCCTGCGGCTGACAAGCCAGCATCCGCCATGGGCACGGCCTGGATCGTTTACATCGAAAACAGCGACTACCGCAACATGCCGGCGCTGCCCAACCTGGGGCAGGACAAAATGCACAAAGCCTTCGCCAAGTACCAGGCCCAGCGCACCATCGTGAAGAAGAACATGACCAAGACCCAACTGGAGCGCTTCTTCAACATCGAGCTGCGCGACCTGGTGCGCAAGGGAGACGTGAACACCCTGCTGGTTTGGTACGAAGGCGCCGGGCGCAGCCAAGGTGGCAAGGCCTACTGGATCCCGGTGGACGGCAAGAGCGACGACATCTACACCTTCTACAACTACGGCCCGCTCAAGGGCCTGATGGAGAACTACAGCGAGAGCATCCGCACCACCCTGGTGGTGAGCGATGCCGCCGGGAACGACCCGAGTTTCTACGAGTTGACCCGTTGACGCGGCACCGTACATTGCGTGGCCATGTTCCAACGATCCCATTGGCTCTTCCTGTCGGCAATGCTCTTGCTGGCGCCAACAACCAGCCATGCACAACGCTATTTCTTTGAAAACGTGGCCGTGCGCGACGGGCTGCCCGCCTCCAAGGTTTACGCCTTGTTGCAGGACAGCACGGGGCTGCTGTGGATCGGAACCGAATCCGGGCTGGCCAGCTATGACGGCCTGAAGGTGAAGGCATACGGTACCGGTGACCACTTGGCGCCCAACGGTGCGCGCAGCATTTTCCAGGACAGCCGGCAACACCTGTGGGTAGGCCACTTGGGCGGGGGCATCAGCCTGCGGGACGGGAACGGCTTCCATACCGTGCAACTGGATGGGATCAAATCGGAGCACGACATCACCGCCATTGCCCAGGACAGCCAGGGAGCCATCTGGCTGGCCACCTTCGGCGACGGGGCCTACCGCATCAGCGACATTCCCGGGGATGGTCCGGTGAAGGCCGAAAAATTCACGGATTCAAAGGGCCTCGCCGAGCGGATCACCGGCATCACCCGCATGAACGACGGCAAATTGCTCTTCCTGGAGGCCCAGGGGGACATGAAGCTGTGGGATGGCGGGAAGTTTGTGCCGTACAAGCCCCAAGGCATGCCCGCCCTGATGGGCATCACCACCGTGTTCCAGGACAGCCGGGACAGGTTGTGGGTAGGCACACAAAGCGCCGGCGCGGTGTGCATCGACACCAAGGCGAACAAGGTGCTGACCTATGACATTGCCACGGCCTTGCCCAGCAACTTCGTGCTCTGCTTCGGTGAAGATGAACAAGGCCGCGTTTGGGTGGGCACCTGGGACAATGGCCTGGCGCGGATCGAGCCCAACGGCATACGCCGGTTCAACATGGGCAACGGCACCCACAGCCAGCGCATGCGCTGCATTGCCCGCGACCGCGAGGGCAACATGCTCATCGGCACGCACGATGCCGGGCTGGAGGTCTACAAGGGCGACCGGTTCCGCTCCTTCACGGAAGATGACCACTTGGTGGACAAACAGGTGTGGGCCATCCTCGCCACCCAGGGCGGGCAGCTCTGGTTCGGCACCAATGGCGGCATCACCATCCTCACCCCGGAAGCCAACGGGGCCGGCACCGTGCGCCATCTCACCATGCAAGGCGGGCAGCTCACCAGCAACCACGTCAGGGCCCTGGTGGAAGATGCGCGCGGACACGTGTGGATCGGCACCGAGGACGGCGGGCTGTTTGATTTTGACCCCGGAACGTTCCGCCCCAGCAACAGCCTGGAAGTGGCCGGCAGCATCGCCGAGAACAAGGTAACGGCGCTGGCCGTGGGCGACAAAGGCGAACTGTGGGTGGGCACCATCAACGGCCTGGTGCATTCCATGGACGGCACCATTCCCACCGTGATGCACGTGGCGGACGGCTTGACCGGGGAGCACATCACCGCCTTGTACAGGGATGCAAAAGGAGTGCTCTGGGTAGGCAGCTCCAACGCCGGCATCAGCCGTGTGGAAGGGGGGAAGGCAACGCCGTTGAACTTGGGCAGCACGCCGTACAGCCCCACTTGCTTTGCGGAAGACGGGCAAGGACGCCTGTGGGTGGGCACGGAAGGCCGGGGCATCCTCGTTCTGAAAAACGGCCAGCAAATAGCCTCCTATACCACGGACCAAGGCTTGATCAGCAACGCCGTCCGCTCCCTGGTCACCGACGGGAACAAACACGTGTGGATCGGCACCAACCGGGGCCTGAACGAATGGCAGCCCGACAAGGACCGCTTCATCCGCTACTCTGCGCGCAGCGGCTTCACCGGTATTGAGGCCAAGCCAAACAGCGCCATCCTCGCACAAACCGGCGACCTGTGGTTTGGCACGGCCAACGGTGCCGTATGCGTGGGCCCGCCCAAGGACATGAACAGGGTGGTGCCGCCCACCGTGGCCATTCGCGCGTTGAAAGTGAATTTGGAGGACCGCCCGGCCATTTCAGGCATCGAACTGGGGCACACCGAAAGCAACATCCGCTTGGAATACGGCAGCGTAAGCCTGAGCGACCCCGAAGCTGTGCGCTACCAATACTTCCTGGAAGGGTTGGACAACAACTGGCAACCGCTTACGGAAGAAACCGATGTCCACTATCCTTCATTGCCCGCCGGGCACTATGTCTTCAAGGTGAAGGCCGTGGGCAGCTCCGGCCTCTTTAGCCCGCTCCCGGCGGAATTCCGGTTCACCATTCTTCCGCCCTGGTACAACAGTTGGTGGTTTTACACCATCCTCGCGGTGGTGCTTGGCGGCAGCGCCATCAGCTGGGTGAAATTGCGCGAGCGGCAACTGAAACTGCGCAATGCCGTGCTGGAGCGCAAAGTAGAGGAACGCACCGCGGAAGTACGCGCCCAGAGCAATGAGATCGCCGGCCAAAAGGTGCGCATCGAGGAACTGCTGCTGAACATCCTGCCCAAGGCCGTGAGCGACGAGCTGCGCGATACCGGCAAGGCCACGGCAAAGCGCTTTGACCACGTTACGGTGATGTTCACCGACATGAAAGGCTTCACCACCATGGCCGAGAAGATGACGCCGGAGCAATTGGTAGCCGAACTGGACGACTGCTTCGTGCGCTTCGACCGCATCACGGCGCGGTACGGCATTGAGAAGATCAAGACCATCGGCGACAGCTACATGAGCGCCTGCGGGCTGCCCGGCCCGGTGAAGCACCACGCGCTGCGCGCCGTGATGGCGGCCATTGACGTGCGTGAGGAAATGCAGCGCTGGCATGCGGAGCGGCAAGGCACGGACAAGGCCGCCTGGGTGCTGCGCATCGGCCTGCATTCAGGCCCCGTGGTGGCCGGCGTTGTGGGCAAGCGCAAGTTTGCCTACGACATCTGGGGCGACACCGTGAACACCGCCAGCCGCATGGAAAGCAGCGGCGCGCCGGGCGAGGTGAACATCAGCGGCACCACCTATGAACTGGTGAAGGACTTCTTTGTCTGCGAGCACCGCGGCCAGGTGGAGGCCAAGAACAAGGGCAAGATCGACATGTACTTCGTTCGCCGGATCGCCCAGAAATACGCAGGAGACAGCCAAGGGTTGATACCCAACGAAGCCTTTATGCAAGCAGTGGGATTGACCGCTGAAGTGGGGGACTTGGCTTGACCGGGACCCAGCCTCTGTTCACAAGCTCACAAAGCTCTTGCGCATGGGGCTGCGCTTGAACTTGTAGCTGATCTCGATGCTGAAGTAGCTGAAGGAATCTGGAAGCCCCGGATTGCCCCGGCGGCTGGTATACAGGCTCTCCTTGCCGTCCGTGCCCCAGCCGGTGGGGTCGCTGATGTAGCGTGCCATGTACTGCTGCGTGCTGTCCGGATAGGCCTGGCCGATCTCCGCATAGGTGGCATAGCGGTCGCTCACCGCATCCAGCATGTCGGTAAAGAACATGTAGTAACTGAACTCCATGCCCACGGAAAGTTCACGCGTTACCATGTACCGCATGCCAAAGCCGATGGGAATGCCCACGTGCCAAGGGCTGTTGGGCTTGGCCAGCGCATGGCCTTCCTTGCCGCCGCCGGTGCCTTCGGTCACCCAGCTGTACAAGTCGGTTTCATAGGTTCCGTCCTGGCCGATCACCTGGGCGTCCGGGGTTCCGCGCGGGGCATTGCGGATGGTGCCGTCCGCCCAAGCATAATAGCGGTTGCTGAGGTCGGCGGCACCATGGAACAGATCACCTTTCGGACGGCCGTAGAACAAGCCGAGGCCGATGTAGGAGAAGGCAAAGAACCGTTGCTCGTACAAGGGTTGGAACGGTTCCCGGTACATGTTCAGCACCAAGTGTTGGCTGATGCCGAAGAGGTCGTTGCGGAAGTTCAGGCCGCGGTGGTAGTTGCGCAGTTCCACGCCCGATTTGCCGCCGGTGGGGGCCAGTTCATTATAGCCCAAGCGGTGCCAGCTCAGCCGTGTTTCGGTGGTGAGCGCCCGGGTGATGTAGCGCTTGGGGTTGTTCAGGTAATCCCGGAAGGTGATGCTCATGGCCGGGCGGATGCCGTTCCACTGCACGGCCCCGGTGTAGTTGCCAAGGTCGCCGCTGAAATGATCGGCGCCCATGGCCATGCCGATCTCCAAATTGCGTTGGGCGTGAACAGCAGTTGTGGCACTGAAACAAAGGGCCATCACTGCCGGAAGTGCAATGCTTCTCATGGGCAGGGGGGTAGGGGGCACTGACGAAGGTACAATGCAAAGACGGCAAAGGGCCGTTGCGGTTGCTTGCGGCTTTTCAACCGCGCTCCCCGAAGATGGCCGTACCGATGCGCACCATGGTGCTTCCCGCATCCACGGCTTCCCTCAGGTCCGCCGTCATACCCATGGAGAGCTCCTTGAACAGCGCCGCGTTCACCGCCCCGGACTGCAGCAGTTCGCGGTGCAGGGCGGCCAGGCCGCCAAATTCCCGCCTTACCTGCGCATGGTTGCCGGTGTTCGTGGCCATGCCCATCAGGCCTCGAAAGCGGAGCGTGGGCCAGCGGGATGCCAATGGGCCCGTGGCCACCAATTCCCGCAGTTCATCGGGCGTGAAGCCCTGCTTCGTTGCCTCTTCGGCAATGTGCACCTGGAGCAAAACGCCCGGCGTGCAACCCGCCCGGGCCGCGCGCTTTTCCAATTCGTCGAGCAAGTTTGCCCGGTCCACGCTGTGCACCAGGTGGATGAACGGGAAGAGGTATTTCACCTTGTTGGCTTGCAGGCTGCCGATGAAGTGCCACTCGATGTCCGCTGGCAAAAGCGGCTGCTTATCACGCAGTTCCTGCGGGTAATTTTCGCCGAAGGCCCGGTGCCCCAAGTCGTACAAGGCCTTGATCTCCGCCACGGTGCGCTTCTTGCTCACCGCCACCAGCTTCACCCCGGCGGGGACCTCCGCCTGCACCTGCCGGTAGCGGTTGGCGAGCAATTCCAGGTCCATCAGTGGTCGTCCAAGGAGTAGATGGTGAGCCCACTGCGCAGTTTCGGCTCGATCCACGTGCTCTTGGGGGGCATGCTTGCATGGTGGTCGGCCACGCTGCGCAGTTCCGCGAAGGTAACGGCCCGCAGGTGGAAGGCTACATCGGCAAGGCCAGTGTCCACAGGGTGTTCCAGCGCATTGGTGCCTTGCGTGCCGGGCACGAAGCGCACGCGCTGGTCGGTGCGCAGGTCCGTGATGCCCAGTACAGGTGCGAGCACGGAACTGCTCAATCGGGCGGCATCCAGGTTTTCCGCCGGTTGGCCGCTGCGTTGGGCCGGGAACGCAAAGCCATGCCAGCCGCCCCGCGCATAGATCTCCACGCTTCCTTTTTCCGGAATGCCGGGCCCGTCCGGCAAGGGCCAAAGGCGGCCGATTGCATGCAGCCGGTCCCAAAAGCCTTCTTCCGAAAGGCCATTGAAGCCCTTCACGGTGCGGTCGAAGTTGAAGATGTGCAACTGGCCCTCCGGCACCATGTAGGCCAGGAAGGCCGATTTGGGGCTGCCGGGCGCTGCCGCGCAATGTTCGGCCAGCCGTGCACTGCTGGCGCAGCGGTGGTGCCCATCCGCGATGTACATCGCTTCCATGTCCCGGAAGTAGGCGGCAAAACGGCCCAGGTCATCCGGATGGTCCACCCGCCAGAACCGGTGGCGCACTTGGTCGGTGGTGCAAAAATCGAAAAGGGTGGGGCGCAGGGTGATGGCATCCAATCCTTCCTCGAATGCCTGTGAGCGCGGCACGGCAAGCAGCACGGGTTCCGCGTTGATGCCTGTGTGGTCCAAGTATTCCTTGAACAATTCCTCGCGCGCCGTGAGGGTCTGTTCGTGTACCTTGATGCGCCCTTCGCGGTAGTCTGCCACGTCCACGGCACCGATGAGCCCGCGGGAGATGAAGCCGGGGCCGCTTTGCTCGTAGAGGTAGAACGCGCGGGCAGCTTCCCGCACCAAAAATCCCTTGTCCACGAATTCCAGGAACTTCCGGCGCACCGCGTCAAAGTGCTCCGCACGCGGTATCCCGGCCCGGTCGTGGTCGGCGTGGATGATGTGGAGGAAGGAGTAGGGGTTGCCGCGCAGCTTCTCGCGAAGCTGCTCCTCGGAATAGTTCAGGAAGGATCGCGAGCCCACCAAGGAAGCCGTGTGCGGCGCTGGGCGCCAGGCCCGGAACGGGCGCACGTGGATCATCCGCGCCCCACGGTCACTTCGTCCCGCCAAGCGATCAGCTGTTCCGCCAGTTCCATGCCGATGCGGTCCTGCGCCTCCACGGTGGCGGCGCCGATGTGCGGGCTGAGCGACACGTTGGGCTGGCCAAGCAGTTCCGCGCTGGGCGTGGGTTCGTTCATGAACACGTCCAGCCCCGCACCCCGCACGGTGCCGTCCTTCAGGGCCGCAACAAGTGCTTTTTCCTCAATGGAGCCGCCGCGCGCTGCGTTCACCACCACCATGCCGCGCTTCATCTTGGCGAATTGCGCAGCCCCCAGCACCGGGCTGTTGTCCGGATTGGCTGGCACGTGCAGGGTAATGGCGTCGCTCTTGGCCAGCAGCTCGTCCAGGGGCACCATTTTCACGCCCACGCGGCAGGTGTCGCCGTTCAGGTCAATGTCCAAATGGTCCGCCACGGCGTGGTGGTCCGTGTAGATCACCTTCATGCCTGCACCGATGGCGTAGCGGGCCACCCAACGGCCGATGCGGCCAAAGCCGATCACCCCGAGCGTTTTGCCGCGCAGTTCCGTGCCGTTGCCGTAAGCCTTCTTCATTTCCTTGAAGGCGGTGGCGCCCTCGGCGGGCATGCGCCGGTTGCTCTTGTACAGGTCGCGCATCAGGCTGAAGAGGTGCGCCATCACCAGTTCCGCCACGCTGATGCTGCTGCTGGCCGGTGTGTTCACCACGCGCAGGCCCTTGCTGCGTGCATACGGCACGTCGATGTTGTCCATGCCCACGCCGCCGCGCCCTATCAGCTTCAGGCCGGGGCAGGCATCGATCAGCTCCTGCCGCACCTTGGTGGCGCTGCGCACCAGCAGGGCCTCCGCGTGCGCCGACCTCAGGAAGGCGGCCAGCTGCTCCTGCGGCACGTGTTCAGTGGTCACCGTGAATCCTTCCTCCTTCAGCAATTGCACGGCTTCCTTGGAAATGCCGTCGTTCGCGTGTATGCGCATGGGTTCAACCGTTCTTTTTTGCGAATTCCTCCATCACTTCCGTCAACGCCCTTACGCTTTCCAGGGGCAGTGCATTGTACATGCTGGCGCGGTATCCGCCCACGCTGCGGTGGCCGCGGATGCCGCTGATGCCGGCCTCCTTCCACATGGCGTCAAAGGCGGGTTCCAGCGCGGCGTCCTTCAGCACGAAGGTGGCGTTCATTTCGGAGCGGTCCTCCTTGGCGGCCGTGCCTTGGAAGATGGGCAGCTTGTCCACCGTGGAATAAAGCAGCCCGGCCTTGGCCGCGTTCCGTTTCTGGATCTCCGGGATGCCGCCGATGCCTTTCAGCCATTGCAGCGTGAGCATGATCACGTACACCGGGAACACCGGCGGGGTGTTGTACATGCTTTCCTTGGCCGCGTGGTTGGCCAGGTCCATCATGGGGCTCAGCTCACGCCCGGTCTTGCCAAGCGCGGCGGGATCGAACAGGTACATGGTGGCGCCGGCCGGGCCCATGTTCTTCTGCGCGCCGGCGTAGATCATGGCGAAATCGGCCACGTTCACCGGACGGCTGAAGATGTCGCTGCTCATGTCGGCGATCAAAGGCACCGGGCTCTTGGGGAACTGCTTGTACTGCGTGCCGAAAATGGTGTTGTTGCTGGTGAAGTGGAAGTAGTCCGCTTCCGAAGGCACCGCGAAGCCCTTGGGGATGTAGCTGAAGTTCTTGTCCTCGCTGCTGGCCACGGTGATGGCGCCGCCCGCCAGCTTCGCTTCCTTGATGGCGCGCTTGGCCCATTCCCCCGTGTGGCAGTAGGCGCCTTTTCCGCCCACCTTCATGAAGTTCTGCGGCACCAGGTGGAAGCCCATGCTTGCGCCGCCGCCCAGGAACACCACTTGGTAATGGTCCGGTGCGCCGAGCAGTTCCTTCACCAGGGCGCGGGTCTTCTCCATCACTTCCACAAAGGGCTTGCCGCGATGGCTTACCTCCAGGATGCTCAGCCCGCTGCCGTCCCAATCCAGCACGGCCTGCGCGGCCTGTTGGAAGACTTGCTGCGGCAGGACGCAGGGACCTGCACTGAAATTGTGGACCTTGAGCTTGGTTTCAACGGGCATGATGGAATGGCATTTTTTGCGGGTGCAAAGGTAGAGCTTTGTGCCACCGGGTGGCGTGCCCTTCCGCGCTGCCGCATCTATTCCACCGTTGGTAGCGACCTTTGCGCCGCAAATGCGCATCGGTATTGTTTGCTATCCCACTTTTGGTGGATCGGGCGTGGTGGCCACGGAACTGGGCCTGGCCCTGGCGGAAGAAGGCCACATTGTTCATTTCATCACCTACGACAGGCCCGTGCGGCTGGACCCGCGCATCGCCAATGTGTTCTACCACGAGGTGCGTGTCAGCGATTACCCGCTGTTCGACTATCAGCCGTACGAACTGGTGCTCACCAGCAAACTGGTGGACGTGGTGATGCACGAGCGCCTGGACCTGCTGCACGTGCATTACGCCATTCCACATGCCTCCGCCGCATGGATGGCCCAGCAGATCTTGCGGGCCAAGGGGATCCACGTTCCCTTCATCACCACCCTGCACGGCACGGACATCACCTTGGTTGGGCGCGACCCCAGCTTTGAGCCGGTGATCACCTTCGCCATGGAGCGCAGCACGGCGGTTACCGCGGTTTCCGAAAGCCTGCGCAAGGACACGTACGACCACTTCCCGGTGCACCGCGAGATCCAGGTGATCCCCAACTTCATCCGCATGGACCGCTACGCCAGCGCGGCAAACCCGCAGTTGCGGGAGCGATTTGCGCCCCGTGGCGAGAAGTTGCTGGTCCATGTGAGCAACTTCCGCCCGGTGAAGCGCGTGATGGACGTGCTGAAGGTGTTCACCGCCATGCGCGAACAGATGCCAGCGCGCCTGTTGCTGATCGGCGATGGCCCGGACCGCCATGCTGCGGAGACCTTCTGCCGGGCCAACGGCACGTGCAACGATGTGCTTTTCCTCGGCAAGATGACCGATCCGGAGGCCGTGGTGGCCAGTTGCGACCTCTTCCTGCTGACCAGCGAAACCGAAAGCTTCGGCTTGGCCGCATTGGAAGCGATGGCCTGTGGCGTGCCCGTGGTGACCACCGATACCGGCGGCACCCCTGAAGTGGTGGAGAGCGGCGTGGCCGGCCTGCTGAACCCGGTGGGCGACGTGGAGGCGATGACGCGCAACGCCATGGAGGTCCTGGCCAACTTGGACAAATTCCGGAAAGGGGCCTTGCAATGCGCATCGCGTTTCGACATAGCCCGGGTATTGCCCCGCTATGAGGCGCTCTATGCGGAAGTGGTGGAACAAGTGAAGGCGGATGGAATTCATCAGTGAGCGCGTAAGCATTGACGGGCGGGGGAGCGGCACCAGCTTCGTGATCAGCGCGCGGTTGCCGAAAAAGCAGCTGGTGCTGTTGGTGTTGTGGTTGGCCGTATGGACCCTGTGCGGCCTCGCGTTTGCGCGAGAAGCAGCCGTGAACCGGACGCCGGAGATGCGCATGCCCCTGTGGGTGATGCTGGCCTTCTGGGCCTATTTCGAGCTGCGGATCCTGCGCGTGGTGCTGTGGCGCACCAAGGGTTTTGAGCTTTGGCGGGCCATGGAAGGGGAGCTCATCATCAAGAACAGCCTCTTCGGCTACGGAAAGGCCAGCCGCTACTTCATTGCCAACATCCAGCGTTTGGGCCTGCTCAACATGGACAAGGCCAGTTGGAAATGGCAGATGAGCGATTCCTTTTGGACCCGGGGTGCGGAGCAGTTGGGCTTTGAATACCAAGGGCGCAAGGTGGC
>JAFDZG010000056.1 GCA_018267065.1 Bacteroidota bacterium
GTGCTGCGGATGGCGTTCTTGTCGTGGCTCACCACGTCGGTATCATGGTAGCGCGTGTCGGTGCCGGGCTTGAAGATCTCCACGCGCTGCTTGGCGAACTCGGCGCGGCGCAGGCGGCGGATCAATTCCTCCGTTTTGCCGCTGAACATGCTGCCGCAGATCACCTCAATCCAGCCCTTCCGGGGGGAGCGGCTACCGGTGTGCTCCAGGAACATCTTTCGGAAAGGCTTGGCGGGCGGGCGGTGCAGCCATTTGGGAAGCGGCACGAATTTAGCGAATTTCGCACGCATCCCAACTTGCGCCATGCACCAGACCAAAGCCTCCGACCGCATGAACGAGCTGATCCGATCCGTGCAGCACGCCCTGGGCCTGCTGGAGGAAGGCAAACTGGACCTGCCCGGGCTGGAGCAGTGCACCGAGGATGCACGCTCCATCTTCGAGCGGCTGGTGGTGCTGCGGCACAAGGCGCGGGAGGCACATGTGGAAGCGGAGAAGCGTGCTGCGCAGGCCGGGGCGAAGCCGCCGGAGCCCGCCGCGCCCATCCGCTTGGACACCCGCCCGCCGGACGTGCATCCGCAGCAAACCTCACTGATCGATGCCATTGCCGAAACGGAGACGGCCCCGGCGCCCAAGCCCAAGCCCGCGCCCCCGGCACCGGAACCGTTGGCGGCGGAAGCCCCGAAACCGCCCAAGGCCAGGCCGGCGGCCCCGCAAGCGGGGAATGATCGCCCCGCTTCCGTGGCGGACAAGATGGAGCATGCGCCCGTGGCAGACCTGCGCAAGGCCATTGCATTGAGCCAGAAGTTCTGGTTTGTGGCAGAGCTCTTCGCCAACGAACGTGACCGCTATGAAAAGGCCCTCGATGCCATCAACGGCATGCATAGCGCCAGCGAGGCAGAAGCCTTTGTGCGCGATGAAGTGCTGGCCAAATTGCCGAAGCCGCCCGGCGAAGAGGTGGCGAACACGTTCCTTGAACTGGTAAAACGCCGTTTCCGCTGATGCGCTTGCTGCTGCTGTTTCTTTTCGCGGCCCCGGTATGCCGGGCGTTCGCGCAGGACATCCCTTCCGTGAAGGAAAGGGCCAGGCAATATGTGGACACCCTGGCCTCGCCGGCGATGCATGGCCGCGGCTACGTGCACGGCGGCGACAGCCTTGCGGCGGACTGGATCGCCAGGCAGTTCGACCGCATCGGGCTGGCCAAGCTCAACGGCACGCGCTTCGAGCGCTTCGGCTTTCCGGTGAACATTTTCCCGGACAGCATCGGCCTGCGCGTGGACGGCCGCATGCTCACCCCGGGCGTGGATTTCCTGGTGGATCCCGCTTCGGGAACATCCGTTGGAACATTCGACCTGGTGCATGTGAAGCTGGAAGACCTGCTCACGCCCGAACGCAAGGCCATGACCATGGGCGTGGTGCAGCGCCACGCGGCCGTGCTGGACTTTCCGCACACCACCAACAGCGACACGCTGCAACTGTACCGGCAACTGGAAAGCGAGCTGGCGCGTTATGTGCCCGTGTTCCGCCAGGGCGGGGATAAGCTCACTTGGAGCGTAGCCGGCACGCAGGCGCGCAATGCCATCCTTGAAATGCGCAAAGGCGCATTGCCGGACACTGCGCGCCAAGTGGAACTGCGGGTGTACAACAGCTTCATCCCCCGCCACCAGGCCCGCAACGTGTGGGGCGTGGCCAAGGGCCGCAGCAAGGATTGGATGCTAGTAACAGCGCACTACGACCACCTCGGCATGATGGGCCAGGCCCTCTTCCCCGGCGCCAACGACAATGCCAGCGGCGTAAGCATGCTGCTCAGCCTGGCCGAGTGGTTCAAGAAACACCCGGCCAAATGCAACATCCTCTTTGTGGCCTTCGCGGGGGAAGAAGCGGGGCTGAAGGGCAGCGAGTGGTTTGTGGTGGACCGCCCCATGGACATGGCGCGGATCAAGCTGGTGCTCAACCTGGACCTCAACGGCACCGGCGACGACGGCATCACCGTGGTGAACGCCACCGCGCAAAAGGCCGTGTACGACAAACTGGTCGCCATCAACAACGAAACGAAGGCACTGCCCCAGGTGAAGGCGCGCGGCCCGGCCTGCAACAGCGACCACTGCCCCTTCGTGGAAAAGGGCATCCCGGCCATCTTCATCTACACCATGGGCGGGGTGAGCTACTACCACGATGTGAACGACCGTGCGGAAACGTTGCCGCTCACCAAGTTCGATGGATTGTACCGCACGTTGGTGGAGTTGATCGGGCAATTGAGATGATGCACGCGGGACATGCAGGCCGGCTCATACTCGTCCCCACGCCCATCGGCAATCTGGAGGACATCACCCTGCGGGCCGTGCGCGTGCTGGGCGAAGTGGATGCCGTGATCGCCGAGGACACCCGCACCAGCGGCGTGCTGCTGAAGCACCTCGGCATCACCAAGCCGTTCCTTGCGTTCCACATCCACAACGAGCACCAGGTAACGGAGCGCTTGGTGCAGCGCATGGCGGCGGGTGAACGTTTTGCCTTGGTCACCGATGCTGGCACACCGGGCATCAGTGACCCTGGCTTTCTGCTGGTGCGCGCCGCCGTGAAGGCGGGCGTTGCGGTGGAAACGCTGCCCGGCCCCACGGCCTTTGTGCCCGCACTGGTGAACAGCGGCCTGCCCTGCGACCGTTTCACCTTCGAAGGTTTTCTTCCGGTGAAGAAAGGCCGCCGCACGCGCATCACTGAGCTGGCCACCGAGCCGCGCACCATGGTGTTCTATGAAAGCCCGCACCGCATTGCACGCACCTTGGCGGAGCTGGCGGAAGCCTTCGGCGCTGAACGCCCGGCGAGCATCTCGCGCGAACTGACCAAGCTGCACGAGGAAACGGTGCGCGGCACTTTGGCGGAACTGGCGGAACACTTCCGGCAGCACGCGCCCAAAGGGGAGTTTGTGCTGTGCGTGGCGGGGGTGTAAGGATGCGCAGGATCTTGCGTTGATAACCCGCCAATGCAGGGGCCGATGAACGGTTCCATTGTCATTACCTTTCGTAAAGTCCTGTAACCATGCGTGGCCTGCTGCTGCTCGGAACACTTGGCATTGCCATGCATGCCGTGGCGCAGAACGCGCTGTTCCGCAGCTATGCGGAGTATGCGGCGGCAAAGGGGGAGGCGGTGGACGGTGCCATTGACGTTGAACCGTCGTGGGGCCGCTTCGCGGTGGTCTTCGCCAAAGAGGGCCGGGAGCAACGCATCGCCACGCGCAAGGTGTGGGGCTTCATGAACAATGGCGCGCTGTACCGCATAGAACCCCAAGGGCACCTGCCGGTGCGCCTGATGGCCCAGGGCGCCATTTGGTACTGGGAGAACGGCCTGGCGCATTTGCGCATGCAGCGCGACAGCACCGCGGCCGCCGCCGTGGAATACGGCCAGGCCGCCTATCTGAGCAGGGATGTGCAGGGCCCTATTGTCCCGGCGGTGTTCAAGGCGGACGATAGCAGCTCACCTTCCGCAAAGTTCAAGGCGGCATGGCCGGCCTATGGTGCGCTGCTGGAGCAGATCGGCGAGGGCGGCAACATGGAGCGCGTGCGCCAATTGGTGGTGGAGTATGAAGTGGCGGTGGAAGAGGGCAGGGCAACGGGTCCGTGACTTTGGCAATTTGGCAATGCGGCAATTCGCCAATTTGCCAAGTCCCTTCTTTGGCGCGAGCTTCCACGCGCGTGCCTTTTGCATGCGCCTGA
>JAFDZG010000057.1 GCA_018267065.1 Bacteroidota bacterium
GCCGGCATCATCGGCATCGGCGGCGGCACGCTGATGGACATCGCCAAGGCCACCTCGCTGATGTTCACCAACGAGGGCAGCAGCGTGCAGTACCAGGGCCTGAACCTGGTCAAGAAGCCGGGCATCTGGCATTGCGTGGTGCCCACCATCAGCGGCACCGGTGCGGAGGTGAGCATGACCGCCGTGCTCACCGGCCCGGTGAAGAAGCTGGGCCTGAAGTGCGACTGGACCGTCTGCGACCAGATCGTGCTGGACCCCGACCTGATCGCCACGGTGCCTCAGGACCAGTGGTTCTACACCGGCATGGATACCTACATCCACAGCGTGGAGGCCATTACCGGCACCAAGAAGAACACCTTCGCCGAGGCCTACAGCGAAAAGGCGCTGGAGATGTGCCGCTCGGTGTTCTTAAAGCTGGACCGTACCGACCCCAAGAGCGACGAACTGCTGATGGTGGCCAGCTACATGGGCGGCCTGAGCCTGACGTACAGCGAGGTGGGCGTGTGCCACGCGCTGAGTTACGGACTGGGCAAAGTGCTGGACATCCACCACTGCATTGCCAACTGCATCGCCTTCGACAAGCTGGAGGACGTGTATGGCGACTACGTGCAGGAGTTCAAGGGCATGGTGAAGCACAACAAGGTACACATCCCGAAAGGGCTGGCAAAGGATTGGAGCGAGGAGACCATCAGCGCGATGGCGGAAGTGGCCTACGCGCTGCCGCACATGTGGGACCATGCTTTCGGCCCGGATTGGGAGCAGGTGCTGGACCGCGAGCGGATCAAGGGGTGGTACCGGCGGATGTGAATACAGGCATAACTTGCGGCCATGCGGACCGGATCATTGTTGATCGTGCTTGGGGCTGTGCTCTTGGCTTCTTCCTGCACCAAGGAAGAACCCATGATCAATGCCACCATGCAGGCCACCTGCCGCAACTGCATTGTGAGCAGGGCCATCGGCACGGCGCAGTCCCGAAAGGACACCCTGCACGGCACGGTGGTGGCGCCGGGTGATACGGTGCCCGAAACGCATTCCTGGAACATGGAACTGAAGGAAGGCGACAACATCTTTCTTCGTGCCTGCCGCTTGTACGAAGACACTTCATACAGCGGCGTTGAGCTGCGCGTGGCCGGGGATGTACGGCCCATGTCGGCTTCCGGGGATACCTCGGCGCATTGCGTGGAGATCAACGCGCCGGGCGTGAAGCCGTGAGGCTCAAAGCCGGTTCAGCACTTCCCGCAGGTACTTCCAGAACTTCTGCAGGCTCTTGATGCTGGCGCGCTCGTCCGGGCTGTGCGGCCCTTTGATGGTGGGACCGAAGCTCACCATTTCCATCTGCGGGTAGTTGCGCCCGATGATGCCGCACTCCAGCCCGGCGTGGATGGCCAGCACCTTCAGCTTGCTGTTGAAGAGTTCCTGGTAGATGTCCGTCATCAGGTGGATGATGGGCGCGCCGGGGTTGGGCGCCCAACCGGGGTAGCCGCCGGTGAATTCCACCATGCCGCCGATCAGCTCAAAGGCCGCGCGGATGGTGGCGGCCTGGTCCATTTTCTCGCTTTCCACCGAGCCGCGGGTAAGGCACATCACGGTGTACGCGCCATCGGCCAATTGCACGCGGGCCGTGTTGTTGCTGGTCTGCACCAGGCCGGGCACGTCGGGGCTCATGCGGAAGATGCCATCCGGACAGGCTTGCACGGCCAGCAGAAAGCCGCGCTGGTCCTTGGCGGCCATCACCTTGGCGGGCAGGTCGGTCTTGGCCAGTTCCACCTTCAAGCCCGGATCGGTGGTGCGGTATTCGGCCTTCAAATCGGCCTCCAGTTTTTTCAAGGTGTCGGCGCAGGCTTCTTCGTTGGCGGCAGGCAGGGCCACCACGGCTTTGCTCTCACGGGGAATGGCGTTGCGCAGCCCGCCGCCGTCCACGCTGGCCAAGCGCATGCCGTGGTCCTGGGCCAGCAGCAGCACCCGGTTCATGATCTTGTTGGCGTTGCCCAGACCCAGATGGATCTCCGCACCGGAGTGGCCGCCGTTCAAGCCTTTCACGGCGATGGTGTAGCCGCTGCTGCCTGCTGGTGCAGCCTCTGTGGCGTATTTGCCCTTGGCCGTGACGTCCACGCCACCGGCGCAGCCGATGGTGAGCTCGTCGTCGTCCTCGGTGTCCAGGTTCAGCAGCACCGGCGCGGTGAGCAGGCCACCCTTCAGCTCGAAGGCACCGGTCATGCCGGTCTCCTCATCCACGGTGAAGAGCGCCTCGATGGGCGGGTGGGGGATGTCCGTGGAAGCAAGCACGGTCATGATGCTGGCCACGCCCAGCCCGTTGTCGGCACCGAGGGTGGTGCCTTCGGCCTTCACCCAGTCGCCGTCCACCTTCATCTTGATGCCGTCGGTATCGAAGTTGAAATTGGTGTCGGCATTCTTCTGGTGTACCATGTCCAGGTGGCACTGCAGGGCCACGGCAGGCTTGTTCTCCCGGCCCCTGCTCCCGGGCTTCTTAATGATCACATTGCCGGCGGGATCCACGTAGGTGGGCAGGCCCAGGCTTTCGCCGAAGGCCTTCATGAAGGCCGTTACGCGCGCTTCCTTCTTGCTGGCGCGGGGAATGGCGTTCAGGTCTGCAAAGTGGTTCCAGATGGCTTTGGGCTCAAGGGCACGGACGGCTTCGTTGGACATTGATGGATGCTTGTTTCAAAAGATGGATCCCGTATTCGGGCAGCGAGCGCAAGTTATTGCCCGTGATGCATGCCTGTAACCATCACGCCAAGGCTATCGCCTCATACTACTGCCCTTGGCGGCGCTTAACCAATACTTGGGTGAACCACGGACCTGCCGGCCGGTTGGCGGGTCCACACGCCCCGGTGCATGCCCCCGGTATTCACCGGGGCGTGGTTGAGAATTCAGGAAAGCCGCGACCGCAGGGCGCGCAAGATGCAATGGCACTGAACACCACGCCTCATCAACAAGAAGGCCGGCTTGTGGTGCGCGTCAACTTGCCTGGACCGGTCTTCACAGCCTTCTTGCCGGTGCAACGTGGTGGAGGAATCGCCTATCGGTTCAGTGGATCCATGAGAAAGGCCCATTGATGAACAGGACGGCAAGAAAGCACTCCATCGCCCAAAGCCTCAATCCTGGCCGATCAGCTGTACAATGCCATCCATTTCCTTTCCACGCCCAATTCGCCCAACGCATCCGCCACATTGCTCACGAACGGCGCAGGGCCACAGACGTAGAAAGGTTGCTCCAGTTGCTGCACATGCCGGTGGATGAAACCGGCATCGATCTGGCCTGTGGCATTGCGGGGCCTGTCTTCCAACGCCAGGATGCTGATGAACTTGGTGCCGAACATGGTGTGCAATTCACCCTCAAAGCAGATGTCTTCACCGCGCTTGTTTGCGTAGAGGAGCATATTTCCCGGCAAGCCGCCATCCTTGTACAATTGGCGGAAGATGGCCATGAACGGCGTGATGCCGGTGCCGCCCGCAATGAACACGCCGGGACCCTTGTACACCACCTCGTTGCGCGGCTCGCTGATCTGCACGGCATCACCGCTGTCCAGCCGTTTTATATGCGCCGAGATGGTTTCCTCGCCCCGGTATGTTTTCATGGCGACGCGGAGATTTGGGTCACTGTCCAGTCCTATGAATGAGAAGGGCGCTTTTTCCACGGTCCTGTCGGGCCTTTCAAGCGTCAGCTCGGCATACTGGCCGGGCGCAAAATTGTAGTTGGCGGGACGCTCCAAAGTGATGCCTACCACATCGTGCGTCACCTTTTCCTTTTTGAGCAATTTCACTGTGTAGGTCATGGCTGCTCGGGTTTGTTTCATTGAAAACAAACCGCATGCAGGCCAGGTTCTCGCCATTGGGGCCGCAAAGCCCGCCAATAAATGCGAACGGCTTGGGGCCTCTTTCAACGTGCCTATTTTACGGCTTCCAAGAACCCTTGTCGTTCCAAGGGCTCCTTGAAACGCCCCCCGAAGAAGCTGGTCACCGTGCTGCTCTTCGTGTCCTCCACGCCCCGGGAGGCCACGCAAAGGTGGTCCGCTTCGATGTACACGGCCACGTCCGCGGTGCCAAGCACCTCCTGCATGCCTTCGGCGATCTGCACCGTGAGCCGTTCCTGCACTTGCGGTTGGCGCGCATAGTGCTTTACGAGGCGGTTCAGCTTGCTGAGCCCGGCAATCCTTTGCCCGGGGAAGTATGCCACGTGCACCTTGCCGATGATCGGCAGGAAGTGGTGCTCGCAGAAGGTGTGCAGGCTGATGTTCTTTTCCACCAGCATTTCACCATAGCCGCTGGTGTTCGGGAATGTGGTGATGGCTGGGAAATTCCGATGGTCCAGCCCGCTGAACACCTCCTTTACGAACATTTTCGCCACGCGCTGAGGGGTGTCGCGCAAACTGGCGTTGCCAAGGTCCAGTCCAAGTGCCTCCATGATCTTGGCGAAATGGTGGCGTATCGCCGCGATCTTCTCATCGTCGCTTTGGCCTAGCTGCACACTGTGGAGCAGGGCCAAGGGCGGTTCGGGCGCGAGCTCCGGCTTCAGTGCCGGACATCCATTGGTGCTTGCGGTCCGCATCAGAACTGCACGTCGATCATGCTTTCACTGGCACCCAGTTGCACCAAGGCCGCCTTCACGGCATGAACGAACCCCTCCGGCCCACAGGTGTAGAAGGGCTGCTTGAAGTTACCGATGTTGGCCTTCAGGAATTCGGCACTGACCATGCCGTTGAGGTATCCTTCCGCCGATTCATTGCTGAGCACGGCATGGAAGTCCTTTCCCAGCA
>JAFDZG010000058.1 GCA_018267065.1 Bacteroidota bacterium
ACCCCCGGCCCCTCTCCCGGGGAGAGGGGAGTTGAAGCCGAGGAATGGATCACCATTGCCACCACGCGCCCGGAGACCATCCTGGGCGATACCGCCGTGGCCGTCCACCCGGATGATGAGCGCTACGCCCACCTCAGAGGCAGGCGTGTGCTGGTGCCGCTGATCAACCGCAGCGTGCCGCTGATCTTCGATGCCTACGTGGACCGCGAATTCGGCACCGGCGCACTGAAGGTGACGCCCGCGCACGACATCAACGACTGGGAGATCGGCCAGCGCCACAAACTGGAAGTGATCGATACGCTGAACGCCGACGGCACCCTGAGCCCCGCCGCGCAGATCTACGTGGGGCAGGACCGCTTCAAGGTGCGCAAGCAGATCGCCAAGGACCTGGAGGAAAAAGGCCACCTGGTGAAGACCGAGGACATCAAGAACAAGGTGGGCTACAGCGAGCGCACCGATGCCGTGATCGAGCCGCGCCTCAGCCTGCAGTGGTTCGTGAAGATGGCCGAACTGGCCAAGCCCGCGCTGGAGGTGGTGAACGCCGGGCAGGTGAAACTGCACCCGCAGAAATTCGCCAACACCTATCGCCACTGGATGGAGAACGTGCGCGACTGGTGCATCAGCCGCCAATTGTGGTGGGGCCAGCAGATCCCGGCGTGGTACAATGAAGCGGGCGAGGTGGCCGTGTGCAAGACCGAAGCCGAGGCCATCGCGCAGTTCAAGGCCGCGGGACAGAGCACCCAGGGCATCCGGCAGGACGAGGATGTGGTGGACACCTGGTTCAGCAGCTGGCTGTGGCCCATCAGCGTGTTCGACGGTTTCAAGGACCCGAACGGCGCCGACATCAAGTACTACTACCCCACCAACGACTTAGTGACCGCGCCGGAGATCCTCTTCTTCTGGGTGGCCCGCATGATCATGGCCGGCATGGAGTACCGCGGCGAGGTGCCGTTCAAGAACGTGTACCTCACGGGCATCGTGCGCGACAAACAGGGCCGCAAAATGAGCAAGAGCCTCGGCAACAGCCCCGATCCGCTGGAGCTCATCGCCAAGTACGGTGCCGACGGCGTGCGTGTGGGCATGCTCCTCTCCTCCCCCGCCGGCAACGACCTGCCCTTCGATGAAAGCCTCTGCGAGCAGGGCCGCAATTTTTCCAACAAGATCTGGAACGCGTTCCGGCTGGTAAAGGGCTGGACCGTTTCACGGCAGGACCCTTTCGCAGGCAACACCGCCGCCCTCGCCTGGATGCGCAGCCGCATCTCACGCACAACCACCGAGCTGGACGGCCTCTACGACCAGTTCCGCATCAGCGAGGCGCTGATGACCACCTACAAGCTGATCTGGGACGACTTCTGCAGCTGGTACCTGGAAGCCGTGAAGCCCGCCTACAAGGATGGCGTGGCCGAACCGATCGATGCCGCCACCTACGAGGCCACGTTGGCGATCTTCAGCGACCTGCTGAAACTGCTGCACCCCTACATGCCTTTCCTCACTGAGGAACTGTGGCACCACCTGCGCGAACGCAAGGACGGCGAGGACATCATCATCGCCGCATGGCCGAAGGGTGCGGCAGGCAATGCCCAGCTGGAAGCCGAAGTGCAACACGCCTTCGACCTGGTGAGCGCCGTGCGCGGCGTGCGCAATGAGCGTGGGCTTTCACCCAAGGAGCAATTGCAGGTGGGCCCAACAACAACAACCATGCTTACGGCTGCCACAAGCCAGTTGCTGGACAAGCTCGCCAACACCGGACCGCTCGCCGGTCCGTTCAAGTCCATTCCCGCCGGTGCTACGGCCGTCTTCTCCGGAAGCACGGAATACGCCGTGATCCTCCCTGAAATGGACAGCGCCGCCGAAAGGGAAAAAGCCCAGGAGGAATTGAAGTACCTGCGCGGCTTTCTGGCCAGCGTGGAGAAGAAGCTCAGCAACGAACGTTTCGTACACGGCGCGCCGCCGCAGGTGCTGGAGAACGAGCGCAAGAAAAAAGCCGACGCAGAAGCGAAGATCAAGGCGCTGGAGGAACGGCTGGCGGTGCTGGGGTGAAGACTTCAGCCACCCCTTGCCTTGCATTTTTGAAGTCCGGGATCAAAAATGCAAGGCAAGGAATATCGTTTCATCACCTCCGGGACCGAGCACCGCAAACTCACGGGCACCATTGATGTAGTGCCTTGGCAGATGATCGCTTCCGGGAAAATGGACCTGTTCTGAAGAGCCCACACGGGGCATCTATCAGGCGCGCCGAGGCGAAAATCAAGGCAATATGAGGAACGGTTGGCGGTGCTGGGGTGAACACGCCATTCACACCACAACCCGCAAGCTCAGTGCTTCACAAAGCGTGCAACCCCGTTCCCCGTGCGGAGCACGTACAGCCCCGGTGCCAGCGCATGCACGTCCAGCCGGAGCGTGGAACCCGTACGCACAACGGGGACCGGTACTTTTCTTCCATCGGCGGCGAGAACTTCCACCATGCCTTGGGCATCGTCCACGTCCATCGCCATAAGCACATCGCTCACCGGGTTCGGGACCAAGCGCATGGGCCGCCCCGCATGTGCGGCCACTCCGGTGCCGGTTTCCACCACATGCGTCACGGTGTTGGTGAGAATGGGATCGTTGAAATCGAAGTAGATGCCGGCGCTGTTCGTGATCTCATCGCCCGGCAGCAGGCCTGATCGTGCCTTGACCCGGTAGCTCACATAGCCTTGGCTCCCCAGCAGGTCCGTGGTGCTGTCGGGCAGGTTGATGCCATCGAAAGTGAAGACCAGCTCGCGCCCTGTGCCAAACGAAGGGGTGAACGCATGTGAAGCGCCGAGGATGTCCAGTGACAGGATGTTCAGGTCCGCGTCCAAGGTGTCGCGGACCACCACGGTGAAGGCCGTGTCCGTGCCGGTGTTCTGGAAGCGGATGGTGTAGTCGATCCATTCGTCCTGGCCAGGGAAGAACTGCGAACTGCTTCGCGTGGCATCGGTGTACCCGGCCTTGTCGTTGGGGTCGTAGCTGCCCGTTACCGTTTGGTTCAGGGTGTACGAGTCATTCGCGGGATCGGCATCGGTCAATCCGTTCTGCACGTTCATTGTACTGGAAACGATGCTGCCCAAAGGCGTTCCTGCCGGCACCTGCACGTTCACATTGAAGTTCATGTATTGGAACGCGCTGAGAGGTGGAAACTGCCACGTGATCGTGTTACCCGTTACATCCGTGGGTGTGGGTGTTGCCCCGTCGTATGTCAAGGCCGGGTCGATCACCAGGGTGACCGTGACCGGGCCGCTCATGTAGGCCGAATTGTTGCGCACCCGCCCCCAATAGGCGCCCGCAAACCCGGGCCTCATGGGGGTGGCTTGCAAAACCGCGCCGAGGTCAAGTGCCACGGTACTGCTGTCCGCGAAATCCAGGACCACCGGGTTGAAGTTGATCGTGAAGGGGGCAGGCGAAGTGCTGGGGCAGAGCTGCACCAGCGTGGGATTACCCTGGCCGATCGTATAACTCCCGTTGACCAGATTCATGCTGTAGGCACCGCTTCCGTCCGTGATGGTGTACAGCGGGCCCGGCAGCACTTCGAGCACCATGTTCGGCACGCCCCAATCTCCCGCTTCCTTAACGCAGTCCTGGTCGTTGTCAACGAAGACCGTTCCGCTCACGCTGTTGCACGTGCTCCCGTAGTCAGGAATGGTGATGGAAGTGGCTTGGCTGCAATTATCGTACAACGGAAGTTCCGGGATCCCGACCAATCGTTGGTACAGGGTGTAACTGCCCGGCGCCAGCCCGGTATAGGTGTAAGTTTGGGCGCTGGCACCGTGCCAATAGTTGTAGCCATTGGCAACGACCTGGTCATTCCCGTCCCGCAATTCACCGGTCACTTGGTAATGGTGCGCTTCCATGCCAAAAGAGACCACCACGCTCCCATTGGGCTGGCCGTTGCAGGCACCGTTCACCTGCACGATGTCCACTGTGGGCCACACAACGGGATAGCCACCTGTAACCGTGAACGTACCGCCGCACCCATTGCCATCCTGGAAGTTGATCGCCACGGTTTCGCCCGGTGCGGCCGGTTGCCCTTGTGCATCGTGGATCCGCACGTAGTACACGTCATATCCCATGCCGTTAATATCGTACACTACGGGCCACGGCTCCTCCCCATTGAAGAGGTACGGAGGGGGGCCGATACTCTCGCTATTGGACGTCCACATGATGTACGGTTGGCCCAACAACGGATCTTCCTCACAGTAGGCTCCACCAACCTCGCCGTCCAAACCGTGACCAGTGTAGTCTTCGGCCGCCACCTCACCGTTCGCCGTGGCCTGCTGGCCATCAGCATCCGTCACCGTCACAGTGTACGTGCCCGGTCCAAGCCCGGTGATCGTTGCCGTGGTCCCTCCCGTGTTCCATGAATAAGAGTAAGGTGGGATGCCTCCATTTACGTTCGCTGTGCAACGGCCTGGATAGGCGCAGATCTGGTTCACCACTGAAACGGTGACAGTGATCGCGGAAACCAAGGTGGTGGCCAGCAAGGCGATGATGATGGTGATCAATCGCAGCATGAGTGAGTTGGGTGCTTTCATATTCTTCTGGATCATTGCAGGTTGAACGGCCCATTCAATCCAGGTACGCTCGGAAGGTCCGGTTCATTTCTTTACAAAACGAGCGAGGCCTTCGGACGATCGGACCACGTAGGCCCCTGGCGCCAGAGACCGCACATCCAACTCCGCCCAATTGCCGTGTTGCTGCACCGGAACAGTGAGGCTCCGCCCATCCATGGCCACCACGCGCCAATCCGTGGGTACCGGCCCGGCGATGGCCTGCACGCGCACGATGTCCGTGGCTGGGTTGGGCACCACCACGAGGCTGGCATCATTGATCTCCGCAGCAATGCCTGTTCCGATCTCCGCCACATGCGTCACGGTGTTCGTGATCACCGGTTCGTTGAAATCAAAATAGATGGCAGCGGTGTTCGCCAACTCATCACCGGGCACCAAGCTCGCGTGCGGCTTGATCCGGAAGGCCACGTAGCCTTGGCTCCCCAGCAGGTCCGTGGTGCTGTCGGGCAGGTTGATGCCATCGAAAGTGAAGACCAGCTCGCGCCCTGTGCCGAACGAAGGGGTAAACGCATGTGAAGCACCGAGGATGTCCAATGACAGGATGTTCAGGTCAGTGTCCAAGGTATCGCGGACCACCACGGTGAACGCCGTGTCCGTACCGGTGTTTTGGAAGCGGATGGTGTAGTCGATCCATTCATCCTGGTTTAGGAGGAACTGCGTGGCGCTCCGCGTGGCATCGGTGTAGCCATGCTTATCATTCGGGTCGTAGCTGCCCGTCACGGTCCGGTCCAGGCTCACTGTATCGTTTGTGGGATTGGCATCGCTCAATTCGTTCTGCACGTTCATTGTGCTGGTAACGATGCTGCCCAACGGCGTTCCCGCCGGCACCTGCACGTTCACATTAAAGTTCATGTATTGGAATGCGCTGAAGGGTGCAAACTGCCACGTGATCGTGTTGCCCGTTACATCCGTGGGTGTGGGTGTCGCTCCCACGTAGGTCAAGGCGGGGTCGATCACCATGGTGGCCGTGACCGGGCCGCTCATGTAGGCCGAATTGTTGCGCACCCGCCCCCAATAGGTGCCCGCAAACCCAGGCCGCATGGCGGTGGCTTGCATGTTCACGCCAAGGTCAAGTGCCACGGTACTGCTGTCCGCGAGGTCCAGGACCACGGGATTGAAGTTGAGCGTGAAGGGTGCTGGCGAAATGCTTGGGCAGAGCTGCACCATCCCGGTAGTGTCCTGGCCGATCGTATAACTCCCGTTGACCAACTGTATGCCGTAGGCACCGCCCTGATCCGTGATGGTGTACAGCGGGCCCGGCAGCACTTCAAGCACCCTGTTTGGCACGCCCCAATCCCCCGCTTCCTTCATGCAGTCCTGGTCGTTGTCAACGAACACCGTCCCCCCCACGGTTCCGCAGTTCGCGCCGAGCTGGGGGATGGTGAAGTTGAAGGTACTGGTGCATCCGGTGCTCGGCTGAAATGTGGCCATGGTCATGAACTGGGTAAGGGTATAGTTCCCTGCGGCAAGGCCGGTAATGGTGAAGGTGGAAGGGCCACCGCCCGTGAAATACTCTGCTCCGTATGGATAATTTAGCGTGGCCTGTACAGCCCGCTGATGCCCCTCGCCCGTGGAGTGGATGGTGATGCTGCCCGAGGTAGTACCTATACAGGCACCCTGAATGAACACGGTGCTCAGCGTTGGCCACTCCACGGGCCAACTGATGCCCGTGCTATAAGTTCCCGCGCAACCATTGCCATCGGTAAAGGTGAAGGTGTTTGTGCCCGGTGTGGGATTAAAGAAATCCCGGTACAATACAGTGTACCATTGCCCATTGGTCTCCTCAAAAGTGTAGGTGTCCAAAGGCACCCCGTCGATCGAGTAGGGCTCCGGGCCTGGCAGCGACAAACTCGCCACGAAGCCCAACTTGGTGTATGGGCCGCAAAGCCCATTACCCCAGTTGAAGAAATCAACGCCCATTAGCGCGTAGTTGCCAGCGACAAGGTCGTAACTGGCCGTGGCAGTGGCCATGGCGGCATCCGTGACCGTAACGGAATAGCTGCCCGGCAACAAGCCTCCGATGACCTGGGTAGTGTCACCCGTGCTCCAGGCATAGGTGTAGGGTGCCTGGCCGCCGCTAGGCTGCGCTTTCAGGATTCCATTAGCATAGGTGCAAATGGGTCGCTGCTGAAGGGTGACCTGCACGGATAGCGCAGCAGATGCGGAAAGGCCCGCAAGCATCAAGAAAGAGAGGAGAAGGGTACGGATCCGCATCATGAATGGTTTTTAATCCACCGGTTAATATCACGGAAAAAAAGTACCATGGCCCTGCACGTATCAATCCTGGACCAATATGAAGACGCGGGGCAAAAACATCGGTTGCCTCCACGCATAGCGGCCAGGGCAATAATTACAGGCCACTGAATTTTCACACGTGCGGGGAACGAGCACAAGAAGAAAGCCGATCAGCCGTCCGGCGGAAAGATCAAGGCGCTGGAGAAAAGGCTGGCTGTGGTAAAATAGGCTTATCTTTACTGCATAGCAACAGGTCATGAGCGAGATCATCTTCATGGTCAGGGAATCGCCGGAAGGCGGATTTGAAGCTGAAGCGTTGGGCCACTCCATCTTCACGGACGGCGATGACATGGAGCATCTCCAAGCAAACGTGAAGGATGCTGTTGCCTTGCATTTCGAAGGAATGGACCAGCCCAAGGTGATCCGACTTCACCTCGTGAAAGAGATCGTTATCGCGGCATGAAGTTGCCCCGCGGTCTCACCGGCAAGCATTTGATCGCCGCGCTTGGAAAGTTGGGGTACACGGTTACACGGCAAAGCGGCAGCCATATCCGGTTGACAACCGAACTGCACGGCACGCACCACGTCACCATCCCCGATCATCGCCCGCTCAAGGTGGGAACTTTGTCCGCGATCCTGCGGGATGTGGCCGCGCATCACCACTTGGAACGCGACGAATTGATCCGCCTGCTATTCTGATCCCGAAGGGGCACTAGGCGATATCAACGCACAGGGAAGATCAAGGCGCTGGAGGATTGGATCGGGCAATTGTCCACCTGATCCACGTGATCACTGCTTGATCACCCGTTGGTGTACCATGCGTCCGTGATCATCCGCCAACCGCAAGATGTACGGCCCTGCGGGCAACGCGCTGGCATCCACCACCATGCCCGTTCCCGTGTAGGGCATCCGCAGCAC
>JAFDZG010000059.1 GCA_018267065.1 Bacteroidota bacterium
CTGGACGTGCCCAAGATGGACTACAGCTACCCGAAGGAATACACCATCGGGGGCATCACCGTGAGCGGCTGCGTAACCCGCGACCCCAACGCCGTGAAGCTCTTCAGCGGGCTGAAAGTGGGCGACAAGGTGACCATCCCCGGCGACCGCATCGGAAAGGCCATCCATGCCATCTGGGACCAAAAGCTCTTTACGGACGTGCGCATTGAAGAAGCCGAAGTGCGCGGTTCCACCATCTTCCTCAACATCATCGTGCAGGAAAACCCGCAATTGGCCAGTTACGGCTTCTCGGGCACGGTAAGCCGCAGCGAGGCCGACAAACTGCGCGAGAAGATCGACCTGCAGCGCGGCCAGCAGGTGAACGATGCCGTGAAGTCCAACGTGGTGCAGGCCGTGCGCAAATACTTTGTGGACAAGGGCTACCTGAAGGCCACCGCCCGCGTGGAGGACAACCGCGACACCAGCCTGGAGAACAGCGTGCGCCTGCGCGTGCTGGTGGACCGCGGGCCGCGCATCCGCATCCGGGACATCAACTTCCACGGCAATGGGAACATCAACGCCAGCCGCCTGCGCCGCGCCATGAAGGAAACCAAGCGCAAGCGCTGGTGGAACCTCTTCGGAAGCAGCAAATTCAAGGATTCAGACTTCCGCGACGACAAGCAAAAGGTGATCGACCTCTACAATGAAAAAGGGTTCCGCAACTCCACCATCACCCGCGACACGGTCCGCTACGTATCGCCGAAGAAGATCGCCATCGACATCACCGTGGACGAGGGCAGCCGATTCTATTTCCGCAACATCTCCTTCACCGGCAACACCAAGTACAGCAGCGACACCCTTGCCAAGGTGCTCGGCATCAAGCACGGCGACGTGTACAACAAGAAGCGCCTGGACAGCCGCCTGTACATGAACCAAGCCGGGGCGGACATCAGCTCCCTCTACATGGACCGCGGCTACCTCAGCTTCAGCCCCGAGCCCATTGAGCGCGTGGAGGGCGACAGCATCGACCTGGAGATCCGCATGCGCGAAGGCAAGCAGTACCGCGTGCGCGACGTGAACATCCGGGGCAACACCAAGACCTTTGACCATGTGATCCGCCGTGAGATCCGCACACGGCCCGGTGACCTCTTCGACCGCAGCGAAGTGATCCGCTCCCAACAGCAATTGATCAGCCTGGGCTTCTTCGATCCCGCGCAAGTGGGCGTTACCCCCACGCCCGACCCGCGCACCGGCAACGTGGACCTGGACTACACCGTGGCGGAAAAGCCCAGCGACCGCCTGGAGCTCAGCGGCGGCTACGGCGGCGGGCGCGTGCTGGTGTCACTGGGCCTCTCCTTCACCAACTTCAGCATCCGCAAGATGTTCGACAGGAAGGCTTGGACCCCGCTGCCCGCCGGTGACGGGCAAACGCTGAGCCTGCGCGCACAGACCAACGGCAGCTACTACCAGAGCTACAGCCTCTCCTTCATCGAGCCGTGGTTAGGCGGCCGCAAGCCCAATTCGCTCAGTCTCGGCGGCTATTACACCCGCCAAACCAACGGCGTCGCTTCGGAGGATCCGCTCTTCCAGCAGCTCGGCATCCTGGGCGGAAGCATCGGCATGGGCAAGCGCCTCAAGTGGCCCGACGACTACTTCTTCCTCAACCTCACCGCCAGCTACCAGCAATACCGCCTGCAGAACTGGAACTCGCTCTTCGCCTTCAGCAACGGCACCAGCAACGTGTGGGCCCTGCAGCTGCGCTTTGCGCGCCGCTCCATCGCGGAACCGTTCTGGATCACCCAAGGCTCCGAGACCAGCATCTCCGTAAAGGCCACCCCGCCGTTCTCCGCCTTCCACCCGGACATCAACTACACCTTGCTCCCCGCATCGGAACAATACAAACTGGCGGAATTCCACAAGTGGAAATTCACCAGCCAGTGGTTCACCAAGCTCACCCGCAGCAAAACCGGCCACGACTTCGTGCTGATGGGCCGCGTGGGCTACGGCTTCATCGGCCGCTACAGCACGCGCAAGGGCGACTCCCCATTCGAGCGCTTCTACCTCGGCGGCAGCGGCCTTACCGGCTTCCAGCTCGACGGCCGCGAGATCATCGCCCTGCGTGGCTACGACGACCTCTCCCTCTCGCCCAACTTCGGAAGCTTCTTCGTGAACAAGTACACCGCCGAGCTGCGTTTCCCCGTGTCGCTCAACCCGCAGGCCACCATCTTCGCCCTGGGCTTTGCCGAAGCCGCCAACGCCTGGAGCGACATCAACCGATACGACCCCTTCAAGCTCTACCGCAGCGCCGGCATCGGCCTGCGCCTCTTCCTGCCCATGTTCGGGCCCATGGGGCTTGACTACGGCTGGCGCTTCGACGACGTGCCCGGCAAGCCCAACATGGCCAAAAGCCAGTTCCATTTCACGATCGGCATAGATCTTGGCGAGCTCTGACCGCGATCGCCTACTTTCGACGGCATTACACCATGGCCAAACACCTCCTTCGCACCACGCTTATGGCGCTGCTCCTTGCCGGAGGCACCGCCAATGCCCAGCGCATCGCCTTTGTGGACACCAAGTACATCCTGGAGCAGATGCCCGAGTACGCCGCTGCACAGCAGGAACTGGACCGCCAGAGCAAAAAATGGCAGGACGAGATCGACAACCGCTGGAACGAGATCAAGAAGCTGCGCGAAGCCTACAACGCGGAAGCCATCCTCCTCACCGCGGAAATGAAGAAAAGCCGCGAGGACGAGATCACGCAAAAGGAGCACGAGGCACAGGACCTGCAGCAGAAGCGCTTTGGCGTGGGCGGCGACCTGTTCAAGAAGCGGCAGGAATTGATCCAGCCCATCCAGGACCGCATCTATGATGCCATCAAGGAAGTGGCAGGCACCAGCTACGTGGCCATCTTCGACATCGGCAGCGCGGGCAACAACGTGCTTTACGCCAGCGAGAAATACGACAAGAGCGACAGCGTGCTCCGCAAGCTCGGCATCCGCCCCGGCAAGGACGGCAAGGACGCGGGCAACCTGCGCGGCAACGATGAGGAAGACAACGGAGGCAACGCAGCCCCCGAAAAAGACGGCGAAAAAATGACCACGCCGGGCCGCAACAACGGCCAAACCACCACCCCGGGCGGCGATCGCACCGTGCCCGGGAACGTCAACATGAAACCCAAGCAGTGAACACGAAGAACACCATGAGGAACACGATCCTGACCCTTTGCGCTGTGCTGGCAACCGCCACCGGCATGCAGGCGCAAAACACCGTGAAGCTCGGCCACATCGACCGCCAAGCCTTGATGCTGATGCTCCCCGAGCGCAAGGCCGCCGAGGCTAAAATGCAGGAATTCGCCAAGACCCTGGACGACCGCCTGAAGGCCATGGGCCAGGAATACCAGACCAAGGTGACCGACGCGCAGAGCAAGGCGGAAACCATGACCAAGACCGAGCAGCAAGTGGCCATGCGCGAGATCCAGGAGCTGGAGCAGCGCATCAGCGACGCGCAGGACAAGGCCAAGGACGACCTCAGCAAGCAGGAGAACGAATTGCTGGCACCCATGGTGGACCGCACCAACAAGGCCATCAAGGACGTGGCGGACGAGAACCACTTCACCTACATCTTCGACAGCAGCACCGGCATGGTGCTCTACACCGGCGGCGGCACGGACATCATGCCGTTGGTGAAGGCGAAGCTCGGCATCCAATAAGCGGCCTTCGCATGGGCAAGGCCCCGGGCATCGGCATCTTCGATTCCGGCATTGGTGGCCTTACCGTGGCCGCAGCCATCCGGCAGGCGCTCCCCAGGGAGCGCCTGCTCTATTTCGGCGACAATGCGCACGTGCCCTACGGCGAGCGCACCGCCGCTGAGATCCTGGAATTCAGCACCGCCATCACCGAAGCGTTGCTCTCCCAGGGCTGCCGCTCCATCGTCATTGCCTGCAACACCGCCAGCAGCGCCGCGCTCGGCCCGCTGCGCGCCAAATTCCCGCACGTGCCCTTCGTGGGCATGGAGCCTGCCGTGAAGCCCGCCGCCGAGCAAACGCGCACCGGGGTAGTGGGGGTGTTGGCCACCCGCGCCACCGTGGAAAGCAAGGCACTGGCCCACGTGGTGGAGCGCTTCGCGCACGGGGTGGAAGTGATCCAGCAAGCCTGCACCGGCCTGGCCCAGCGCATCGACTCGGGCCAGTTCGACGGCCCAGAACTGGAAGCGCTGCTGCGCGGCTGGATTGAACCGATGAAGGCCCGCAACATCGATGCACTGGTACTGGGCTGCACGCACTACCCGCTGGTGCGGCCGCTCATTGAGCGAATCGCTGGGCCGGGGGTGCGCGTGATCGAGCCGTCCGGGGCCATCGCGCGCAGGTTGGCGCAGGTGCTGGAACAGCACGGCATCGCCGCCCCTGCGGATGTGAAAGGCAGCTTGGATTGCTGGACGAGCGGTGAGCCGGAGAGGTTTACCCCCGTGCTGAACTACTTGGGTCTTGGCCGCGTGGAGGTGCGCCAAGCGCTGTGGCGGAATTATGGGTCCCTGGAATTGGGGTGATGTTCACAGGGCGCAGGGTGTAGTTCGGAGGACGCAGGGCGAAGGCCATCCTGGCCTGAAAACGGGCAACTGTGCCCTCCGAGCTACGAATTGTGGCCTTCCCCGTACCAACTCGCATACAACCCGTAGTTCCTCGCGATCCGCTCAATTTCACCCTCGGCCAACGCCTTCCCCACCGCACCAATGCGTTTGGCAGGCACACCGGCCATGAGCGAACCCGGGGGCACCACGGTGCCTTGCGTCACCACGGCGCCGGCAGCGATCACGCTGCCCGCACCGATTACGGCCTGGTCCATGACGATGGCACCCATGCCGATGAGCACCTTATCTTCCACCGTACAGCCATGCACCACTGCGTTGTGGCCGATGCTCACGTCGTTGCCGATGGTAAGTCCGCACTTCTGATACGTGCAGTGCAAGGTGGCGTTGTCTTGGATGTTCACCCGGTGGCCGATGCGGATGAAGTTCACATCACCGCGCAACACCGCGTTGTACCACACGCTGCATCCGTCGCCCATCTGCACATCGCCAACGATCACGGCGGTTTCCGCCAGAAAATTTTCCTTTCCGAAAGAGGGCGTGTGGCCGTTCAATGTGCGGACAATGGGCATGTGGGAGGCTTTCAGCTGCGCTAAGGACGAAAATGGACACGGATGGACGCGGAAAATGCCCGCGTCCATCCGGTCCGAGGGAAATGATCAATGCTGCGGTTCCGCCGGTGGTGCCGGCTCGGCAGGAGCCGCCGGTGCCTCAGAGGCATCGTGTTCCTCCTTGGTCATCTGGCAGCAGCTCGGAAGTGCTTTCCGCGCGGCCGGGTCCGGCTGCACATCATCGGCCAAGTAGCCGATCTTGGAGACGGCTTCACGCAGCTTCAAGGGGTCGGTTTTCTTGGCCTTGTACTCAATGTGGATGTTCTCCTTCTTCAAATCCACGGTAACGGAATGCACGCCTTTGGCATAGAGCATCTCGCCTTCTATGCGGTGCTTGCAATCGTTGCACACGGCATTGGTGTGGATGTCCAAGGAGGCAAACTTGTCCTGGCCGAAGCCGCTGCCCGCAATAAGCAGCAGGAACAACGGGGCCATTATTCGGATCGCGATCTTCATTTTGCGGATGTTGGTTGTTTGTGCTTCAAGGTGTAGCGCAGGCCGAAGTAGGCCATTTGCATGTTGGTGGGTCCCCAGATCATCGAGGCGTCAAAATACGGGCCGAAGGGATCTTGCGGGGAGAGGATCTGGCGCTGCTGGATGGTGCCCGTGAGGTTTTCGCCGCCGAGGTAAAGTTCCCATGCGCCCAGCACGCGGGTGATCTGTGCGTTCAGCGTGGCGTAGGCCGGTGAGCGTTCAGGCATCCGGTACTCCTCCGGGTTGGAGGTGGTAATGGGCAGGCGCGCCGTGCCAAAACCGTTCAGGGTGATGTCGAAGCGCCACTTCTCATCCTTGGCCACATAGCCCAGGTCGATCAGGCCGCGGTGCGAGGGCACCAAGGGCCGTTCACGCATCACGCCGTCGTAACTGGTCTCGGCATCGTAGTACCGGTAGCTGGCCTTCAGTTCCCATTGCTTGCTGAGCTGCACCTGCACATCCACCAGCGCGCTGTTGGCGTAGCTGGGCCCGCTGAGCATATAGAACACCAGCTTGCGCGGATCGCGGTCCATGTCGGCCACCAACTGCGCGGTGAAATCGGTTCGGTACGCATCCACGCCGAGGCTCCACTTCTTGCCGAACCACTTGAACTTGTGCAGCAGCGAAACGCCGGTGTTCCAGGAGCGCTCGAAGCCCGGGTCGCCTTCAAAAATGACTTGCCTGGAACTGGCCTGTGCCGCCGCGAACTCCACGATGGGGTTGGCGCTGCGGAAGCCGCTGCCTGCGGAGAAGCGCAGCGTGGTGAGCGGCGCGATGTCGTACTTGAGGTGCAGGCGCGGGCTGATGGCCTCGCCATACTTGCTGTTGAAGTCGGCGCGCAGGCCGGCCACCAGGGTGAAGCGGCTGCGCGTGCGCGTGTACTCCGTGAACACGCCGGGCATGCGCTCGGTGCGGCCCAGGTCCATGCGCTCCTGCACCGTGGGGCGGAAGATCTCGTCGTAATCATCGAACTGGAAGCTGGCACCGGCCTTGATCTGGTCGTTGTGCTTCAGCAGTTGCTGGTACACCACGTTGGCGTATGCACTTCGCTGGGCGCCCTGGTAGTTGTTGTCGCCGAAGACGGAGGACACCGTGTGGTTGCGGAAGCTGGTGAGCACCCCGATGCTCTTGCCCGGGTCGTTCAGGATCCAGCCGTTCTTCACGATCACATCGGCCATCTCGTTGCTGATGTCCACTGCGTAGCGCCTTCCCAACGAAGATTCACCGAAGGGCGCATTGTCCGCCTGGCCGCCGTTGCGCACATCGGTGACGTAGCGCAAGATCATCTGCGTGGTGCGGTGCCCGGTGCGCTGCATCCAGCGGTCCATGATGTTGAAGCGCTTGGTGAGCGGCTGGTCCAGGAAGCCGTCGCCGTTGTCGTCCAACTGGCGCTGCATCAGGTTGCCGTGCACCATCAGCAGGTTATCGCCGGCTTTGCCCAAGTGCTGGGAGGCGTTCACGTTCAGCTCCGTGCGGCTTTGGCTGTTCGCATAGAAGTTGGTGAAGAGCGCGGGCGCGGTGGCGGGGTCCAGCAGGCACAGGTCGATCTGGCCGGTCATGGCATTGGGGCCGTTCACGGCGGTGCCGATGCCCTTGCTCACGTTGATCTCGCTGATCCACGGGCCCGGGATGAGCGTAAGCCCGGAATTGGCCGAGAGGCCGCGCACAAAGGGGATGTTCTCCATGCTGATCTGCGCATACTTGCCATCGAGCCCCAGCATGCGGATGGTCTTGGTGCCGCTCACGGCATCGCTGTAATTCACGTCCACGGTGGCGTTGGTCTCAAAGCTTTCGCTGATGTCGCAGCAGGCGGCACGCTTCAGTTCGCGCGAGCCGATGGACTCAATGGCCTGGAGCGTTTGCAAGCTGAGGCGGGTACTGGCTTGGCGCTCGCTGACCTCGGCGGCGGCCAACTGCACGGAGCCTTCCACGGTAATGGCCAGCGGCTTTGCGGGCAGGGCCTTCAGCACCAGGGAATCCGGCGCGGTGGAGAAGGATGAGGTAACCAAGGTGGCGGGCCAGCCGGCAGGTGCAGCAAGCATGAAATGTCCTGCTGAATCGGTCATCACGGCTGCGCCGCCCACCCAACCCACTCGGGCATCGGGCAAGGGTTCCGTGTGTCCGTCCGTGGCACGGGATCGCACGGTGCCGTGCAGCATGTCCTGGGCACAAAGCGCCGTGCCCAGGGCGGACAATGCAATTGAAAGGATCAGTTGTTTGGGGTTCATTCAGAAAAATCGCTTCAAGGTGAAACAAAAACGAACAGGCCGCGGCAGGTGCTGCAGCCTTCACCAGGAAGACCGTTCTAAATGCGGAAATGGGCGAAGCTGGCCAAGCGCCTCAACAAGGGCGGCGGCACTTGCACGTACATGTTCAGGCTTGCGGTGCCGGAAACGTGCAACAAGACATCCGGGGCGGAGACCACGGGAACGTCCATCACGAAAAACAGGGGCAGCAAGGCGCCGCCCGCCGGGACAAATGCCGCGTGTGCGGGATTGGCCTGCAACACCTCGCAGCAGGTGGCCTGCACCGTGGTGGCCTCATGGGCATGGTCCGTGGGGATGCATTCCTCGGCTTGGCCCACGCTCAACACGCTCGGCCCGCCCATCACGCAGGTCATGCGGGCCATGGCCGGTGCCGCAGTGCCCAGCAACAGCACGAGCATGGCCAGAAAGGCCAAACCCTTGGTGCGAAGCATGCGCATGGCGTTCATCTTGCCCAAAGATACGCGGACCTGCATGAAAGGATACGGCCGAACCTTGCCAATTCTTGGTATGCTAGGCAAACGCATTAAAATTCTATCACCCCGATCATTGATTTGAAGCCTATGGACTTGAGGATGGCCCTTCGGCTCCGCTCAGGGCAGTGTATCATTTAAGACTACGTTAAAAACGTAACCTGCCCTGAGCGGCGCCGAAGGGCCAACACCGCATACGATCGGTGTTCATCGCAGGATGTTGTACATCCCTGCGCGGCATTTAGGTCTATGGGGTCCATCAAGATGCGTTTGCCCTGATGGTATGCCACGTGCCGCAAGCGGGCAAATTATCTTTGCAGGGCCATGCAAACCAGTGAAAAAGTACAGCCCGTATCCGTTCATACCGAAGCCACGCCCAACCCGGCCACGATGCGGTTTGTGGCGGACCGGCAGCTGGTGCCCGAAGGCCGGATGATGGAGTTTGCAACGCCGGAAGAGGCTGAAGCTGTGTCGCCTTTGGCGGCACACGTGTTCAACCTGCCATTTGTAACCGGCGTGTTCGTGAGCGGCAATTTCCTCACCGTCACCAAGAATGACAGCATCGAATGGGACATGGTGCAGTTGGAGTTGCGCGAATACATCCAGGAATTCCTGAACACGGACGGCCGTGCGGTGCAGGCGGATGCCAGTGCAAGGCAACTGGCCGATGCCAATGAGCGCGCCGTCAGCCACGCCAAGCCCGCTTCCCCCGTGGAAGAACAGATCATCTCGGTGTTGGATGAGTACGTAACCCCCGCCGTGGCCGGCGACGGCGGCCACATCGCCTTCAAATCCTTCAAGGACGGCATCCTCTCGGTTTCCCTGCGCGGCAGCTGCAGCGGCTGCCCCAGCAGCATGGTGACGCTGAAGGGTGGCATTGAGAACCTGATGCGGCAGATGGTGCCGGGGGTGCGGGAAGTGGTGGCGGAAGAGGTTTAGGGCCCCTGCCAGCTTCGCGATCAAGGAAAGTCAGGGTTGCTTATGCAATCCGGGTGCATGGTGCATCATTTTGAGGAACAACAACCCGATCAAGATGAAACACATACTGACAATATGGGCTGCCGCAGCCATGGCCTTTCCTTCCATCGCGCAGGATACGGGGGAAATACACGGAAAAGTGCTTGACGCTGCCGGAGAGGCCCTTCCCTACTGCGTGGTCCGCGCGGTGCAGGGAGAACGTTCACTGGGCGCTGAAACGGACCTGGACGGCCGCTTCGTGCTGAAACCGCTGCCCGTGGGCACATACGAAATAAGCATGATCTACTCCGGCTACAACACCCGGGTGATCGAAGGTGTGCGCGTGGACCCCGGCCTGATCACCCGGCTGGCTGATGCAACGCTGGAGACCATGTTGGGCACGGTGGTGGTGGAGCGTGAACGATGGGAAGAGCCCTTGATCCGGCCGGACGACCCCTCGCGCATGGTGATGACCAACACGCAGATCAAGACCAATGCCGTCCGCAAGGACCCCGTAAAGTTGATCGCCAGCATGACACCGGGCGTAACCAAGGCCCAACACAGCGATGAACTGTATTTCCGCGGATCACGGGCCGGAGCAATGGCCTACTACGTGGACGGCGTGAAGGTGACCGGCAGCAATCCCGGCGTGCCACCCGATGCCATTAGCCGGGTTAGCGTGTACACGGGCGGCTTACCCGCCAAGTACGGCGATGTAACCGGCGGCGTGGTGGCCATTGAAACGAAGAGTTACTTCGACCTGTACCAGCAGCGGAATGCGGGGAGGTAAGGGGGATTGAGTTGTTCGTTGTCAGTTGTTAGGGCGGAGGGCATAGGCCCCCATTCACCAATCACCATTCACTATTCACCCCCTGAGCGACGCCGAAGGGCACCATTCACCGGCCACCAGCCACCGATCACAGCCCACTATCCACCAATCACCAAGCACCGGTTGCAGATCGCACCAAGTTGTTGTTGCTTACCAATGGTTGACCGAACTGAACCATGTTCCTGCGCCGTACGCCCACCCTGCAGCCCAGCGATGAGGAGCTGGCTGCCCGGCTGCGTTCCGGAGACAGGCCCCCGGCGGGCTTGTTGTGGGACCGCTATGCACACCTGCTTTTCGGCGTGGCCATGAAATACCTCCGTGATGGTGAGGCAGCCAAGGACTTGGTGATGGAGCTGTTCGAGGAGCTGCCCGCCCTGCTTGCGAAGCATGATGTCCGCGCATTCAGGCCCTGGGTGCATGCAGTGGCGCGAAACCGCTGCCTGATGGCCCTGCGGAAGAAGGATCCTTCCGTGGCGCTGAACACGCACCACCCGGCAGCACCGGATAACCAAGATGCCGTGCTGCATGAAGCGACATTGCAAGCCCTTGAGGCCGCCATCAGTTCCTTGCCTGAGGGGCAACAACGCTGCATCCGGGCCTTTTACCTTGAACGCAACAGCTACCAGCAAGTGGCCGGGCGCACCGGATTTTCCGTGGGGCAAGTACGCAGTCACCTTCAGAACGGCAGGCGAAACCTGCGCAACATCCTGCAACACCATGGCCCGGGGCAATAACCTTTTCGCGGACGGCCCTGCACCGGACCGTGCACGCATCGAGCAATACGTGGAAGGCCGCTTGACCGGGGCGGAACGCCATGCGGTGGAGCTCTGGATGGAACAAGACGCGTTACTGGGCGAGGCCGTGGAAGGCTTGCAGCAGCCCGATGCACTCATGCACCTGGCCCAATTGAAACCACCGGCCGATGGCCGTTCCGGTCCTTGGCGGGCACCGTTGATCCTGGCAGCATTGACGGCCACGGCCGCGGGTGCCTGGTTTGCGCTGCGAACTCCGGAAAAAGCCCAGGCAACGCCACCGGTCCATGCACACGCACTCCTTCGGGAGCCACTTCCTGCGGCTGTGGAGAGCACGCTTCAGGTGGTGCACGCCGAACTGGGCGCTGTTCCCGGCAAAGACCTTCCCGCACCTCTGCCCGATGCGGCGGAACGGTTCCGCCTTGCCCCAAACAGGGCACGCGCACCAGAGCGCAACACACCGGAACGGATGACCGCCCAGCCTGTGCACTTGAACCGGGCCACAGGCAAGCCTGAACCACTCACGGCCTGGCTCCCCAAGGAATCCAGGCAACTGGTCTTCCTGCACGGGCTCAAGCTGGTGTGCCCGGAAGACCTGCAAACCGCCCCGCCTGCCCGGCTGCATTCCCCGGGGGTTCCCGCCAACGTGGGCCAGGATGGAACCGCACCGGGGCCAGCCTCGGTCCGGCGGCGCTACTTGGAATACATGGACGCGGTGATGGCCGCCGTGGCCCGAGGGGACGACCGCACGGCCTTGGACGGGCTTTATCCCGTGCTGGACCAATGGCCGGGCGATGTGAACGCCCAGTTTTACGCCGGCCTTTGCTGCTACCGCACCGGGCTCCATGCACGGGCGCTGCATTGGTTCCATGCCGCAGCAACCAACCCAGTGGAGAGCTTTGCGGAAGAAGCGCGTTGGTACGCGGCCTTGAGCACCAAGGAAGCGGACGGGATCGATGCGGCCAGGCCCGCACTGGAGCGTATCTTCAGCAATGGCGGCTTCTACGCGAGGCCGGCGCAGGCATTGCTGGAAGGCACTGACCGCAAGGGCCGGTAGTGTGCGCACAACTGTTCGTACCATCCCGCAGTACTGCATTGTCCGATCTGCTTGCTCATTTCCCACACTACTTCCCCGGTCCGTCCTGCGGAAAAACAGGTGTGCACCCGCCTGTGGGCAGACAGGTCTTCGGACCACCCTATTGCGATATGGGACCAAGCCTGACCGGGCTTCACGACAACACTGCCGGGGAGCCTCCATTGCGTAACGGCACAAACAACAAAGCCCCCGGAAACCGGAGGCCTTGCTTTGACGAAGAGGATCTGCTTCCCGCTTAGTTGGCGGAGGGCACCACGCTCACGTAGTTCTTGTCGTCGCGCTTGCGGCGGAACTCCACGGTGCCGTCCACCAAGGCGTAAAGGGTATGGTCCACGCCGATGCCGACATTCTTGCCGGGATGGTATTTGGTGCCGCGCTGGCGGACGATGATGTTGCCGGCGATGGCGGCGCTGCCGCCGTAGATCTTCACGCCGAGGCGCTTCGAGTGCGACTCGCGGCCGTTCTGGGTACTACCTTCACCTTTCTTGTGTGCCATGGCTTATCGTGGTCTTTCTTGGCCCGGAACCGTGTTCCGCGCCTGGGGGATTACTTCTTGTCGTCCTTTTTAGGGGCAGCCTTTTTGGCGGCGGCCTTTTTGGGGGCAGCCTTTGCCTTGGCCGGTGCGGCCTTTTTGGCGGCGGCTTTCTTCGCGGGCGCCTTCTTCGCAGGGGCCTCGGTGGCCTCAGCCGTGGCGCGCGTCTTCTTCACGGCAGGCGCATATGCTTTCACCGCAGGGGCCGTGCTCTTGCTGGCATCGAACTTTTCACCCTTGCCGAGGATGGCCTCCACCCACAGTTCGGTGAGGTATTGGCGGTGGCCATTGAGCTTCTGGTAGCCCTTGCGGCGCTTCTTCTTGCCCACCAGCACCTTGTCACCCTTGCTGTGGCTGAGCACCTTGGCCGCGATGCGGGCACCGTCCACCACGGGCGTGCCCACGCTGGTCTTGGTACCGTCGCTCACCAAGAGCACATTGCCCAGCTCCACATGCTTTCCTTCTTCCAGCTCCAAGCGGTGGACCTTCAGTTTTTGCGGGGCCTGCACCTTGAATTGCTGCCCGGCGATCTCTACAATGGCGTACATGGTTCCTCGAAAATGGGGTGCGAAAGTAGTGGTTCTTTATGATCTGGCCAACAAGGGTGGCAGTTGTTAGTTGTTAGTTGCTGGTTGCCAGTGGCTTCACTGGAAGCATGAACCGTTGTGCCGAGGATGGTTGGTGTCCTTCAGCCACCCGCTGGGCGGTGAATGGAGCCTAGGGACGGGACTCGCGGAACAGCCTGGCAACTGCCAACTAACAACCAACAACCAACCTTCACTTCAGCCCGAACGCCTTCTTCACGGCAGGCACGGCGTCCAGTTCTTCCCAGGGGAAAAGCTTCACCTTTACCGTGGCGGTGCGCCCGGCGTTGTCGAATTTCTTGGTCACCGTGCGCGGGGTGCGGCCCAAGTGGCCGTAGGCGGCGGTTTCGCTGTAGATGGGCGTGCGCAGGTTGAAACGCTTCTCGATGAAGTACGGCCGCATGTCGAATTCCTTCATCCCCGCGATGGTCTTGGCGATGGCGCCGTCGTTCTGCTTCACCTTGGCGGTGCCGTAGGTGTTCACATAGAAGCCCACCGGCTTGGCCACCCCGATGGCATAAGCCACCTGCACCAGCACTTCGTCGCAGACACCGGCGGCCACCAAATGCTTGGCCACGTGCCGTGCAGCGTAGGCCGCGCTGCGGTCCACCTTGCTGGGGTCCTTTCCGCTGAAGGCCCCGCCACCGTGCGCGCCCTTGCCGCCGTATGTGTCCACGATGATCTTGCGACCGGTGAGGCCGGTGTCACCATGCGGGCCACCGATCACGAACTTGCCGGTGGGGTTCACGTGGTAGGTGATCTTGTCGTTGAACAGGGCCTGCACCCGCTTGGGCAGTTGCTTCTTCACGCGGGGGATCAGGATGTCGACCACATCCTGCTTGATGCGTGCGAGCATCTTGGATTCAGCGGCAAAATCATCATGCTGCGTGCTGATCACAATGGCATCGATGCGCCTTGGGGTGTGGTCGTCGTTGTATTCAATGGTCACTTGGCTCTTGGCATCGGGCCGCAGGTAAGGCATGGGGCTGTCCACCTCGCGGCGGATGGCGGCCAGTTCGCGGAGCAGCAGGTGGCTGATGTCCAGTGCGAGCGGCATATAATTGTCCGTGTCGCGGCAGGCGTAGCCGAACATCATGCCCTGGTCGCCGGCGCCCTGTTCCTCGGGCTTCTTGCGCACCACGCCCTGGTTGATGTCGGGGCTTTGCTCATGGATGGCGCTGAACACCCCGCAGCTGTGCGCCTCGAACATGTACTCGCTCTTGGTGTAGCCGATCTTCTTGATCACGTCGCGCGCGATCTGCTGCACGTCCAGGTACGCCTTGCTTTTCACTTCGCCGGCCAGCACCACCTGGCCGGTGGTCACCAAGGTTTCGCAGGCCACCTTGCTCTGCGGATCGAAGGCCAGGAAATGATCAATGAGCGCGTCACTGATCTGGTCCGCCACTTTGTCGGGATGGCCTTCGCTGACGCTTTCGGAAGTGAAGAGGTAGGGCATGTTCGTTGAGCTCGCTTAAGATGGGTTGCCTTGGGGGCGGGCGCAAAGAAACGGGTTTGATCGGCACGGCGCACGTCGCGCAGGGAATGATCCGGCTATTCGCCCGTACGTGCGGCCGTCAACTCCTTGAACACCGTTTCCAGGTCGCGCTCGGCCTTTTGCATGGTCAGCACCGTAAAGCCCTTGTCCACGGCGAACTGGAACACGGTGGGGCGGATATCGTTGGCTTCATCGAAGGTGAGCGTCCAGGTATTGCCATTGCCCCGCACGGCCTTCAATACGCCGGGCAGTGCCGTCAGCTCCTGTTCCGTGGTGCGTCCGTCGAACTCCACTACAATGGCCTGTTTGCTGTCGCCCATGCCACGCAGGTGCCTGGCGTTGTCGTCCGCCACGATGCGGCCCTTGTCGATGATGATGACGCGCGAGCAGATGGCTTCCACCTCCTGCATGATGTGGGTGCTGAGCATCACGGTGCGCTCCCCGCCGAGGTGCTTGATCAGTGTACGTATCTCCTCCAGCTGGTTGGGGTCCAGGCCACTGGTGGGCTCGTCGAGGATCAGCACTTGGGGGTCGTGGATCATGGCTTGCGCGAGGCCCACGCGTTGGCGGTAGCCCTTGCTGAGCGCGCCGATCTTCTTGTGCTGCTCGCGCTCCAGGCCCACCGTGCCGATCATTTCCTTCACCTTGGCCGCCTTGTTCTTCAGGCCGTACATCCCGGCGGTGAACTCCAGGTACTCCTTCACGTAGAGATCGGTGTAGAGCGGATTGTGCTCGGGCAGGTAGCCCACGTTGCGGCGCACGTCCATGCTGGCCTCACGGATGTCGAAGCCGCACACGCTGGCATCGCCGGTAGTGGGCGGCAGGTAGCAGGTGAGGATCTTCATCATGGTGCTTTTGCCCGCACCGTTGGGGCCGAGGAAACCCACCACCTCGCTGCCGCCGATCTCGAAGGAAACATCGTCCAGCGCCTTTTGGGCGCCGAACTTGCGGGTGATGTGGCGGACGGAGATGGACATGCGTTGATCGCCGGAGCTTGACGCAGGCGAGGGGCAAAGATCGGGCGATCGGAGGTTGATAGGGTACGCATCTGCACATTGGTCCTGAAAGTGCTGCGCTCCTTCCTGCGACTACCTACGGGCGGGAGCGCGGGCGCCTTGTTGGCGCGGAAGGTCGAACTGCTCCAATTCCTGGTGAACGGGTATAGCTACAAGATGATCGCCTCGGTCCTGTTCATCAGCTTGGCCACCGTGCAATCGCACGTCCGCAACAGCTATGCGAAGCTGCACGTGAACTGCGGGCGCGAAACTGTGGTGGTGGCAATGCGTGAGAAGATCGTGTAGCGTATCCGTCGACGACAGCCCATCGGCCTTTTCATCAACAGAAAGCACCGACGTGCCTTGCTGTAGAACCATATGTTCATGTGATTGCAGGTGCCTCGCGGAGAAATCACATTTGTCATTGGTCAACAACACATGCCTAACTCCCGTCAAATGGTGCACAACGATCTCTACCCATTTTTACTTACCGGCCTTCTTCTTCCAGCCGCAACAGCCAGGGCCCAGCAAGCGGCACCGCCGCCCAAAGCCGTTCCAGCACTGGTAGCCACATCCCCTGCGGCACCCCACGGCCGCATGCATGGGGAGCTTCCTTCAGCCAGGCCGGGCCATCCGGGCTTCCATGCCCTACACCACGCTCCGCAAGCAGCAGGCGGCCAGCGCGGTGGTGCCCCGCCCAACGACGAAGCCTGCGATGCGCCCGTGGACGCGCTGGCCGTGGGCGGCTCGGTGGACTGGAGCGGAAGCCTCGCCGGTGCAACGGACAGTGAAGATCTCGGGGCACCCACCGTGTGGCAGGCGTTCACCATCACCGAATGTGCCGATGTGACGCTTGATTGGTGCGGCACTGCACCTGTCATCAACCTTGTGATCATGTTCGACGGTGCCTGCGATGCTCTCAACGATATTTATTGGCCGGCAGATCCTTCACCCGAATGCGTTGATGGTAATTTGATCACCACGTTCTACGGACTTGCGCCAGGCAACTATTACCTGCTCATCGGCGATTGGGACGGTGTGGCCGGCACCTATTCCATCCATGCTTCGGCCAGTGCTTGCCCGCCCCCACCACCCAACGACAACCCCTGCGACGTGGTGCCTGATGCTTTGGCCGTAGGAAGCAATGCAAGCTGGAGCGGAACCATGGCCGGAGCCACAGACCAGGAGGGGTACGGCGCAACCAGCGTGTGGGAGGCTTTCACCTTGGCCGAATGCGCCGATGTCACCTTCAACTGGTGCGGCAGCTCAACGCCGGATATGGCGTGGGACTTCCAATTGGTCACCGGGGATTGCAACGACATTGCCACTTGGAACACGTTCTATGCCTCCATGTCAATAGTCGACTGTGGCGACGGCAACTTGATCAGCACCGCATACGGTTTGGAGGCAGGTACCTACTATGTCATGATCATGGCCGGACCTGTCGACACCTACACGGCTGACGTGAGCGCCGTCACCTGCCAACCGCCTCCGGCCAACGACCTCTGCGGTGACGTGGAATCACAGGCCCTGCCCATCGGGGGATCCCTCACATTCACCGGTGTAGTGGCCACGGCCACTGCGGACGGCGATTTTGACCCGAGCTTTCCGGGGGACCCGACGGTACACACCGTGTGGCATGCTTTCACCACCACTGAGTGTGCGAACGTCACAGTATCCTACTGTGCCATGGAGGCCCCTTATTACACCGTCTTCTCCTTCCTCAGTTCGTTCTGCCCGGCGGATTCTTCGATCATCCTGGGCAGTTCCGACTGGGCGCCCTGCAACGATTTGAGCGTCACCATCCAGTATTGGGACCTGCCTGCCGGCACGTATTATTTGCCCGTGGGCGATTTGGACGGGTTTGACCTGCCATACACGGTCAATGTGGGCGCTTCGGCCTGCGGGCCGTATTGCGCGGCATGGGCATTGAACACAAACCCCTACTTTGAGAAAATCTCCCAGGTGACTTTCGCCGGCATCGATCACGCCTCCACATTGGGCACTGGCTACGAAGCCTTCCTGGAAGACACGGCACAGGTAGTTCGCAGCGGCAGTTATCCGATCACGGTTGCCCTGTCCAACGGTTATGAGGGCGATCAGGTGTTGGCCTGGATCGACTTTGACGGGGATGAGGTCTTCCAAGAGGATGAGCTCGTGTTCTCCTCCGAAGTGGGCGCAGGTCCCTACACCGGAAACGTTACCATTCCCGCCGATGCCACGATCGGCAACACCCGTATGCGCCTGCGCATGCACGATGCGGGCCACCCCGATTGGGCGAACGATGCCCCGTGCGGCATGGCGGACTACGGGCAGGTGGAGGACTATACGGTGCGGATCGATCTGGGCACCGGCATCGCGGAAGCGGTGCACGGCCGGTTCACCGCCATGCCCAATCCGGCCAATGACCACCTGTCCATTGCATTTGCGCCAGGGACACATCCCGCACAGCTCACCCTGTTGGATGCCACCGGGCGTGCCGTGCTGGAGCAGATCGTCACCAGCGACCCCGTTCACCTGGACCTGGCCGGCATGGATCACGGACTGTACGTGGTGCATGTGCGCTTCAGCGATGGCACGCAGGCCGTGGAGCGCGTGGTGAAGGAATGATCCGCCAGCCTTGTGCTTCTCCTTGGAGAAAACACCGGGTGATCAGTTGATGGAAGGGCCGCCGGATGATTTCCGCGGCCCTTTCCGTTGCGGTGCCCTGGCACCTTCCGATGGTACCGGAAATAACCGACCTTGGTATCGCGTAACACAGGCGGCAGATCACCAAGCAGCCCGGCCATGGCGGAAAAAGCAACAACCTGCGCCTTGATCTTCCTGATGGCATTGGTGCCCATCAGTGCCAAGGGCCAGTCTGCGGATGTGCGGATAGTGCGCATTTCCGTGGAGGACGGGTTGAGCAACCCCGTCGTTACCGATATCGTGCAGGATGAACGCGGATTCCTGTGGGTGGCCACGCTCCACGGACTGAACCGTTATGACGGATCGGAGGTGGTGCAGTTCATGGACGGGAACGAAAAGGGAGCGTTGCCTGCCGAGGGGATCAACAACCTGCTTGTTGCCAAGGACAGCCTGTTCGTGGCCACGGACAGGGGACTCGCAGTGCTGGACAAGAACGGCTATACGTCCCGCGTGGTGCATCTGCGCGCCAAGAGATCCGCCAACCATCAGGAGGGACAGGTCTTGGGGGTCTTCTGCGATTCCTTGGGCCAGTTTTGGGCCAGCACCCCCACATCGGTGTACCGGTTGGACAGCAACTTGGCCGTGTTGGATGAGTTCCTGACCCAGGAGAACCCGATCGCGAGCCTGAACCGGAACGTGACCCGGATCGTTGCACTGCCCACTGGGGAGATTTTGTTCCGGGTTCCCGACGGTTGGCGCTTCTGGTCACCGCAAAGCCATGGCCTCGAACGGATGGGCGAAGGGGCAGGTTCGAAGTACCGGTTCTTGGCGGGGACGGGCATCACTGCGAGCGGCCTATTGGGCGGCAAGTACATTGTTGTCGCCGGAAGCGACAGCCTCACGGTATTTGACATCAGGAAACGAACCCTGTCCACATTCCCGCTTCCGGACCGCAGCGAATGGACCGACTTGTTCGCTTTGCAGGGCAACGAGTTTGCATTGAACAGGCGGGATGCCATGTCCATCTATACGCTGGAAGATCATGGGCAAGGCGTTGTACTACAGCTACGGGCCCGGGGGCTGCTGCCCGGCTGGGTCATCAGCCAGGTGAGGCTGGATGATGAAGGAAATTACTGGGTGGCCACGAGCAAGGGTTTGGTTGGGATCGCGGGAGAGTTGCGCCTGTTCCACACCTTGGAATTGCGTGGAGGGCCGGCGGCCAACGAGGCAACCATGGAGGTGATCAATGTGTCAACGCATGGACCGCACCTGCTGATCGCCACCGCCGGTGAAGGGTTCTTCCAAGTGGACACGGCAACCTGGGAACAGCAGCGTCATCTCCTGGGGCCTGCGGCCGACATGCTGAACATCGTGTGGAACTTCCGCGTGGCGGATGCCGACACGCTGTGGATCGGCACCCAGCGCGGGTTGATGTACTATGCCAGGGGCACGCAACGCACCGGGAGGATCCCGGTAGTGCATCCCGGGGTTTTGGACAGTGTGGCGATCACCACCTTGTTCGAGGACAGCCGGCACCGTGTGTGGGCCGGCCTGGGCAGGGGGCAAGGTGTGGCGATGTATGATGTGGCCCGACGCACCTTCCGCGTGTTCCCCTACGGTCCCGGAGGTTATCCATTCCCGTATCCCTTGGATGCCGGTGAAGATGCCCGCGGCAACTTGTGGTTCACCAGCGTAGCCAGCGGGAGCTTGGTGAAGTGGGAGGACCAAGTTGGAGCATTCCGTTTGGTGGAAGTGCCCGGCCTGGATGCTGCGGTAAACCAAGCCTATGGGAGGATCCTGCTGGACAAGGAGCGGGATGAGATCTGGTTTGGCATATTGCCCACCGGCCTGGTGCGCTACCAGATCGGCGGGCACAGTAGCACGAAGTACGGCACACAGGACGGACTGCCTCCGGGCTTGATCAACAGTATTGCCAGGGACGCCAGGGGCCGCCTTTGGCTGGCCACCAGTTCAGGGATCTCCTGTTTCGACCCCGAACAAGGCACAGTGGTCAACTATTCCCGCCCGGACGGGCTCGCCGCTTCCGCCTATACCGCGCTCCATTACGACCGCTCCACGAACCGGATCTTTGCATGCGCGGCCGGAGTGCTGACCTGGTTCGCCGTACCGGAACAATTGACCGATGCCCGGCCCATGCGGATCGTATTGACCGGGGTGGAGGTGAACGGGCTGCCCGTAAAACTGCCCGATGCCGGTGGCCTGTCCCTAAGCCCCAATGAGGGAAATGTGACCGTGAAGTTCTCCGCGATCAACCTGTCCGACGGAAATGAAAACCGTTACCAGTACCGGTTGAACGGCGGGGAATGGAGCGACCTTGGCAAGCAGGCCGTGGTGCGCTTCGCAAGCATCAAGGCGGGGCAATACCAGCTTGAAGTGCGCGCGGCACGGAAGCTTGGGCAGTATGGCCAAGCCCATTCCCTGCTCGATTTTTCCGTGCGACCCCGCTTCACCAGCACCATCTGGTTCTACCTGCTCAGCTTGGGAGTGGCGGGTACCCTTGCCTGGTCCTGGTACCGCTACCGGTTACGCAACCTCCGCAAACTGGAAGCGATCAGAACCCGGATCTCGCACGACCTGCATGATGAGATCGGCTCGCGCCTCACCAACATCAACATGATGAGCCAGATCATCCGGCGGGTACCTGCCGGTGAAGGGATCGGACAGGGCTTGCTCAGCAAGATCCAAGAGGAAAGCGAGGAGATCACGAGGTCCATGCGGGACATCATCTGGAGCGTGGACCCTGCACATGATCAATTGGAGCTCGCCTTGCCCCGATTGCTGGCATTCGCCACGCAACTGCTCGAGGCCGCAGGCATGGAAGTGCGCGCTGAAATGGATGAACCGGGGAACGCGGAGCTCAGCATGGACGCGCGCCGCGATCTGTTCCTGATACTCAAAGAGGCTGTGAACAACGCCGCCAAACATTCCTGGGCGCGCAAGACGGTCATCCGCTTCCGCAACGGGAAGCAAGCAATGGTGCTGGAGGTGGAGGACGATGGTACCGGAATGCCCGCTATGCCGACAGGGCAAGGTGGCGGGCTCCGGTACATGCGCGAGCGGGCAGCGCGCCATGGCTGGGAACTGACCGTGGAAAGCAGACCGGGGGCCGGCACCACGGTTCGGCTGCGGATACCCGTGCGCAAGACCACATGATCATGGGAGGAACGGGCAGCCGTTGCACGATAGTTTTGTGCACATGCCGGTGAAATTGGTCATCTTCGAGGACAACGCGCCACTGCGCCGTTCCATGAAAACCCTGCTCGATGGCGTGGACGGGTATGAAGTGGTCGGTGACTACGGGGACGGCTCCAATGCTAGCGAGGCGGTCAAGCAACTGAAGCCGGACATTGTGATCATGGACATAGACATGCCCTTCGTGAACGGGATCGAAGGACTGCGGTGGATCAAGGAGACCAGGCCGGAAACAGCGGTGGTCATGCACACCGTTTTCGAGGATGATGACAAGCTGTTCAGTTGCTTGTGCGCGGGTGCCAACGGCTATTTGCTCAAGAACTCCTCCTTCGTGCAGTTGCTGAACGCGCTGGAGGAAGTGCAACACGGCGGGGCGCCCATGTCGCCTTCGGTGGCGGCCAGGGTGCTGCGATCGTTCCAGCTTTCTTCCGCCGCAAAAAACAAGTATGCGCTCACCAACCGGGAGATCGAACTGCTCCAATTCCTGGTGAAGGGGTACAGCTACAAGATGATCGCCTCGGCACTCTTCATCAGCTTGGCCACCGTGCAATCGCACGTCCGCAACATCTATGCGAAGCTGCACGTGAACTGCGGGCGAGAAGCGGTGGTGGTGGCGCTGCGCGACAAGATCGTGTAGCTGTCGCACGCCTTTCTGCGGGAGGCATGTCCATCTTTGTGCCCCCATGCCCACCGGCCTCCTCATGCGCTCCACAGGCAGCCGCTACATCGTGCGCGGCGCCGACGGCATCC
>JAFDZG010000005.1 GCA_018267065.1 Bacteroidota bacterium
AAAGCCGAACGCACATGACAACATTGACCTTGAACCTGCCCGAAGACCTGAACATGGAAGTCCATGAGCTGGTGATGCTGCTTGCGGCAAAGTTGTATGAAGAAGGCCGCCTTTCCCTCGGTCAAGCAGCTGATCTTGCAGGGATGGGGAAGCGGGCCTTCGCTGAAAGGCTGGGTAGTTGCAACGTCTCCATCTTCGGACAGGATGCAGCGGGCCTCTCGGATGATGTAGCCCATGCCTGAAGCGGTCATCGCAGATGCCAGTTGCTTGATCGTGCTGGCGAACATTGAGCGGTTGGAGCTACTGCATGCTGTTTACGGGCGGTTGTTCACCACACCGGAAGTTGCTGCGGAATTCGGTGAAGACCTGCCACCATGGATTGAACTGGCGCGTGTGAAAGACGGGGCAAACAGCAAGTGCTTCAGTTGCAGATCGACAGGGGGAAGCCAGTGCTATTGCATTGGCCATGGAAATGCCCAAGAGCTTGCTGATACGGGATGACCTGAAGGCACGCCACATTGCAACACGCTTGGGCCTGCGGCACACCGGCACGCTCGGCGTGGTGGTCAAAGCCAAGCTCAACGGGCACATTGGAAGCATCAAACCTGTGCTCGCAGCCATGCAGGCGGCCAATTTTCGCATTTCCCGGGAAGTTGAAGCCGCCGCCTTCCGATTGGCCGGGGAGTGACCGGCGAAGTATGTGCACATTGTCCCGGGCGTAGGTGGGAATGCATCGCTCGGGCCTGTGGACTTGTTAGCAGCGGGCACCGTGGGATGCCATGAGCACCGCCACAATGTCCCCGGCCACGCGACCCGCGCCACCCCTGCGTTGCTGTACAAACTGCCAAGCCGCTTCCGAAGCCCTTCGCAACGCTTGCGGATCATTGAGCCACAGTTGCAAAGCGCCTTGCAGCTCGGCAGCAGTGCGCACCTCCTGCCCTGCCCCCGCCTCGATCAGGCCCTGTACCTCGGGAAATTTTTTGTGGCGCGGCCCCACGATCACCGGCACGCCCCAAGCGGCGGCTTCCAACACACTGTGGATGCCGTCAGAGAAACCGCCGCCCACGTATGCCACGCTGCCGTATCGGTACAAGCGTGCCAGCAGGCCCATGCGGTCCACCAGCAACGTGCCCTGCGGCGCTGCGCCCAACATGGCTTCCACGCTTTGCACCGGGCTTTGCTCCAATTCGCTCCAGCGGGCCAGCGGTTTGGGGAAATCACGTTCGATGGCCGCCAACTGTGCCTCGTGCAACTCATGCGGAACGGCCATGCACTTCGGCGCGCCGTTGCCCATGCCGCTTAGTGCTTCCGCAAGCAGTTCTTCATCCTTGGGCCAGGTGCTGCCGCACACCAGCACGTTTCCATGTCCCGCGAAGGCACGTGCCAAGGGCAGTTCGCCATTCGCTTCCGCAATGGCCGCCACCCGGTCGAAGCGCGTATCGCCGCCCACGGCAACGCGCGAAATGCCTATGCCCTGCAACAACTTCCGCGAAGCATCATCCTGCGTGAAAATGCCCTTGAAGCACCCCAGCATGCTGCGCCATGCACCGCCGTACCACCTGAAAAAAGGCTGCTCCTTGCGGAACAGCGCGGAAACCAGGAAAGCGGGCACCTTGGCGCTTTGCAGCGCATGCAGATGGTGGTACCAAAATTCGTACTTCACGAAGATGGCCGCGGACGGCTGCACTAAGCGCAGCAGGCGTTGCGCGTTGGCCGGGCTGTCCTGCGGCAAGTACTCCACATGTGTGGCCAACGGTTCATTCTTCCGCGCCTCATAGCCGCTGGGGCTGAAGAAGGTGAGCAGCACCGGTACTTCCGGGCGCTGCGCCTTGATGGCCTCCAGCACGGGCCTCCCCTGCTCAAACTCGCCCACGCTGGCGCAGTGCATCCAGAGGCAACCCCGCAACCGGGGGCTTGCAGCCTCCAATCGCTCCCAAAGCTCCGCACGGCCCTTCGCCCAAGCTTTGGCCTTGGGGTTCCAAAGGGCCGCCAGCCGGATGCCCGCCTGGTACGCCCCGATGCCCAGGTCGTACAGCAACGGCATCAGCGGTAATACTCGCGGTTGTCCCGGGCCTTGTAGATCGGCAAGGTCCACCCAACGCGCAGGCCGTTCAGCCCGTCGAAGTGGGTGCCCGTGTCCGCCCTTCGCGAATCGAAATTGAACGGGCGCAAGGACTCCGTGAATCCGATGTTCAGTTCAAACCCGACCAGGAAATTGATGCGCCGGTTGTTGCCGAGGTGCTGGTAGCCCACGAAGAACATGCCGGCCAGGCCCGCAGCGAGGCGATCGTATCCCTTTTGGTACTCACCCTCCAAGGCGGGCACCACATCGTTCTGGCTCTCTATGAGCACCCTGTGCCGCATGTAGCCTGCGCCGAGCTTCAGCAAGATGCCGCTGTTCGGGTTGGGCCCGGCAATGGGCATCAACTTCCCGGCCACGGCCATCACCGTATAGCCGCGTTCATAGAGGAGGATCTTGGCCGGGTCGCCATCCTGGTTCACAATGGTGCCATTGCTTGCCGTGATGTTGCGCAGCATGCTCTGGTCAGTGACGTTGTTGCCGAAAATGAACGAGCCTTCCAGCCCCAAGGAGTAGTTGCTTTTGAACTTCCGGGCAACGCTGATCCCCACATTGTGGTTGGGCCCGAACTGCTGGCCAAGGTCGCCGCTGGGCAGCTGGTAGGCATAGCTCAGCGTAATGGGCACCATGGCAATGGAGGTGTCCTCCAGGCCGCCCTGTGCCATTGCGGAAACCCATGTGCACCCTGCCGCCAAGGAGAGGAAAACGGTCCGCGCTTTCATGCGGCGGCGAAGTTAGCCGCAGGGCCGCCTTCCGGTTGTGCACCACCTGCGGGAGCCATGCATACGGGGATGTTGCCGCCCCTTACCTTCGCCCCTTGGCCCGGACGGAAACCCTCCGGGCAACCCGCCAACACGAAGCATGAAACCCATTCAAATGGTCGACCTGCTCGGCCAATACGAAAAGATCAAACCGGAAGTGGATGCAGCCCTTTTGAACGTGATCGGTACCACCGCGTTCATCAACGGGCCTGAAGTAAAATCCTTCGAGAAGGAATTGGCGGCCTACCTCGGCGTGAAGCACGTGATCGGCTGCGGCAACGGCACCGATGCCCTCCAGGTTTCCATGATGGCCCTGGGCCTGCAGCCCGGCGATGAAGTGATCACCGCCTCCTTCACCTTCGTGGCCACGGTGGAAGTGCTGGCATTGCTGGGCCTGGTGCCCGTGTTCGCCGACGTGCTGCCCGGCACCTTCAACCTGGACCCCGCCGACGTGGCGCGCAAGGTGACCCCGAAAACCAAGGCCATTGTGCCGGTACACTTGTTCGGCCAAAGCGCCGACATGGATGCCATGCTGGCCATCGCCCGCGAATACAACCTGTTCGTGGTGGAGGATGCCTGCCAATCCATCGGGGCGGACCACAGCGGGGCCAACGGCAAGCGCAAGAGCGGCACCTTGGGCGACATCGGGGTTACCAGCTTCTTCCCCAGCAAGAACCTGGGCTGCTACGGGGACGGTGGGGCGCTCTTCACCAATGACGACGAGCTGGCCCACAAGATCCGCCGCGTGTGCAACCATGGCAGCGACCAGCGCTACTACCATGAGGTGATCGGCGTGAACAGCCGGCTGGACTCCCTGCAGGCAGCCATCCTGCGGGTGAAATTGCCGCACTTGGACGGCTATGCCAAGGCACGCAACCAAGCCGCCGCCGCCTATGACGCGGCCTTCGCGGGTATTCCCGGGCTGTCCGTACCGGCACGCAGCGCCCACGGCAACCACGTGTTCCACCAGTACACCCTGCGGGTGGCCGGAGGCAAACGCGATGCCTTGAAAAAACACCTGGAAGACCGTCAAATTCCGGCCATGGTGTACTACCCTGTACCCTGTCACCTCCAAAATGCGTACAAGGGCGATCGCCATTCCCAGGGATCGCTTCCGGTCACTGAACAATTGGCGCTGGAAGTGCTTTCCCTGCCCATGAGCACCGAGCTCAACAACGAACAGATCGGCCACATTACCGGCGCGGTGAAGGCCTTCTTCAACCACTAAAACCGAGGGTTGGAAAAAATCCGCCCGGATCATCGACACATGAACATTGCAGTAGTAGGAACAGGATACGTAGGGCTGGTAACCGGCACCTGCTTTGCCGAAACCGGCAACCACGTGGTATGCGTGGACATCGACCAGGAAAAGGTGAAAAAGCTCAAGGCGGGCGAGGTGCCCATCTATGAGCCGCACTTGGACGTGCTCTTTGAGCGGAACATCCGGCAGGGGCGCCTGTTGTTCACCACCAACTTGAAGGAAGCCGTGGACCAGGCCCAGATCATCTTCCTGGCCCTGCCCACGCCCCCCGGCGAGGATGGCAGCGCAGACCTGAAGTACGTGCTTGGCGTGGCCAAGGAATTGGGCAAGATCATCACCGACTACAAGGTGATCGTGGACAAGAGCACCGTGCCCGTGGGCACTGCGGAAAAGGTGCGCGAAGCCGTGGGCGAGCACGCCCGCGTGCCATTTGACGTGGTGAGCAATCCCGAATTCCTGCGGGAAGGCTTCGCCGTGGACGACTTCCTGAAGCCCGACCGCGTAGTGGTGGGCACCAGCAGCGCCCGCGCGCAAAAGCTGATGGAGGACCTCTACAAGCCGTTCGTGCGGCAGGGCAACCCCATCCTCTTCATGGATGAGCGGAGCGCGGAGCTCACCAAATACGCCGCCAATGCCTTCCTGGCCGTGAAGATCACCTTCATGAACGAGATCGCCAACTTCTGCGAGGCCGTGGGCGCCGAC
>JAFDZG010000060.1 GCA_018267065.1 Bacteroidota bacterium
TACCCCTGCGCGGCCAGCCAACGCTCGGCATCCAGCGCGGCCATGCAACCAGTGCCCGCGCTGGTGACGGCCTGGCGGTACACATGGTCCGCGCAGTCGCCGGCCACGAACACACCGGGGATCTTGGTGCTGGTGCGGTCGGGCGTGTGCTTCAGGTAGCCCATTTCGTCCATGTCCAGCCAATCCTTGAAAAGCTCGGTGGCGGGCTTGTGGCCGATGGCGATGAACAGCCCGGTGACGTCGAGGTTGCGCTTTTCACCGGTCTTGTTGTTCTCGATCACCACGCCTTCCACGGTGTTGCCGCCGATCACGTCGCGCACCTCATGGTTGTAGAGCACTTCGATGTTCGGCGTGTTCTCCACGCGGTGTACCATGGCCTTGCTGGCGCGGAACTCATCGCGGCGCACCAGCATGTACACCTTCTTGGCGAGCTTGGCCAAGTAGGTGGCTTCTTCGGCGGCGGTATCGCCGGCGCCCACCATGGCCACGGTATGGCCGCGGTAGAAGAAGCCGTCGCACACGGCGCAGGCGGAAACGCCGCCGCCGAGGTCGCGCAGGCGCATTTCGTTGGGCAGCCCGAGCCACTTGGCGCTGGCGCCGGTGGCGATGATCACGGTGCTTGCATGAATTTCCGTCTTTTCATCCACCCACACCTTGTGGATCGGGCCGCTAAAGTCCACCTTGGTCACCCAGCCGCTGCGCACGTCCGTGTCGAAGCGTTGGGCCTGCTTCTTCAGGTCCTCCATCATTTCCGGGCCGGTGCGGCCATCGGGGTAGCCGGGGTAGTTGTCCACGTCGGTGGTGTCCATCAGCTGGCCGCCGGGCTTGGGCCCTTCAATGATCACCGGCTTGAGGTCGGCGCGGGCGGCATAGATGGCGGCGGAGTAGGCGGCGGGCCCTGATCCGATGATCAGGCACTGGAGGAGTTCGGGTGTTTGGCTCATGGTTCCGGGGCGCGAATTTATGCGCTGGGGACAGGGCGGAGGTGCGGAATGTCACTTGCCGTGGCGTCCACTCGTCCGAGTTTGCAACGCGGACGAAGATTGAGGCGCGCTTGCAGCGCATACATTGAATCACAGCCTGCTTGATGCGCTTCACGAACAACGGGCATGGATGTCCGTTGGATAGCTTCGCTCCATGTCCAGCGGCCGGTGCAGCCTTTCCCGATAGGATCAGGTGGGCGTTACAAACGCGGGCAAGTGAGGTCTCCCCTGCTATCCTCGGGCAGAAGCTGACTTATCTGCACAACAATCCTGTGAAAGCGGGATTGGTGGAGTTAGCTGAGGAATACATCTACTCTTCGGCACCGGCCATTCCAGGCAAGTTGGGGCTGGTAAACTTGGGGTCAGTATGAATCGGGGTTGCGAAGTCCGTAGAGTTCGCGTGAGAGCAAACAGGGATGAACGATGGATGGACACAAGCTACCCCAGCCGTTTTTGGTGGAGCGCACAGCATGGTTGGCGGGGAAGACTTGCGGCTGCGGAGGGGGTGGATTGAGAACTATGCCTTGCGGGCGTGCTGCAGTTCACCTCGTAAAAAGGCCACTTCTTCTTCCAAATGCTTGCCCCGGGCCTCAAGGCTCTTCACGTTTGATTCCAAGGCCGCCACAAGCTTTGTATTGGTCTCGTAATATGCATTGCCAGGTCCAAAGGTGTTGGCTTGTTGGCATTGGTTGAAAACAGGACCTTTGCGATAATTGAGCATTTCCGCCAGACTCATCCTGAAGATCTGGGCTGTTGCTTCCAAGAACTCCAAGGTCGGGCGTGTCTCACCAGTCTCATAGCGCTGATAGGTCTTGGGACCGCTCAAACCCAAGCTGTCGGCCATGTTCTGGAGCGTAAGGTGCTGATCTTCCCGCACCTCCTTAATGATCCTGCCATATGGGTTGCGGTCATTGCCAAAGTTTGACATGGTGTCGACAAAGTTTGTCGGCAAGATACTTGTAAAACAGGGTTGCGCAATTGCTCCTTTGCTGATGACGGAGAAACCCAAATCAACCAAAACCCCAAGTACAATGAAACTCGGAATCGGATTTCTTGCTTTAGTGGTGAGTTTGGCAGCATGCCGAAAAGAGCAACCACAACCAACCCAGTTGGCCAACCAATCCCAGCCTGTCATCCTCAAGCAGGGCGGGGGAGCAGGTTGTTGCACAACCTTTTGGGAGATGGGAAGCAATGCAGGTTGTGACGGCGAATGCTGCGATTGCATGTCCTGCGGGACGGTGAAGAAGGAACATAAAGCGGCAATCAACGATGTCTTCTCGGCCGTTCAAAGCGGGAATTCCACCACGATCCACAATGCCTTCGTCACTAACAAGACGGTCTTGGAGGTCTATGTCAATCCAACGGATGTGGCGAACGTGATCAATGGCTCGTCAACAGTAAGGTCCAAGGGTACTGACCCCACGAAATCCCGTTACCTCATCATTTCCACGAGTGCCACCACTACGGGTCGCCAGGTGTACGTACTGTGACATGACCATTCTGGAACAAGTGTGCCCGTCAAGCTTTTCGTTGGCTTGGCGGGCACATTACTTTGGCTGGCGCCAGCGTTGATACAGACAAAGCCCCATCATCTTGCTCAAATGCGCATATTGATCTTCACGTTGTGGCTCAGCATCCTGCTCACGGGTTGCTCGAACCGTCCACAGGGCGGATCCACACTATCGGTCTCGGACTCGGTGACCGTCCACCTCGGCTATTCCATGCGGTCCGACCTGGCGACCACATGGCACGATCCATATACCGGTGTGGAGTACTTTGTCTTCGCAGAACCGACCACCAAGAAGTGCATCAGCTTCGTGGACCTGTCGGGGCAACCTATCCTCACCGTTCAACTCGATTCCGCACTCACTCAACTGGACGATGTCAATGCATTTAGCGTAGTGAACATGGACAGCATTTGGTTGATGCCGGCACACCAGAACAGGGTGGTGTTGATTAACCGTGACGGCAAGGTGATTGACCGTATTCTCTTGGACCCCTGTTCAACCACACCTGAAGGAGATCGTTACGAGTACAGCGCAACCATCTTTGGTGGCTTTCACTACAAACGGAGCCTCGTACTTCGTTCCTACTTCAAGGAGAACGTTTTGGATAGCCTCTCGGACGGAGTTGTTCAGCCCCGAATTCAGTATGTCCAGGGGTTCTATTCCGCATTGAACCCAAAGCCTTATTTGGCGGTCGTTGACCTTGGCGTTGGTGGGTCCTGCTCCGCAAGGTTGGGGATTGATTCATTCTATACGCATCTAAGCCAACTTCCTTTCAATTCGACAGAAGCCAAAATGTATGTCGTGATGGGTGATTCGGTTTGGATTTTATCAGCCTATTCGGATCGGATCTTTGTTGCAGACATCCGGGAACTGAAGGTCCGGCGAACGGTGCAGTTCCATTCCGATCATACCCCTACGTACATCCCGCCGCCTGTAATCGACCAAGAAGAGGCGGACAGCCGCGGAAAGAACCTCAACCATCGCTTTGCCACGGAGGGATACATTCAAAACCTTGTACGCGACCGCCGTACTGGGCAGATCGTGTTAGCGGTTTATCATCAGGTGCCTTGGGATTCTCCTCCGGAAAAGACAAAGATCGACCGACCGTTTTCACTGCTCATCTTCGACAAGGCATTAACCCATCAGGTGGCGGAGTACGTATTTGACGACATCCGGCATGATGGTTTTTGCCTTTTACCTACCCAGGCGGGACTCTACATGATCCGTCATGAGGACAAACAAGCTCAAGCATCCCCGCAACATGGCTTCGACCTATTTGTTTTACCGCAGTTATAGATATGTCTTGGTTGTTCTGATCTGCGCAACATCCGGCTGGTCCTGCAGTACGAATGATGGCGGCAAGTCCGAGAGGCAACAACAAGATCTCCACGACTATCTTCTTCGCATTTCCGGGGACCAACTACGGCGCACAAAAGCAGTAGTGGTACTTTCAGAGGAGGGATGCATGTCGTGCAACAAGGCATTCGGGCAATGGATGGCGGCCCACATTGAAGATCCCCGTTATTTCTTCATCATCGAGGCGATAGGAACCCGTGTGGATATTTCAGCCTTCGATGGTGCCACTCAACGGATCTATTGGGACAGGGACCAGAGCTTTCATTCTCTTGGCCTGCTTGAGGGGTCTGGGGCAATCTTCTTGAAAGAGGGCCGGATTGATACGATCATCAAATTGGACGCCTTACAGTTGACCGCTCAAATCCAGTTCATTGAAAATCATGCACATTGAAGGACGGATTTGCGACAAAGGAAGGAGCGGTTTGAGGTCTCCATCGCTCGCCCGCGTTGCAAGCACTGACGAGAGCAGGGTGCAGTTGTCGCCTTGATGTCCTATGCTGGCTGTCCGATGTCCGATGCGGAATGCCCATCACGGGCATCTTGCATCGGACAATAGACATCGGACATCGGTCATCGTACATAGGACAATAGCCATAGGACAGCCAGCATAAGGCCCCCTCACGGCCCGCACACGATCGTATCCAAGTACACGCCCCTTCCCGCCCAGATGCCCAAACCGCCGGTGATGTTGGTCTTCACGTTCGTGGGAGTGCCGAAGATGTCGCCGGTGGTGGCCACGTTCTGGTCGTAGGAGTAATAGAAGTCGTACTCCTTCTTACCGATGCTAAGCGCCTTCACGGCGATGGTGTCGCCCACCTTGAAGAATCCCTGTTCCACATTGTCGTCCTCGGGATGACCGGCATAGAATTGGGCGCCGCGCGGTTCGGGGAAGTTGAATGAGAGCCCATTGATGTACTTGTCGTCGTAGGTACTGCCGAGAGGCGAGATGTAGTAGTCGTCCATGGTCTGTCCAGGGCTGCGGTGGTTGATGCGCTTGGCCATCCAGCGGTAGCCGTTGCCCATGGTGTCGGGGTCGGTGATGCGGAACCACGCGTAGCCGAGGCTGTCATCATTGGGGCGCTGCAGGGCCAGCTTGAACCACACCGAATCCAGCGGAACCGGGTTGGGGATGGAGGTCACGGATGAAAGCTGTTTCCCTTCCGCGCTGATGTCCAAGCGGTAGGTCTTGCCCACTTCACCCACGTGCGTGGGGTCCAGCGCGGTGTAGATGCAGATGTTGGCGGAGGCGAGCACGGCGGGGCTCAGTCCGGTGGCTTCGGCGGCAGCGGCCAGCGAGGCGGAGTCGAGCAGGTTGCTGCAGAGCTGGTCCAACTGCCAGGTGTTGCCGTCCACCGTTACCGATACCGTGGCGCCGCTGACGAACATGTTGGCGATGGCGTTGAGGTCCGTCGGGGCGAAGTAGCTCTGCGTGCGGGTGAGGATCACGAAGGGTGGCAGGCCAGGCTCAATGGTCCCTTCCACCACCAACTGTTCAGGATACACGGGCAGGTCCACCGTGATGTCCTTGGTGCAGGATGAGAAGGAGAAGA
>JAFDZG010000061.1 GCA_018267065.1 Bacteroidota bacterium
ATGGCGCAAACAACGCGCATCACCGGGGTGGTAACGGACGCCGGTACCGGGGAGCCGCTTCCGTTCGTCAACATCAGCTTCACGGACAGCAGGGTGGGCACCAACTCGGACATTGACGGGAGCTACTCCTTCGACACCTACTACGCCACCGACAGCATCCGTGCGGTAAGCGTGGGTTACGAGCCGCTCACCGTGAAGGTAAAGCGGGACGTTGCGCAAACCATCAACCTGCGCTTGCAGCCCCAAACGGCCAAACTGGCCGATGTGGTGGTGCAATACACCGGCAATCCGGCCTGGCCGATCATGCGGCGCCTGGTGGCCAACAAGCCCGTGAACAACCGCGAAAAGCTTGCGGCCTACCAGTATGAGGCATACAACAAGGTGGAGTTCGACCTGAACAACATTACCGAGGACTTCAAGAAGAAGAAACTGTTCAAGGATTTTGCTTTTGTCTTCGACCATGTGGACACGGCGGGCGGCAAGCCTTTCCTGCCCATCTTCATGACCGAGGCAGTGAGCGACGTGTACTATCGGCAGCACCCGAAGGTGCGCAGGGAAGTGATCCATGCCACCAAGGTGAGCGGCGTGGAGAACGAAAGCATCACGCGGTTCATGGGTGACATGTACCAGAACGTGAACATCTACGACAACTTCCTGGTGCTCTTCGGCAAGAACTTCGTAAGCCCGATAGCCGACGGCGGACGCGGGTTCTACGACTACCACCTGCTGGACAGCAACTGGGTGGGGCGCCACTGGTGCTACAAGATCGCCTTCAGGCCCAAGCGCGTGCAGGAGCTGGCCTTCACCGGCAGCATGTGGGTGAACGACACCAGCTATGCCGTATGCCGCATCGAGGCCACCATTGCCCCCGGGGCCAACCTGAACTTCGTGCAGGGGTTCCAGGTGAAACAGGAATATGATGAAGTGGCGCCGGAAGTTTGGATGCTCACCAAGGACCAGTTGCTGGTGGACCTGAACGTGGTTCGCGACAAAGGCGCACCGAACAAACACCCGGTGCAGGGCTTCTATGGCAGGCGCACGGCCAGTTACCGCGATTTTGTGATCAACAAGCCGATGCCGGATGCGTTCTACTCCGGGGCGGACGAGGTGGTGATGGACATTGACCCGCTGAGCATGGGTGCGGACTACTGGGACCAGCACCGGCACGAGAACCTCACCCAGCAGGAACTGGCCATCTACCACATGGTGGACACCATGAAGACCATTCCGCGGTTCCGCACTTACGTGGACATCGTTTCGGCCGTCACCACGGGCTACTACACCAAAGGGAAGATCGATCTGGGCCCCTACTTCACCACCTACAGCTTCAATGCGGTGGAAGGGAGCCGCTTCCGCATCGGCGGCCGCACCAGTTCAAATTTCAGCAAGCGCCAGGAGTACAGCGCGTACGGAGCTTACGGCACGCGGGACGGGCGTTTCAAGTTCGGCTTGGGCGCAAAGGCCTTCGTAAGCAAACGCGGCCGCCAGATCATGGAGCTGGGTTACAAGCAGGACGTGGAGCAGCTCGGCGAGAGCGTGAATGCCTTCCGCCAGGACAACATTCTCAGCAGCGCGTTCCGGCGAACGCCGAACAACAAGCTTACCCTGGTGGAGGAGACCAGGGCCAGCTATCAGCGCGAATGGTTCACCGGCTTCGACAATACGGTACTGTTGCGCTACCGCACGCTCTCGCCGCTGGGGGAATTGGAATACCTGAAGCCAGGGCCCGGCGGGGAGCCGGCAACCAAGGTCAATGCCATCCAAACCGCCGAAGTTGCGCTGAACACGCGTTTCGCCTATAAGGAGAAGTACGTAAGCGGTGATTTCACCCGGATGAGCCTTGGAACGAAGTACCCTGCCGTGGAACTCCATCTGGCCATGGGGCTGCCCAGTTTGGCACAGGGTGAATTCGGGTACCAGAAGCTCGTGGCCCATGTGTACCAGCGGCTGCAACTGGGCGCACTGGGCTGGATGCGCATCAATGCCGAGGCAGGACGCATCTGGGGCGACCTGCCCTATCCGTTGCTGATCCTCCACAGCGGCAATGAGACCTTCTATTACGATGACCTGGCCTTCAACACGATGAACTACTTCGAGTTCATCAGCGATCGCTACGCGCAGCTCTTCGTGGAACACCATTTTGAAGGATTGTTCTTCAACAGGATTCCCTTGCTGCGCCGCCTGAAGTGGCGCGAAGTGGTGGTGGGCAAGGCCGTGGCCGGTGAGTTGGACTTGGCGCGCACCCAGAAGGAGATGCTCCTGTTGCCAGGCATGTACAGCTTGGACAACGGCCCTTACGTCGAGGTTTCCGCCGGTGTGGAGAACATATTGAAGATCCTGCGCGTGGACGGCGTTTGGCGCCTGCGCTACAACGATCACCCCGGCACCAACCTCTTCGCCTTACGTTTGAAGCTCGCCGTGAACTTCTGATGATCTTGCGCGCCGACCACATCGTGAAACGCTACAAGCGCCGCACCGTGGTGGCAGGAGTGAGCGTGGAAGTGAAACAGGGTGAGATCGTGGGCCTGCTGGGCCCGAACGGTGCGGGCAAGACCACCAGCTTTTACATGATCACCGGGCTGGTAAAGCCCAATGAAGGCCGGGTATTCCTGGATGATGCGGACATTACGGACCTGCCGATGTACAAGCGGGCCCAGCGCGGCATCGGTTATTTGCCCCAGGAAGCCAGCGTGTTCCGCAAGCTCAGCGTGGAGGACAACATCAAGGCCATCCTGGAGATGACCAAGCTCACCAAGGCGGAACAGGCCCGGAAGTTGGAAAGCCTCTTGGATGAATTCAGCCTGCAGCACGTGCGCAAGAACATGGGCGATGTGCTCAGCGGCGGTGAACGCAGGCGCACGGAGATCGCCCGCAGTTTGGCCACCGAGCCCAAGTTCATTTTGCTCGATGAGCCTTTTGCCGGTGTGGACCCCATTGCCGTGGAGGACATCCAAGGCATTGTGTCGCACCTCAAGGAGCGCAACATCGGCGTACTGATCACCGACCACAACGTGCAGGAAACGCTGAGCATCACCGATCGTGCCTACCTGCTCTTCGAGGGCAAGATCCTCAAACAAGGCACCGCCGAGGAACTGGCTGCGGATGAGCAGGTGCGCAA
>JAFDZG010000062.1 GCA_018267065.1 Bacteroidota bacterium
ATGTCCAGCGCCCATTGCAGCACGTCCGGGTTGTTGCCGCCGCGGGCATTGCGCAATGTGGCGAGCTTATTGATGTTAACGCTGAGCTTGGTCATGTGTCCGGGCCGCATACCTTGGCCCCGCATAGGCCCCGCAAAAGTAGGCCCCTGGCAGGCGCAACACGAACCCCATGCAAGCCATTGAACTGCTTTCCAAGACCATTCAGCCGCTGAGCCCGAAGGACCCGGTGTCCCGTGCATTGGACCTCATGGACGAGTTCCACACGCCGGTGCTGCCCGTGGTGGCCAAGGGCCGCTTGGCGGGCCTGATGAAGGAGGAAGCCGCACTGAACAGCAACGACCCATCGGCCACCGTGGAAATGTTGATGGACCAGGTGGAGATCCCCTACGTGCGCGATCGCCAGCACCTGTACGACGTGCTGAAAATGATGGCGCGGCGCAATTTGCCGGTGGTGCCCGTGCTGGACATGGGCGGCCGCTATCTCGGCACCGTGGGCGGACCTGAACTGGTGCGCAGCATGGCCGCCTTGGTGAATGCGGAGGAGGCCGGAAGCGTGGTGGTGCTGGAGATGGCGCGCAACGACTATGCGCTGCAACAGATTGCGCGGATCGTGGAGGACGAAGGAGCCCGCGTCATGAGCATGTATTGTTCCAACTTGCCTGACAGTACGCGCATGGAGGTGACGCTGAAGATCAACCGCGAGGACATCAGTGCGGTCCTCAAGGCATTCGACCGCTTCGATTACACGGTGCGCACCACGTTCCAAGGATCGCAGGTGGGCGATGACCTGCGCGACCGGTATGAGGGGTTGATGAGGATGATGAGGATGTGAGGAGGGGGAGTGAGAGGGTAAGAGGGTGAGAGGGTGAGAGGGTGAGAGGGTGAGAGGGTGAAGAAGTGAAGAGGTGAAGAAGTGAAGAGGTGAAGAGGTGAAGAGGTGAAGAGGTGAAGAGGTGAAGAGGTGAAGAGGTGAAGAAGTGATTGGTGATTGGTGCCCCGATGCATATCGGGAGGTGATGGGTGATGGGTGATGGGTGATGTCGTCACAGAGTTCCAGTCACTGTTCACCAATCACTGTTCACCTGGGAATTTGAGCGTAAAGCAGCAGGGTGAATGGATCACCGGGCAGAAAGGCAGAACACAACTTGCGTGGCATGAGCGTCCTGTGGGCAGGATGGGATCATGCGGTCCGCAACATTGGCGTGGTCTTGCTTTTCGTTTGTTTCAAAAGTGTTGTGCATGCGCAGGCGCATCCGCAGGAGAATGGCGGCCCTTATGCCATTTCAGGCATTCTGATCGATGGCAACAAACAAACCCAGGAGAAGATCATCCTGCGGGAGCTCACCTTTCACGAGGGGGACACGCTTGCGGCAGCGGACTTGTACGAGCGGCTGGAGCGGAGCAGGCAAAACCTGTTGAACCTCGGCCTCTTCAACACAGCCACGTTATTGCCCACGTACCTGGGCCCGCATGAAGTCTTCATTTCCATTTCGGTGAACGAACGCTGGTACTGGTGGCCGCAGCCCATGATCCGCTTCGCGGACCCCAACTTCAACACGTGGTGGCTCACCAAGGACCTGCGGCGCATCAACTTCGGCGTGGAGCTGAACCGTTTCAACATGCGCGGCAGGAATGAAACCCTATCCGCCCTGTTGCAATTGGGGTATTCCCGGCGCTATGGCCTGCGGTACAAAGTGCCCGGCTTCGACAAGCGCCAACGATGGGGCGCACAGGTGGAAGGCAGTTACGGCGAGCAGGATGAAATCACCATTGGCACGCTCGCGAACAAGCGCATTTTCCTCAAAACACCCACCCAGGACATCTTGCGGCAATGGAAGGCCGGCGCCCGCATTACGCTGCGCCCTTCCCATGATGTGTACCATGGCTGGACCGTCCAGTGGAATTCAGTGACCGTGCGGGACACCGTGCGGGCGGTCAATCCGGATTACCTCTCGGCAGGCACCAACCACGGCGAATTCCTCACCCTTGGCTATTCCGTGGCGATGGACCACCGCGATTCGCGCGCTTTTCCGCTCAGCGGCAGCTACGCCAAACTGGAAGTGCAACGCAATGGCATAGGGCCCGGGCAACCGGAAGTGACCAACCTCCAAGCCACCGTGCAGTGCAGCTGGAAACAAGGCCAGCGCTGGAGCATGGGCGCCAGCCTCGCAGGCAAAACATCCGCCGGCAGCGGCGAACACTACTTCCTGCAAGAAGGGCTTGGCTATGGCGACTACCTGCGCGGCTACGAGTACTACATCATCGATGGCCAGCATTGGTTCCTGGGGAAGGCCAATGTGCTCTTCGCGCTCCTCAAGCCGCGTACATACCGTGTGGAGGCCATCCCGCTCGAGGCCTTCCGCACGTTTTACATTGCCGTGTACCTCAACGCTTTCACCGACCAGGGCTACGTGGCCGACGCAGTAAATGGCGCGGCAAACCCGCTGGCCAATCACTGGCAGCAGGCCTACGGGCTGGGCCTGGACCTGGTGACTAGCTACGACCAGGTACTGCGCCTGGAATACGCCGTGAACGGCCTCTCCGAGACGGGATTCTACCTACATTTCACCCAACCCTTCTGAGCAACGCCATGCGCATCGGCACCCACGGACGCCTGTACCCGGCATCGGCAGCGGCCACCATCAACCGCATCGTGGGGCGCATGGCCGCCATGGGCGCCACGCCCGTGGTGGAGCGCGGCTTGGCCAGCCGCATGGCCCACGCGGGCCACCCCGTGCCGGCAGGCACCGAGCTGATGGACCAGGTGGCCGGCGCCAGGCTGGACGTGCTGGTAAGCCTCGGCGGCGATGGCAGCTTCTTGGACAGCGTGGATCTCATCGGCCGCGCCCCGGTGCCCATGCTCGGCATCAACCTGGGGCGGCTCGGCTACCTGAGCAACACCCGCATCGACGATGTGGACGCCACGCTGAAGGCCTTGGTGGAACGGCGCTACGGCATTGAGGAGCGCGCCCTGCTCACCCTTCGCGGCTGCCCCGGCTTCGGGGAACACGACACCGCCCTCAACGAAGTCACCATCCACAAGCGCGACGGCGCCGCCATGATCAGCGTGCATGCCCGGCTGGACGGGCGCTTCCTGAACACTTACTGGGCCGATGGCCTCATCATCTCCACGCCTACCGGCAGCACCGCCTACTCGCTCAGTTGCGGCGGGCCCATCCTCGCCCCGCAGTGCGATGCCATGGTGATCACCCCCATTGCGCCGCACAA
>JAFDZG010000063.1 GCA_018267065.1 Bacteroidota bacterium
CCGGACGGGCACCTGTGGGAGGTGGCGCACAACCCGTTCCTGCGGATGGATGCGGATGGGAACGTGCTCGGCATGGGCGACGGTTAGTTCCATCCAACCACAAGGTGCTTCCTGGTCCGGGCACCACGATGAGCATGGTTGGCCGCTGTTCCGGATGGTGTCAGGCCTGGTTGCTTGCCCGTACCATGTTGATGTGCGGGATGCCGTCCAGCTCATACTGTTGCCCTGTGGCCATGTACCCCAGTGAACTGTAAAATCCTTCCAGGTGTGCTTGTGCCGCCAGCACGGAAGGTGAACCGGGGTAATGCACGTGGAGCGCATGGAGCACTTCTAGCATCAGTTGGCGGCCGATGCCATGCCCCCGCCCAGCCATGGCCACCACTACACGGCCCACGTGCGGCAAGCCATCCTGCGCAGGGGGCAGAATGCGCGCGTAGGCGAGCACATCCCCATTGGGGTTGCGGCCAACAACGTGCAGGGCGCCCGGATCGGCACCGTCAAGCTCGGAATAGGGGCAGTGCTGTTCCACCACGAACACGTCCACGCGCAGGCGGAGAACATCATGGAGCAGCCGTGCATCCATCTCGTGGAATGCTTGAACGGACCAGCTTACTTCATGCCCTGTCATCATACGGTAACTGCCACCAGTTCGCCGTCACGTGCGTAAAGCAGGTATCCTTCCACTGGTGATCCCTCCACGTCGTGCAGCAATTGCATGTAGCCCTTCACCTGCGTGAGGTGGTGTTCCGAGGGCGCGCCGGTCTTGATGTCCAGCACGCGGAAGCACGTTCCGTCCCGCACCATGCGGTCTGGCCGGTGTGCGTGGCCAAGGCCGTCCAGCAAGGTGGTTTCCGTGTACACCTCCAAACCCTCGCGGAAGAATGGCTGCAAGGCGGGCTTCGCCAGAAGTGCGGTTAAGTGGCTGCCGATCGTTGCAAGGGCTTCGGCTTCCACCCCTTGGGCCCGGGCCTCGGCCGTGATCGCAGCGGGCAGGTCACGCGCAGTGCGCACGCGTGCAAGGATGGCGTGGATCATGCGGCCATGGCTGCGGAACGGGTCCGGGTCGGCGGGATCCCAGCCGGTGGGAGCTTCTTCACGGATCGCCAGGTCACGATAGCCCGCCTCTTCCCCGGCGGAGCTGGTGCACAGCTTGTTCCCAGTTGCTTCGTTCTTTTCCGCCGGATGGTACGGTTCCCTTTTCCCCAATGACCATGTGGCTCCGGCTTCCAATTTCAAGTGCTCCCGAAGGGGCTTGGCAGGGAATTCGCTTCCCGAGGCATGCACGCTGAGGTACAACCGTTCCTCCGGCCGCGTGAGCGCAACATACAGCACGTCCAGGTCATCCAGTTGGCGCAGGTTTTTCTCTTCTTCAAGTTCGGCGATGCCAAGCTCCATGTTCTGCTTGCTGGATTCCACCAGTGCCGATCGGAGCTCCCCGATGGGCGGTTGTGGGGCGATCCATACATGCTCCGGCTTGTTGCCACCGGTTCGTTTGCCGGCCTCCGGAACAATGACCACCGGAAACTGAAGGCCCTTTGCCTTGTGGATGGTCATCACCTGGATGGTGTCCCTGCCGATGTTGCCGGTGACAGGGCGCATGCGGATGGTGCGCTCCCATTGCTCCAGGAATCCGCCGAGATCATCGCTTCCCAGCCGTGTGAAGGAACGCACCTCGTTCACCAAGGCCATCACGAAGGCATCATCCGCAGGGTCATGGTGCAGTGCCCTTGAAATGCGGCATGCCAATGCCAGTAGCGGCAGCCTCCTATTGATGCGGGGATGATCCGCATGCCAACGCCTCATGTATTCCTGCGGTGATCCGTTCGCCGAAAATGGATCAATGGTTTCCGTGCCCGCCAAAATGCTGGCGATGGATTGTGCCGCAAGTGCCGCATGTTCATCCGCGGGGCGGTGCAGCCATGCCAGTACGTTCACTACCGCGGTTACCGCAGGATTACCGCCCAGTTCCAGCCCGGTTGGTGAAACCACGTTCCAATTGTTCAGTGCAAGCCAGCGTGCGGCGGTGATGCTCTGTGCCTTGCTCCTCACCAGCACCGCTATGTCACCCAGGCGGAACCCGTCCTCCAGGCAATCCTGGACCGCCTTTACCATCAGCTCCCATGGCTTGGTGTTGGCCTCCCCCTTCTCCGTTGCGCAGGAAGCCACCTCCACATAGCCCTCTTCAGGCCGCACCAGCTGTTGTTCATGCCGGTGGTACATGGGTTGTTCCCCCACGCCAAGTTCCTGCTTAAGCGCATTGGTAACGTCGTTGTTGAATTGGATGATGTTGCGTGCCGAGCGATAGTTCGAGCCGAGCGGCTCCACCTCGACATAGGCACTTTGCAGCTTGGCTTCGAGCTCCGGTCCGCGGGCAAGCTTTTCTTTTCCGAATATGCCTGGGAACCCGGTGAATTGCCTGGCTTCCCCGTTTCGCCAGCGATAAATGGCCTGCTTGGCATCGCCCACCAAAAGAATGGATCCACCTGAGGACAGTGCGTTTTCCACCAAGGGCAGCAGCGTGTGCCATTGCATCAGGCTGGTGTCCTGGAACTCATCGACCAGGAAGTGCAAGTAGCGCTCGCCAAGCCGCTCGAAAAGGAATGGCGCTGGTTCCTCCTGCACCACCTGCATCACCTTGCGGGTAAGGTCGCTGAAGAAGGTAAGGCCTTCGTCGTGCTTCAATGCCTCCAGCCGTAGGTCAATGGAATTGAGCGTGGCCGTGGGCATCAGGTCCTTCAGCACCGCCAGTTCCAGAAAGTACTGGCGCATCTCCGTATTGCGCAAGGCCTCCACCTCCCTGATCGTCTGCTTGAACTCCGGGACAAGCGCCTCTACGGCGGCCTTGGCCTGTGCCGATGCTTTTTGCTGGTGCCATGTGCCACTGTTCAAGGTTTTGGTGACGTTGGCGCCGGGGGTGAACAACGTGCCAAAGTCGGATAGTTTGCGGAAGTAGGAGATAAAACCATTTGATCCGTACGCCAGGTCTTGATCTGTGAGGCCGGCATTGGCGATGGCCGCCAGCATGTTGCGGCCCATGGTACGCATGCGGTTTGCGAAGGCCTGCGTGCGTTGTTGCAGCCGCTGATGGATCTCCAGGAATTGCGTGCTGTCCAATTGCCGCAGCAATGCCAAATGCTCCAGGGCTTGCTCTTTGCCAAGTTGCTTGGAGAGTTCGCGCAACGGTTGATCCGCCCGCCAAGGGCGTTCTTCCTCCAACAGTTGTTCGCAAACGCGCACCAGCACCTGCGTCAATGCCGGATCGCTGCCGGCTTCTTCCAACAGCAGGTCCACGGCCTTGTCACGGAAATATTCCTCCTCCGTGGTCATGTTCATGTCCTGCTCCAACCCCAGGTCGCGGGCAAAAGGCGTTACCACGCGCCGGGTGAAGGCATCAATGGTGTTGATGGCAAGTTGCGGCCAGTGGTGAAGCACGTGGCCCAGCATGGCTTGGGCACGTTGTTGCAGCGCTTCGGGGGAAAGGCCCGGCAGGGCCAGCAAGGCCTTCCGCATATCGGCCTGGGCACCCCGCAATGGATCACCGGAGGCCAGCGCCTCCAGGTACAGCAGCACGCGCTCGCGCATTTCAGCCGCGGCCTTGTTGGTGAACGTAAGCGCCAGAATGTGCGTGTATGCAGCGGGATCGCTGTTGCCCAGGGCGAGCAACAGGTAGTTCTTCACCAAGGTGTGCGTCTTTCCCGCACCGGCTGAACTGTGGAGCACCCTGAACATGGCAGCGCCCAAGGTACTCCGCACAAGGGGCTTCAGCATCCGGTGTGTGTGCGTCCTGCACAGGGATGACGATCGACAGGTTGCCGACAAGCGGATCACGTAGCTTCGCACTTGCCGTCCGGTGGAGGCATGTCATTGCTTAGGGTTCATCATATGGTTTGGTCTTCCAAGGCGCTTCCGGGCCTCTTGGCCGCATTGATGTTCCCGGCCGTTTCATGCAGGAGAGATCCACCGGTGCCGGTGCCGCCGCCGCATCCTTCCACCGTGCTCAAGCTCACCGTGGAGCCGCTTTGGAACGGTGCTGCGTTCAACAAGGAGCTCGTCTATTCCGCTGCGGGCTCCCAGCGGGTCAAGGTCACACTGGTCAAGTTCTTCCTCTCGCCATTGGACCTTGCCGGCGACAGTGCTGCGGCGAGCTTGATCGATGCAGACCTCTTTGACGTGACCAACGGGCCGCAGGTCCGGCTATACACCGTTCCCACGGGAATTTACAACTCATTGAACCTCGGCCTCGGCCTGCCGCCGGCGCTGAACCACCGTGATATTGCCACCATTCCGCCAAACGCACCAACCGGCAATAACAGCGGCATGTACTGGAGCTGGGCCACGCTGTACCGGTTCATGCTGTTCGAAGGAAAGTTTGACAGCATACCAGGCGGCCAAGGCGAACCGCCCTTCAACTTCTCCATCCATACGGGATTGGACACTTGCTACCGCACCCGCTCCTTTCCGGTCCAACTGGTGGCCAGCGAGGCGGACACGGCCAGGCTCACCATCACGGTGGACATTGCCCGCTTCTTCTCCAATGGCACGCAAGTATTGCAGCTTTCGCAAGGGGCGATGTGGCATGGCGAAGTGGATGAGCTTGGCATCGGCCTGAAGGCTGCGGA
>JAFDZG010000064.1 GCA_018267065.1 Bacteroidota bacterium
ATGGATATCACCCGCATCCGCACCCAAGCCGACTATGACGAAGCGTACCGCCTCAGCATCCAAGACCCCGAAGCCTTCTGGGCCGCACAAGCCGAAACCTTCACCTGGCGGAAGAAATGGGACAAGGTGCTGGAGTGGGACTTCCACAAACCCGAAGTGAAGTGGTTCATCGGCGGCAAGCTCAACATCACCGAGAACTGCTTGGACCGCCACCTGGAAAAACGCGGTAACAAGCTCGCCCTGATCTGGGAGCCGAACGATCCCGGCGAACGCTTCATCCGATACACCTACCGCGAGCTGCACGAGCGCGTGTGCCAGTACGCCAACGTGCTGAAGCGCAACGGCGCGAAGAAGGGCGACCGCATCTGCATCTACATGCCCATGATCCCTGAGCTCACCATCGCGGTGCTGGCCTGCGCGCGCATCGGCGCCATCCACTCGGTGGTCTTCGCGGGTTTCAGCGCCAAGAGCATAGCCGACCGCGTGAACGACGCCCAGTGCAGCATGGTGCTCACCAGCGACGGACTGCACCGCGGCCACAAGCAGATCCCCGTGAAACGCGTGGTGGACGAGGCCCTGGAGGAATGCCCCAGCGTGAAGAAGGTGATCGTCTCCGACCGCTTGGGCTGGGCCGTGGACATGCACGAAGGTCGCGACGTGTGGCTGCACGACGAGCTGAAGCACGTGGACAAGCACTGCCCCGCCGAGGAGATGGACGCCGAAGACCCGCTCTTCATCCTCTACACCAGCGGCAGCACCGGCAAGCCCAAGGGCGTGGTACACACTTGCGGCGGCTACATGGTCTTTTGCGACTACACCTTCCGCAACGTGTTCCAGTACGAGGAAAGCGACGTGTACTGGTGTACCGCCGACATCGGCTGGGTCACCGGCCACAGCTACATCATCTACGGGCCGCTCTGCGCGGGCGCCACCACGCTCATGTTCGAGGGCGTGCCCACCTTCCCCGACGCGGGCCGCTTCTGGCAGGTGATCGACAAGCACGGCGTCAACATCTTCTACACCGCGCCCACCGCCATCCGCAGCCTGATGGCCCACGGGCTGGACCACGTGCTGGCCTACTCGCTGGATTCGCTCAAGGTGCTCGGCAGCGTGGGCGAGCCCATCAACGAGGAAGCCTGGCAGTGGTACAAGCTGCACGTGGGCAAGAACCGTTGCCCCATCGTGGACACATGGTGGCAGACCGAGACCGCCGGCATCCTCATCAGCTCATTAGCGGGCGTCACCGATGAAAAGCCCAGCCACGCGGCCTACCCCCTGCCCGGCGTGCAGCCCGTGCTGCTCACCGCCGAAGGCAAGGTGATCGAAGAGAACGAGGTGGAAGGCATGCTCTGCATGAAGTTCCCCTGGCCGGGCATCCTGCGCACCACCTGGGGCGATCCCGAGCGCTACAAGCAGACCTACTTCAGCAGCTACCCCGGCCACTACTTCAGCGGCGACGGCGCCAAGCGCGACGCCCAGGGCCGCTGGCGCGTGATCGGCCGCGTGGACGACGTGATCAACGTGAGCGGCCACCGCTTCGGCACCGCCGAGATCGAGAGCGCCATCAACCTCAGCGAGCGCGTGGTGGAAAGCGCGGTGGTGGGCTACCCGCACGACATCAAGGGCCAGGGCATCTACGCCTACGTCATCACCGCCGAGCCGCTGGACAAGGACGACAAGGCCGCCGTGGACAAGATCACCGGCGAAATCATCGAATCCGTGGTGGCCACCATCGGCCGCATCGCCAAGCCGGACAAGATCCAGTTCGTGAGCGGCCTGCCGAAAACGCGCAGTGGCAAGATCATGCGCCGCATCCTGCGCAAGATCGCCGAGGGGGAAATGAGCAGCCTGGGGGATACGACGACGCTGTTGGATCCGGGGGTGGTGGAAGAGATCAAGGGGGGGAGGGTGTGAACGCGCATGATCGCAGTTTTGGACCCCGGAGGGGTCCCACAACGTTGCAAAAACAACCCATGCGATACGACCCTGAAGGGGTCGCACAACGCCGATTCATAGCTTCACGAAAACTAATTCCTTATGTCCTCCTACTCCAAGATGCACTTCCACATCGTCTTCTCCACTCGGCACCGGGTGGCTTGCTTGGACCAACGATGGCGGGAGAAATTGTGGGCCTACATGGCCGGTACGATCAATGGCCTGGGCGGTCATGCCCGCAATGTCGGAGGTTGGAAGGACCACGTGCATATCCTGGCGGACCTCAAGCCAACACAGACCGTTGCTGATGTGGTGCGGGAAGTGAAGAAGGCCTCCACCCAATGGATCCGCACAAACGGCCGTGTGGCCCAATTCCAATGGCAGGACGGCTACGCCGTATTCACCGCTGGCTGGCGGGAAATCGATCCCTTGGCCCATTACATCGACAGCCAAGAAGAGCATCACCGCCATCGCACATTCCAAGAGGAGCTGATCACATTCCTGGACGAAGCCGGTGTGGAATTCGATCCGAAATACCTGCCTTGATGTGCGACCCCTTCAGGGTCGTTTGGCCTCACCATTCCCTTCAACGCTCTGCGACCCTTTCAGGGTCGTGCCTACCCGCTGATCATCCAACGCTGTGCCACCCTTCCGGGGTCTGGAATGCGGCATGGCCTCGCCATTCCCCCACTCCACCACTACTCTACACTTACACCGACAGATCACCGAAGTGTACTGAGCGGGACGACAGGTGAACCAGCTGACGCGAAAGGCTCGCGTTACCTATGGGCCACATTGGGTTCCACGTCGGCAATGGCGTGGCCTCATCGAAACGGCGGCACGAGCGGAGTATGCCCGCGCCAGTGTGGGTCAGTACACCATTCCCTTCGCGCCTTCGCGTGAGCTGGTCACGAGCGTGGCAGTATGCGCAGCTTCAGCACACCGCCCCCGTAACGGCTTCGTGTGAGCCGCCCTCCGCGAGGCAAAAGGGCCTTCCTGCCGATGGCTTGGCCACTTCAAGCAGCCCCCTCTAGCCCAGCAATTTCAAATTCACCCCCTTGAACTGTTTGAACGCCTTGTCCAACGACACCAATTGATAGCCGCCAGCAAGGGCGAACGCCGCCAGGTACGCATCCATCCACAGCTTCGGCGCAGCATGCTTCGTATCAGCGGACCGCATCCATTGCGGCCAAAGCTGTTTCGGTTCCTCCGCGAAGTCAATCCTCGGGTCTTCCATGATCCCGTTGATCATGGTGATGGCCTTCCGGTTGCTATACGGGGCGAGGCCATACGGTGCGGTGACGGCCCCGGTGGTGAGCAAGCGCAAAAAACCCTGCTGCGTGGACCGGCAGAACATGATCGTTCCGGTCCCACCCATTTGGAACCAGGACATCGCTGCTTGATGATGGGCATGCTGTGGAATGCTCAATGCAAGCCACACATTCAGGTCGGGAAGAGCCGGGATCATAGTTCACCGCTGCCGTAAAGCACCTGATGAAGCCGTTCCGGAGTGACCTCCTCGCCGGCTGCCGCCGGATGCCCGCCCTTGAACAGCGGAAAGGGCCCGTTACCCGGCTTCGGCTTCTTTGCCCCGGCGGGCTTGGTGAGGTGGGCACGCAGTACCCCTGCCACCAGGTCCTTGAGCTTCAGCCCTTCCTTGGCCGCCTCTATCTTCAGCCGTTGGATGATGTCAGGCGGGAGTTCAAAGGTCATTTTCATCACTACAAATATAGCTGGCTAACCAGCAAACCAGCAAGCTGGTTTTCATCATCCGATCTGGTTATTCCATCCAGCCTTTGCACGTGAATACCACCTTGTCCAACGATGTTTTACCTCAACACCCCGCCTACCTTTGCCCATCATGACCAAAGCCCGCATGCAGCTCACCGCCACCGCGCCGCAATGGCGCACGGTGAAGGAATTCCAGGACATCACCTACCGCAAGAGCGGCGGCGTGGCCCGCATCGCCTTCAACCGGCCCGAGGTGCGCAACGCCTTCCGCCCTCACACCGTGGCCGAACTGCTCGAAGCTTTCAGCGATGCGCACCAGGACACCGCCATCGGCGTGGTGCTCTTCAGCGCGGAAGGGCCCAGCCCGAAGGACGGCGGCTGGAGCTTCTGCAGCGGCGGCGACCAGCGCACACGCGGCCACCAAGGCTACGTGGACGAGAGCGGCATGCCGCGGTTGAATATCCTGGAGGTGCAGCGGCTGATCCGTTTCATACCCAAGGTGGTGATCGCCGTGGTGCCCGGCTGGTGCGTGGGCGGCGGGCACAGCCTGCACGTGGTGTGCGACCTGAGCATCGCCAGCGCGGAGCACGCGGTATTCAAACAGACCGATGCCGACGTGACGAGCTTCGACGGCGGCTACGGCAGCGCCTATTTGGCAAAGATGGTGGGCCAGAAACGCGCCCGCGAGATCTTCTTCCTGGGCCGCGACATTTCCGCGCAACGGGCATACGAAATGGGCATGGTGAACGCCGCCGTGCCGCACGCGGAGCTGGAAAGCACTGCCTGGCAATGGGCGCAGGAGATCCTGGCAAAAAGCCCCACGGCCATCAAGATGCTCAAGTTCGCCTTCAACCTCACGGACGACGGCCTGGTGGGCCAGCAGGTCTTTGCCGGCGAAGCCACGCGCTTGGCCTACATGACCGACGAAGCCAAAGAAGGACGCCAGGCCTTCCTTGAAAAGCGCAAGCCGGATTACTCCGGGGTGAAGTGGATCCCGTAGGGGAATCGCGGCAGGGCTTATGCATTCGGCTGGTGGCCGCTGTGCGAAGCCTTGCGTGGGCAGTGGGGCCGATCTGCTACCTTTGAATTCATGAAATCACCCAGCCTAAAGGGAGTTCGGCTGATCACGGATGAAACCGAGAACCGCCGCTATGTGCAAATTGATTTGGTGACTTTGGCCAAGGAACCGGAGGCCGTGGACGAGTATCTGGATGGCCTGATCGCCCAGGGACGCAGGAATGAACCAAGCATCCCGCACGTCCAGGTGATGCGCGCCTTGTACAAACGCGCTGGAAAAAAGTGAGCTACCGGGTCGAATGGTTGCGAAGCGCGGCGCGGGAGTTGAACGCCCTGCCCGTTCAGGTTGCGATACGAATTGGGGAAGCTGCGGGCCGACTTGCACAAGAACCAAGGCCGCATGGGTGCAAAAAGCTGGTTGGCCACAAGGATCTATGGCGCATCCGCATCGGAAACTATCGGGTGGTCTATTTCATCGGTGATGCCGTGAAGCTGGTGCGCATTGAAAAGGTTTCGAACAGAAAGGACGCCTACCGATAGGGAACACTCGTCGCAAAACCGGACAAGATCCAGTTCGTAAGCGGCCTGCTGAACCCGTGCTGCAGCCCATGCCTCTCGCGCGGATCTGCGCGCCTGCGTTCCCTGCCATGGCCCGCTCAACTGTCTACGAGCTTGATCATTCGAGGCAATTTCAGGTGAGCCTCCGGGCGATACCTACCGTCATTGCAAGCGGCCGCCCCACCCTACCGTGATTGCAAGCCCGTCTTCGGGCGAAGCAATCTTTAATTGCGATCCGCTGAATTAGAGATTGCTTTGGACCTGTTGAATGCACAAGTCCCTCCGGCTTCCTCGGACCCTCGTGCCCTCCCTCCTTCGCACCTTCTCGGTCTTTCGCTCTCGCCACTGTTCAACCGCAGCCCAACGGAAAAACAGTAGCTTTAACCAACTCTACGCCCCATGGACACCCCGCTGCACGAAGCCTTCGACCACGGCAAGCGCATCAGCCCGAAGCTGCCCGAAGGCAAGAAGAACTTCCTGATCGACATCGACGGCACCATCTGCGAGGACATCCCCAACGAGGAGCCCGAGCGCATGGCCACGGCCGCGATCTTCGAGGGCGCGCTGGAGATCTGCAACGGCTGGTACAACGAGGGCCACATCATCACCTTCTTCACCAGCCGCACCGAGGAGCACCGCGCAGTGACCGCCGAATGGCTGGACCGCCACGGCTTCAGGTACCATGCCATCCTCTTCGGCAAGCCGCGCGGCGGCAACTACCACTGGATCGACAACCACATTGTGCGGGCCACGCACTACGACGGCAAGTTCACCGAACTGGTGGAAGTGGACGCCAAGATCCAGGTGTTCCGGAAGGAGTGAACAGGGCCTCATCGCCGGGCACATGGCCCATATTGCACCGATAGCTTAGCTTCGTTGCTCAATCACTACGAACATGGCCACAGGCACGATCAAATTCTTCAACGAGACCAAGGGTTTCGGATTCATTGTCCCCGATGAGGGCGGCAAGGACATTTTCGTCCACAAGACCGGGCTGAAACAGCCGGTGCGCGAGGGCGACAAGGTGAGCTACGAGGTGGAGGAATCCCCCAAGGGCCCCAACGCGATCAATGTGACCCGCGCTTAAGCGGCATCCTTTGCACGCAGGTTCTGCGGCCCCGTTCGGCATTTGCCGAGCGGGGCCTTTTACTTTCGCGCTCCCACCCCGCAACAAGCATGAAACTGATCTCCTTCAACGTGAACGGCATCCGTGCATCGGTGAAAAAGGGCCTGGCGGCATCGCTTCAGTCCATGAATGCCGACATCTGCTGCTTCCAGGAAACCAAGGCCACGCCGGAGCAAGTGGCGGAGGCTCTTGCCGATGTAAAGGGCTACCACATCCACGCCCATTCCGCCGAAAAGGCGGGCTACTCCGGCACGGCGATCCTCAGCAAGGAGAAACCGGTGCGCGTGGACTTCGGCATCGGCCACGCGGAGCACGATGCCGAGGGGCGCGTGATCACCGCGACCTTCGCCGACCACATCGTGGTGAACGCCTACGTGCCCAACAGCGGCCAAGGCCTCAAACGCCTTGAATACCGGCACCAATGGGACGGCGCGCTGCGGGAATACCTCACCGGGCTCGCTGCAGGAAAACGCCCGGTGATCTTCACCGGGGACCTGAACGTGGCCCACAAGCCGATCGACATTGCGCGGCCCAAGGCCAACTACAACAAGACGGCCGGTTACACCCAGGTGGAGATCGATGGCATGGACGCCTTGCTGGGAGCGGGTTTCACGGACAGCTTCCGCCATTTCCACCCGGAAGAAGTGAAATACAGCTGGTGGAACCAGCGCTTCAACTCCCGCGCCACCAACGTGGGCTGGCGCATTGACTACGTGCTGGTGACCACGGCGTTTGGGAAGAAGCTCAAGGACGCGTTCATCCTGAACGAGGTGATGGGCAGCGACCATTGCCCGGTGGGGATTGCGTGGTAGTTCTTCCAGCCAGCAGCTTGCGGCCATAAGCTTGCAACCTCCCCATGAACCGCGTGCCGCAGGCCGCACTTGATACCAGAAGATGAAAACCCTGCTCAAACTGGAGGAACTGGCGCAATTGCTGGTCTGCATCATCACCTTGTGGATGCACGGCGCGGCTTGGTGGGGCTACCTGCTGTTGCTGCTGGGGCCGGACATCGGCATGCTGGGCTACTTGGTGAATGCCCGTGCCGGCGCGTTCACGTACAACTTGCTTCACCACAAGGGCATTGCCCTGCTTGTGGCGGGGATCGGCCTTGGCACGGCCTATTTCAACATTCCCATCGGCATGGCCGGCGATGGTTGCCTGGTGGCCGGCATCATCCTGTACGGGCACACCAGCTTGGACCGCATGCTTGGCTTCGGGCTGAAGTTCGGCGACCATTTCCAGCACACGCATTTGGGCTGGACCGGGCCGGAACGGAAGATCACTTGACCTTCACCATGTTCCGCACCACCTGGTTCGGCCCGTTCTGCAACCGGCAGTAGTACACACCGGCAGGCATGGGGCCAAGGTCCAGGTCCAGCTGGTACGTGCCAGCGGTCAGTTGCTGTTCCACGGGCTTGGCCACCAGTTGTCCCAACGAATTGAACACTTGCAGGCTCACCGTTCCATCCAGAACGCAGGTATAGGTGATGGTGGTGGATGCCACGAACGGGTTCGGCCCGATCTGCAGCAGGTCATCACCCGTTGCAAGCACCGGGCTGCAGTCCTGTTGCTCAATGATCGGAAGCACGGGATGCTCGCCCATCAGCACTTGTGCGGCGCCAGCCTGGTCCAGGCACAACCACTGCTGCAGCACCGAGGAGTACACACTTCGGAAATCGTACTGCATGGGCACGTTGGTCTGCCCATCCGTGTTGGGGTCGATCTGCGGGTTGGTGCCCAGCATGCCGGGGATCACGCGATCGCCAAAGAGGAACATCGGTGCTGCCGCGCCGTGGTCCGTTCCCCGCGAGTTGTTGCTCTTGATCCGGCGGCCGAACTCACTGAAGGTCATTCCGAGCACCCTGTCGGAAACGCCCATCTGGGTGATGTCCTGCTGGAAGGCCTGGATCGCGTCGCTGATGCCCTTGAGCAAATTGGCGTGCACGCCCTGCGCGGGGTCGCCGGCCACCGCTTGTTGGGCATGGGTGTCGAAACCCGTGTCGCTGACCCAATAGATGCGGGTGCGGAGACCTCCGCAGATCAAGCCGGCCACGATCTTCAGGGAATTGGCCAAGGTGGCGCCGGGTTGCAGCCCGGAGGGGTACAAGGGGCTGTGGGCGCAGCCGGACGCGTTCGCGGCCGCTTGGATCACCGTGCCGTAAAGCTCCGTTTGGCGCTGTATGTTGCGGATGAAGTCGAGCTTGTCCCCGCTGCACCCGGGCATGGCGGGGTCCATGAACACGCCACCCGTGAGGTTCTGCACATTGCTGGTGTTGTTCACTGCGGTGGCCATCGCCACGCCATGGGCCTGCAAGCCTGCCGTGATGGCACCGCCCACACGGATGGCGATGGGGTCGGGGTTGGAGCCGTTGGGGTAGCCGGACGGATAGCCGGGATAAGCCGTGTCCAAGTAGCGGCCCAACCAACCGTCCGAAAGCACCTGCAGGCCGCTGGAAGCGGTTTCCCAAATGTCCGTGGAGCGGAAATGGGAGAAGTTGGGATCAGGGTAGCCCACGCTTTGCACAATGCCCAGCTTACCGTTGTCCCAGAGTTCCTTGAAGCCGGTCATGGCCGGGTGCAGCGCCGTGGCACCATTGGTTCCTTGCAACGGCAGCGCCTGGTTCTCCGGGATCAGGATGTTGGCGCGCAGCAGGGAGAGCATACCGTACTGGTCCAGCGGGATCACGGTGTTGAGGCCGTCATTTCCGCCGAACAGTTGCACCACCACCAGCACCCTGTCGCTGTTGGGAGCACTTCTTAACAGGGCCTCCAGCACGGGTTGCGACCAGCCGCGCAGCGCCACGCCCCCCACGGAGGCCAGTGCTGATGTGCGAAGGAAGCTTCTGCGGTCCATGGTGATCACATCAGTTGGAACTCCGCCGCGCCGAGCATGGCCATGAACAGGGCCTTGAGCATGCCCGGCACCTGCATGGCCGTGGGGTCCGTGGTGCCCGGGTCGTTGGCGTAGGTGGTGTAGGCTGAGGTCCAGTAGTAGTTCGAAACCTGGCCCAGCAACAGATACTGCGTCTTCAATTGCAGCAGGACGGCATCTGAAACAGGCACGCCAAACAGCAGGTCAGCAGCCTCCTGCACCAGTGCATCGGGGTTTGAGGGCGCCGCAAACTGGGCCACCAGCGCCACAAAATCAATGCTGTAGAAAAGGTTCCGGTCTGCCGGGAGCACCAATGTGGAAGGTGTGGTCATGCCGAAGTTTCCCACACGTTGGCACATGTTGGCGCGGGCGATCACCGATGCACTGTCCATCCAGGTAAGGTCAAACAGCGGCTCTTGGTAGTAAGCGGGCCAACCGGCCACGGTGGGCACTTCCCCGATGGATTGCCCGGCATCGGCCATCAACAGGCGGATCTTGCTCCAAACATTGTACTGGGCCTCCCAGTGGTCCGGGCCGGGCATGGCCATATTGCTTGCACGGATCAGGCCGATGGTGAGGTCGAAGGGGCTTTTCACCATGCAACCGCGCACCTCCGTGCTGAAGAAATGCGCGCTGGTGAGCAGGGCCTGCAGCACTTGCGCGATCTGGTCCGGGGCCGCAACGGTGTCGCGGAAGAGTTGCGCCAACGGTGCGATCACATCGTCCTCCACCTCCGGTTCTATCTCCGTCCGCACAAACCAGCGGTAAAGTTGCCGCACAAGGAACAGCGAACAGGTTTCATTGGCGAACACCATGTCCATGAAGGCCCCGATCTCCGCCAGTCCGCCGTCCGGGCCCTGTTGGCCCTGGATCAAGGTGTTGTTGAAAAAGCTGCTGAACTGCTTGTCGCCCTGGTCATGGTTATCCGGCATGAAAACCACCTGGGGCAGCACAGGGCTGCCGTTCAAGTTCTCCACCACGGTCCATCCGGTGAACACGCGCGCCGCCGCGGCCACGTCCGCCTGTGTGTAGCCACTGTCCACGCCCAAGGTGAAAAGCTCCATCAGCTCGCGGCCGAAATTCTCATCCGGTGCGCCCGCCACGTTGTACATGCCGTTGAGGTAAACCAGCATGGCCCCGTCACAGGCCAGTTGCACCATCAGGTCGCGCGCATTGCCCTTGCACCCGCTGCGCAGCAGTTGGTTGTACCAATAGCTGCATTCCGGCTTGAAGACAATGGAGATCTGCACCGGCACGTGGTTGGACCAGAACAGGGTGAGCTTTTCGCGCAAATTGCGTTCCTGCCCCACCAACTGCCCCACCCACCAGTTTTGGAGGCTCTCATTGCGTTTGGGGATGGGATTGGGCGGATTGCCCATTTGGCGCACGTAATTGATCCATGGCTGGCCGAAAGGCACCACGGCGTCCACCAGGTTCGGGTCTTGCTCTCCCCCGGGGGTGGTGCCGCTGTAGGCCTTGATGGGAGGCGTGGCGGCATTGGAAAAGGTGAGCAGCTCCGCCACCACGGCATCCAACGCCATGCCTTGGAAATGGGCCATGTCCGCCGGGCTGGCGCCAAAGAGCGTCCTGCGCAGCAAATGGCGCAGCTCCGCGTTCCCGAAAGTCCCGGTGTAATGTTCAATGGGCATGGGGGTGCTGCAAAGTTCGCCCGTTCCCCCCATCCGGTCAATTGGCCCGGAAAGGGCGATCTTGCAAGCCGCTTGGCCGCTGGCCGGTACTTGCGGCGGCAGCTACGATATGCGCATTCTCTTGCTGGACAACTTCGATAGTTTTACGTGGAACTTGTACCACCTGCTGGCCACGCATGCCGCAGTGGACGTGATCCGCAACGATGCCGTAACCGTGGAGGAAGCGGCCCGGTACGACCGCATCGTGCTTTCGCCGGGCCCGGGGCTGCCTTCGGAAGCAGGCATCATGCCGGCCCTGCTCCACGCGTTGGCCCCAACCAAGCCGATGCTTGGTGTGTGCCTTGGCCTGCAAGCCATCGTGGAGGAATTTGGGGGCAAGCTGATCAACCTGCCGCAAGTGCGCCATGGCGTGGCTGTGCCCTGCACGCCGGAAACACCCGCCGACGGGTTGTTTGCAGGGATCGCAACACCGTTCCAAGCGGGCCTCTACCACAGCTGGGCCGCCGATCCCGGCAAGCTGCCCGCCGAACTGCAGATCACCGCAACCAGCCGCGAAGGCGTGGTGATGGCGGTGCGCCACCGCAATCTGCCCCTGTGCGGCGTGCAGTTCCATCCGGAAAGCGTGCTTACGCCCGCAGGCCCGGCCATCATCCGCAATTGGCTGGCACGGCCGTGATCCCGGGGCCGTCCGGGTTTTCAACCATTCGGCACCGGCGATCGTTGATCGAATGGCCGCTGCCGCCCTGCCGCCGCTTTTCCGGCCCGGTAGTTTCGCTGCATGGCCCGCCTTCCATTGATCCCCTTGGCCCTGCTTGCCGTTTCGCCCCTGTGCGCGCAAAACCTTTTCCAGCGGGCACTGAACAACGACACCATGCCCAACCTGGTGCCCAATCCGGGATTTGAGCAGGTGAAAAAAATCCCGTGTGCATGGACGCAGCAGGCCGCCAAATTCAACGGGGATGTGATGGAGGCGTGGAGTTCGCCCACGGAAACCACACCAGACCTATTTTCCACCGAAGCCGATGCCAAATGCTGGACCAACCCTGCGCGGCGCACCGGCGGCAAAGCCTCGCCCCACGGCGGCAGGAACATGGTGGGCATCAAGATCTGGGGCAAGGGCAACACGCCCACCTTTTGGCATGAATATGTGCAGGCCACGCTTCCGGAGCCGCTGCAGGCAGGCACGCGCTACATCGTGGAATGCTGGGCCCTCCGGGCCAACTTCAGCAGTGAGGCCAGCAACAATGTGGGGCTCCTGCTCTCAGCAGTGCCGGTGAAAACGCGTGATAACCTGCCGCTCTACATCACCCCGCAAGTGAACGCTGACGAGGTGCTGAACACAAGCCATTGGAAGAAGATCAGCGGCGTGATCGAGGCACAGGGCAACGAACGCTACCTGTTGATCGGGAATTTTTACGGTGATGAAGCCACGCTGCACGAACGGCAGCCGCAAGGCGAGCGCGGCGCGTACTACTTCATCGACGATGTGAACGTGCGCATCGCACCGCCCGGCACGGCCCTCACGCCAAAGCCGAAGGAAAGCGTGCCGCCCCCGCCCAAGGTGGTGGTGGCGGACCATGCGAGCACCAAGGAAGTGCCGCTGCCGAAAGTGGAGCCGCCCCAGGTTGGCAAGCGCATCCGCCTGGACAACATCGGCTTCGAATTCGCAAAGGCCACGCTGACGCCTGAAAGCAAAACGGAACTGGATGAACTGGCGGACATGCTCATTGACTATCCGAACATGCACATTGAGGTGGAAGGGCACACCGACGATGTGGGCAGCGATGCCAGCAACATGGCGCTCAGCGAAGCGCGGGCAAATGCGGTGGTGGAATTCCTGCTGGGCCGCAAAGTGGAAAAGGAACGCATTGCGGCACGGGGCTATGGCGAAACGCGGCCGTTGCAGCCCAACGACAGCGAGGCCAACCGCGCCTTGAACCGGCGCGTGGAATTCCGTGTGACGGAAAAATAAGCATTGGCCTCCGTGCGGTCCATGCTGCACGGAAGAAGCAAAACCCAAGTGCGGCGCGGCGCTACGCGCGTTCAGCGATCATCTGCCGGGCAAGGTCCAGGATGCGCGTGTCATCCAACGAGACCACGCCGCCTTGCGCCCCTCCCTCCACGTGCACACCGATCGGCCTGCCCTCCGGATGGCTGTACCCGCCGAAGTAGTTCCATACCGTTTCCACGTTCATGTCCAGCTGCTTGGCAATGCGGTGGATGCTACCGTCCGGCAAGCGGTCCTTGATCTCGCGAAGCTCATTGAAAGTGATGTTCATGGCTTGGTCGGTTTAGAAGGTTGAGCGCCATGAAGGTAAGGCCATCAAACCGGGATCGGGAAGTGGGGCCGTGAATATTTCCAAAGAGGCTCAGCCGCGTGTAAAATGGCTTGCAACGTTGTACCAGCCCCAAAATGGCTGCACAAGTGCGAAAGCCAGGCGCTCCAACGTCTTGGACCGCCAAGAATGGACATCTGAGCCGGAAGACAAACGGATAAGCCGGTCCTCCTGCCGTCACGGCTTGCCCAGATCGGCAATTTCACTGTTTCAGCTATATTCCCGGCAAAATCAAAACCAAGGAAACATGAAGACACCTTACACATTGGCCTTGTCATTCACGCTGTTGTCCGCCGCCGCCGCGGCACAGACCCTGAACCAGGGGAACAACGCGGCACTGGCAGGCCAGTCGTTCTCCGAGCATATGAGCACCACGGCTGTCACCGGCTCCAGCGGCGCTTCCCAAACCTGGAACTTCGCCACGATCGCTTCGCTCAGCAACCTCTCTTTCGTGATGCAAAGCGCAGCTTCCACGCCTGCCGGTTCCTCCTTTCCCGGAGCCACGGTGGCAGCCATTTCCGGCGATAGCTATAACTACATCAAGTACAGCGCCACCGGCATGGAAAACATGGGGGCGACCACAACGTTGGCCACCCTGGTGTACCAAAATCCCGAGCTGGTCCTCAAGTATCCCTGTTCATACAATACCACTTGGACCGATACATGGAGCACCAACTTCAGTGTCATGGGAACAAGCATTAGCCGATCGGGGACTTCCACGGGCTTGGCAGATGGATACGGTACCTTGGTGATGCCATACGGAACCGTGAACAATGTGCTGCGGGTGAAGTTTACCCAAACCTACAGCGACCAAAGCATGGGCGTACCGATCGCCGCGTACACCTGCACGACCTATTATTACTACAAGCCTGGCATACACCTCGCCTTGGTTCAAACCAGCACCCTGGCCACCACGACCAACGGGAGCACCCAGACCAGCTATGACACGCGATGGTTGGATGGATCGTACGTGGGCATTGCTGAAACCGTGCATAATTCCATCGGCATCGATCTTTATCCCAACCCGGCCAAAGATCAAGTCACCTTGGTGATGGGCACCCGTGGAGGCAGTGTACGGGTGGACCTGCTGGACGGCGCAGGCCGCGTGGTGCGCAGCGAACAAATGCAGGCCAACATGGGCCTGGCCCGTCATGAACTGGACCTTGGCGGCCTTACTGCCGGGCTGTACCAAGTGCGGGTGACCGCCGCGGACGGCAGCCAAGGCGTGCAGCGCCTGGTGGTGGAGTAAGCGAGCATTGCGTTAGCTCCGCCTTACC
>JAFDZG010000065.1 GCA_018267065.1 Bacteroidota bacterium
CACGTTGAGCACCAAAAGCACCGCACCGCTCACGGCATCGAACCAGTAACTGCGGGAGGTGCTGACGATGCCGCCGCTGAGGCCGGTGGAAAGGTTGAACACGTTGGCGACGCCCAGCACCAGCAGCACCGGCTTGCCCACGGCATACTCCGGCCGCAGGAAGCTGAAGAGCGCATCGATGTTGGCCCAGAGCAGCAGCAGGATGAACGCCGCCACCACGAGCTGGATGATGGAGGTGCGGTGGTAGAGCATCTGGATCTTTGCGTGGTCGCGCCGCCTCCAGGCATCGGCCAGCAGCGGTGCCACAGGCTGCACCAAGGCACGCGCGGGCACCATGATCACGCTGGCCAGGAACATCGCCACGGCGTAGTAGGCCACGTAGGAGAGCCCGTCGTGCAGCATGGCGCCCACCATCACCTGGTCAATGTTGCCCACCGCGATGCCCGCCAATCCACTGCCGAAGGTAAAAAGGCTGTAACGCGCCATGCTGCGTTGCATCCGCTTGCCCACGCGCATGCCACCCAGGCCCAGCTTGAACTCCCCGGCACGCCACAGGTCGAACAGGAGCATGGCGGTGGTAACGGCAAAGGTGGACACATAGAGGAACAGGAACAGCACAAAGGACATGTGCCAAAGCGCATATGCGGCGATCAGCAGGGTTTGCAGCACGCGCAGCAGGAATTCGCGCGCGAAGACCGGTGCAATGCTCCTGTGCACGGCCCTGCTGAAGCCGCGCATCACCAGGAACCAAACTTCGGCGAACACCAGTGGCAGCACGAACAGCCCGAAACGCTCGTACAGCCCGCCGCTGTCATTCACCCACTGGGCGAAGTGTTCATGGAACAAGCCCAGCACCACCATGGCAACCAGGGCCCCGATGGTTGCCACGCCCAGCACCAGGCCGAAGAGGCCCCGGTGCCCACGGGCCTTGTCGCGGAAGTACGGGAAGTAGCGGATCACCGTGTTCTCCCCCCCGAAATGCGCGATCTGCGCCGCCACCACAGCGATGCTCACCAGCAGGCGCGTAAGCCCGAACTCATCCGGGGTAAGGAACTTGGGGAACAGCAATGCCATGTTCACAAAGCCCAAGCCCATGCCCGCTACGGTGAGCAGGGTGTTCCAGGTGGCTTGGCGTGCTACGATGCCCATGGCGGGCGCAAGTTGCGCAACGGACGGTTCACAAGGTGTTCAATGCTTCCGCAACTTGGACGCAGGTGGTCTTGCGCGACCAACGCGGGTCGGGCCCGGAAGGCGCGGCCGTGAACATCGCCTTGATCCGCCCGCGCTGTTCCATCAGCCTTGGCCGGTCGATCACCGCGTGGGGCGCTTGGTCCAGCACGCGAGAAACATCGCCCTCCACCGGGCCAACGCCAAGGACCGGCCGACCTGTGCTGACATACTCGAAAAGTTTTCCAGGCAGGATGCCCATCAGGTTGGGCGTATCATTCACCAGCAGCAACAGGGCGCGTGCGCGTTGCATGTGGCGCATGGCTTCTTCATGCGTAACGCGGCCCATGCGTTCCAAGTGTGCGCCCAGCCCGGCTTCCGCCACGCTTTCCGCAATGGTGTGGTCCACCGGCCCCACAAAACGCAGCTTGAATTTGGCGCTGAAATCCGGATCCTCTTCGCAAAGCTTTTTCAAGGCCTTCCAAAGTTCCGGCGCGTTGCGCGTGGGCGACAGCGAGCCGATGTGCACCAGACTGAAGGCATCATCCACGGGCTCCGCCACCGTTGGCAGGTCGTCCGGATCGTAGCCGTTGGTGACCACCTCCACGTTGCCGGCCCCCAACTTCCGCAGGTCCTGCGCCCAGTGCCAGCTTACGCAGGTTACCAGGTCGGCTTCGCGCAGCACCTCCCCTTCCAGGCGTTTGTGCCTGGCATCGGCCCAACCGGTCAGTTTGAGTTGGCCGTAGTAATCAATGTTCGTCCACGGATCGCGGAAGTCGGCGATCCATTTCACGCCCAGCGCCCGCTTCAGCCCCAGGGCAATGAGGTGCATGCTGTGCGGCGGGCCCGTGCTGAGGATGGCGTCCACCGGGTGCTTCGCCAAGTGGTCCTTCAGAAACTTCACCGATGGCCGCACCCACCACACCCGCGCGTCCGGGATGAAGAAGTTGCTGCGCACCCACAGGGCAAAGGCTTCCTTCCAGCCGCCCTGTTTCTTCTCGCTCAGAAAACCCGTCTGTACACGCTCCTTGGCGCTGCGGCCCGTGAAGCGCTTGTACAGGTTGAACGGCTCGGTGATCGGACGCTTGATCACTTCAATGCCGCTGCGCACATCCCTCAACAAGCCCGGGTCATCCGCCACCAGCTCGGGGTTCTCCGGCGTATAGATCACCGGTTGCCAACCGTGCTCAGGCAACAGCTTGCTCAGCTTGAGCCAACGGTACACGCCCGCACCACCGTTCGGCGGCCAGTAGTAGGTGATGATGAGGACGCGTTTCATGGATCGCGCTGGCTTTGTCCTGGGCTGGTTGTTGGTTGATGGTTGAAAGCTGTTCGTGGTACCGTCAAACCTGACAACCAACAACTGACAACTATTCACGTTCCGCAACAACCGCGCGCGCCATCTTCAGCTCCCAGCCCAACGCCAGCAGTACCAACGCCAACAGCACGAAGGAACTGATGGATCCGATGCGGCCGCCCACGTTGAACGGTTTGCTCACGATGTGGAAGCGCACGGTGTGTTCGCCCGCCGGCACCTTCATGGCGCGCAGCACGTAGTCCGCGCGCACGTATGGCGCGGCTTTTCCATCGATCTCCGCAACCCAGTCCGGCCCGTACCAGATCTCGCTGAACACCACCACGCCCCCGTTGGTGCTTTTCACGGTATAGCTGAGGTCGTTGGACTTGTAGCCGTTCAGCTTTACGCTGGCGGTGCTGTCCGGGCGGGCCCCATTGGCCACTTCCGCGTAGTAGCGCGCATCCACCAAGGCCGTCCGCTTGGGATCGATCTTGCCCAAGGTGGTGATCTCCTCGTCCGCGTTCTTCACTTCGCGCACTTCGTCCACGAACCATGCGGCACCCAGGGCATGCGGATTCAGGATCGGTGGCTGGTCATCCGCATAGATGATGTACTTGGTGTTGAGCATGTTCAGCGCGGGCAGCGTGGCAAGCACGCTGTCAATGCGGGGCATGGTGGGCCCGTGCTGCAGCACGGTGATCAAGCTGTTGATCTCCGGCGAAAGCTGGAAGTCGATGAGCTCCTGGTACCGTTTGAGCTTGGCCCCGTGGTAGCCGCCGATGCTCTTGTGGAAGTAGCTCACGCGCGTGTCCTGCCACGTATTGCGCAGGCCCAGCACGCGGAAGTCCGTGGTGCGGCGCAGGCTGCCGAAGCGCGTGATGGCTTCTTCCTCCTTGCCCACCAGGCGCATGCTGCCGTTCAGCTTGCTCTTCGCGGCCTTCAGCCGCGCAAGCGCCTTGTCGTAGTCCGCATCGGTGGCGGCGTTGTCCTCGGCTTTCAATATGGCCAGGTCCACCGGCTGCGGCTTGAAGGGCAGCGCATTGCTGGCTTTGTCTTCCCATGAGATGTAGCGGCCCTTGTCGTCCCGGTCGTTGTTCAGGTAACGCCGGTCCACGCTCCACAGGTCGATGAGCAGCAGCAGGCCGATCCCGCCCAGCAGCACGGGCTTCCCGATCTTTCGCCGGCCAAAGGCCAGCAGCAGCGCAGCCGCCATGGCAAGGAAGGCGAAACTGCGCCAGGCATCCGCGCTCAGCACGCCGGTGCGCCATGCCTTCAACCCGTCGATGTAAGCCTGCACGGAGCCCGGCTCCTTGGCCGCGGCCATCTGTGCGCTGAGCTGTGCCTTCTCATTGTCGCCAAAGAACTCGAACAAGCTGCCGGGAATGATCGCGATCAACAGCACGATGAACGCCAAGGCACCGGTGGCCACCAGGAATTGCTTCTCCTTGGCCTTGTCCCACTTGTCCTCCTCCAGCAACCGGCCCAAGTAGAGCACTGCCAGGACCGGCGCGGCCATTTCCACGATCACCAGGATGATTGTCACCGTGCGGAACTTGTTGTAGCCGGGCACGTGGTCCAGGAAGAAGTCGGTAAGCGGCATGAAGTTGTGGCCCCAGCTAAGCAGCAGGGAGAGGAAGAAGGCTGCGTACAGCGCGTAGGCCAAGGTTTCATTCCAAAGCACCAGCCCGGCCAGCAAGTAGGCAAGGAGCAACAAGCCCACCACCACGGGGCTTGCTATCTGCGCCATCAGGATCACCAACGGCAGGCCGGCCAGCATCCACCAGCGCGCCTTCGCTTCGGCTTGCACCAGCAACAGCAACATCAGGAACACCACAATGATGCCGATGTACACCGGACCGCTGGTAAAGTCCTGATCGCCCCAGTAGTTGTTCACGTAGCCGCCCGCCTGGTACTTGTCCAGCACCTCCTTGCGGAAAGCGGGATCTGTGATCTTGTCCAGGTCTTCGCGCGTTTGCAGCATGGAGCCACTGGCGCCGCCCTTGATGTCCGGTACCAGCAGTGAAAGGCTTTCCTCCTTGCCGTAGCTCCAATGGGTCACGTAATCGCGGTCGAGGCCGCCCGTCTTGTTCTCATGGTTCGCCCCGCCCTGCGCGTTGATGGTGAGTTCGCTCTTGCCGCGCGTGGTGTACTGCCCGTACTCCCAGGTGCTCCATAGCAGCCCCAGGTTGCAGAGCACGGCGAGTGCCGCGCCCATCAACGCCAAGGCGCCGCGCCCGGCAAAATCGGCGACATGCTTTTCCCGTACGGCCCGCCAAGCTTCAGCCAGCAGGTACAGCACCAGCAACATGCCCATGTAGTAGGCTACCTGCACATGGTTGGCGTGCACTTCCAACGCCAGGAACAGCGCAAAGAGCGCCATGCCCAATAGTTTCCTTCCGTGAAGGAGCACGTAGAGCCCGCCCAGCACCATGGGCATGTAGCCGATGGCGACGGCCTTGCTGGTGTGGCCTGCCAGGATGATGATCAGGAAATAGGAGGAGAAGGCATACGCCACGGCACCGATCAACGCCAGCCATGGCTTGGTGCGCATGCACAGGAGCAGGATGAACATGCCCGCCAGGTACAGAAAGACAAAGGAGGCCGGGCGCGGCAAAAAGCCGGTGAAGACCTTGTCCAGCCACGACAGCGCATTTTCCGGCCACACCACACCGATCTGGTAACCCGGCATGCCGCTGAACATGCTGCCGGTCCACAGCGGTTCCTCCCCGTTGAAGGCTGCCCGGTGCTCCTGCATTTCCTGGGCGGCCCCGGTGTAATGGATAATATCGCTTTGCACCAGCTGCTTGCCTTCCAGGATCGGGCTGAAATACCCCAGTGCGAGCACGAAGAATGCGCCCACCGCCACCGCTATGGGCAGGACCTTCTTCCAGTTGGTCGGTTTCATGGTGTTCCCTTGGGTCTATTTGATCTCCTCAAAATCGGCGTCCTCGGCATCGGCCGGCGGTGCGCCGTGCTTGATCTCCTTCAGTTGCTCAATGCGCACATCGCCCTTGGGGCGCTGTTGCCCGGCCCCCCCGGGTTGGTGCCGCCCCCTTCCCTGCTGCTGCACGCGCATCCAGAGGCGAAGCAGCTGCCATGCGATCAGCAGGATGAGTATGGTACGCAGCGTGCCGTTTGCCGAAAGCAGGTACATGGGCCGCGAAAGTAGGCTTGCCCAGCCACACCGCTACCTTCGGCGCCCCATGGCCGGAACGCCCAGCCCCGCACAAGCCCCCCAAGGGCAACCCCGGCCCATGGACCATCGCAGCATCAGCTATTTCCCCGGGCTGAACGGACTGCGGTTCCTGGCCGCCCTGCTGGTGGTGATGCACCACTCGGAAACGATCCTGCGGAAATACGGCCTGCCCCACTGGGATGCCCTCGGCCTGTTCCGCAACGGTGGCACCGCCGTTACATTTTTCTTCGTGCTCAGCGGGTTCCTCATCACCTACATCCTCCTGCGCGAGGACCGGGAAACCGGCCATGTGCACGTGGGCCGGTTCTACCTGAAACGCGTGCTGCGGATCTGGCCGCTTTACTTCCTGCTCGTGCTGATCGGACTGGTGCTGTTGCCGCTGGCCGTGAAATACCTGCACCTGCCCTACCAAATGCCCTACACGGCCGGCCAGGTGTGGTACTGGTTCATTTTCTTCCTGCCGGGGATCGCCACCTTCAAGTTCGGGCACCACCTGTTGGAGCCGCTTTGGTCCATCGGCGTGGAAGAGGTGTACTACCTCGGCTGGGCTCCGCTGTTCAAGGCCCTGCGCAAACACCTGCCGCTGGTGATGCTGGCCGTTGTGGGCATCAAATCCCTCATGGCGCTATTGGCGCACTGGCAGGTAGGCGGCCCCCTGTTTGCTTACTTGGTAACAACGTTCCAGTTCGAAGCCATGGCCATCGGCGGCTTGGGCGCTTGGCTGGTTTTCACGCGGGGCCATGTGCTCGCACGGCATTGGCTCTTCCGGAGACCGGTACAGGCCGCGATGCTCCTGGTGCTGGTTGCGTTCCTCATCTTTCACGGCAATGTGCAGTTTGCCCCCTGGCGGGCCGTGTTTGAAACACCGGTGCTCGCTTCGTTGCTGGTGCAGCTGCTGTTCCTCCATCTCATCATCGGCGTTGCCGTGGTTCGCACCGGCCCTTTGCGGCTGGACAACACGGTCTGGGACTACCTCGGAGGTATTTCCTATGGCATTTACATGTACCACATGCTCCTGGTTTTTGCCTCCATGCTCCTGCTGAAGCACGTGCTGGCGGCGGCTGGCCCGGTGGGCGGGCACCTCTTGCATTATGCCGTGGTGGTTTCTGCCACCATTGGCGTTTCCGCGCTCTCCAAGCGGTACTTTGAAGATCCCTTCCTGCGGCTGAAAAACCGCCTGGGGAACGCCGCCTTACGGTAGATCCGCACGGAAGCAGGCATTCCATGCCAACCGCTGCCATGGGCGCATGCGTGCTCAACGAACCTGGGAAGCGGGCGGAACAAGGCATTGCTTTTGCCCGATCCGGAACCCTGCAACCCGAGGGAGTGCGCCACTGTAACGATCACTTGCCGGCTGTGCAAACAGGGCTATCACCCCTTGCGCGCCCCGCGGTCGCGACTTTCCCGAATGCTCAACCACGGATGCACACGGACAAATGCGCGATGCAGGAAGTGGGCCACCACTTTGCGTCCGATGCCCGCGGACGTTCGCAGTCCGTGTCCACGGCGCCTTCGCGAAGCCTTCGGCGAAACAAGGTCCGTGCGGACCCGCCTACCGGCCGCAGGTCCGTGGCTCGCCCAAGTATTTGGATAAACGCCGCCAGGAGGAGCATGAAGAGGCCATGGCCCTGACCGCGCAAACCCCGTTCATTCCCAAAGCCTTACATTTGCGGCCCCGTATCCGCGACCGGACCGGATTTCCCCCCTCCATTTCCCTCATGTCCTCCTTTGATTCGCTCGGCATCCGGGCTGAAATTCTGCGTGCCCTTGCCGACCTTGGGTTTGAAACGCCCACCCCCGTCCAGGAAAAAACGATCCCCCATTTGCTGCAAGGCTCCGGGGACATGGTGGCCTTGGCCCAAACGGGCACCGGTAAGACCGCCGCCTTCGGCATTCCCCTCCTGGAACAGGTGGACAAGGACCAGAAGATGGTGCAGGCCCTGGTGCTGGCGCCCACCCGGGAGCTCTGCGTGCAGATCGCCAAGGACCTGGAACACTTCGCCAAGTATCTGCCCGGCATCAAGGTGGTGCCCGTATATGGCGGGGCCAACATCCGCGAGCAGATGCGCGGCATCCAGCGCGGAGCCAACGTGGTGGTGGCCACGCCCGGCCGCTTGATCGACCTGCTGGAGCGCGGGGCCGTGGCATTGGACCAGGTGCGTGTGGCCGTGCTGGACGAGGCCGACGAGATGCTCAACATGGGCTTCCAGGAGGACATTACCACCATCCTGGACCGCACCCCGGCGGAAAAGCGCACGTGGCTCTTCAGCGCCACCATGGGCCATGAGGTGCGGCGCATCGCCGGCAATTACATGCACGATGCCGAGGAGGTGAGCGTGGGCGGCGGCAACAAGGCAAATGAGGCCATTACCCACCAATACACCGTGGTGATGGCCCGCGACCGCTACCTCGCCCTTCGGCGATTTGTGGACGCAGACCCGGAGATGTTCGCCATCGTGTTCTGCCGCACCAAGCAGGACACCCAGGAATTGGCCGAGCACCTCACGCGCGACGGCTACAACGCCGATGCCATACACGGCGACCTGAGCCAACAGCAGCGCGACCGCGTGATGGCCCGCTACCGCGCCAAGAACCTCCAGTTGCTCATCGCCACCGACGTGGCGGCGCGCGGCATCGACGTGAGCAACGTGAGCCACGTGGTGCACTTCGACCTGCCCGGCGAAACGGAGAGCTACACCCACCGCAGCGGCCGCACCGGCCGCGCCGGGAAAACGGGCATTTCGCTGAGCATCATCGGCAGCCGCGACCTCTTCAAGATCCGCAGCCTGGAACGCCAGCTCAAGGTGCGCTTCAGCTACGTACGCGTGCCGGACGGCACGGAGATCATGGAGCGCCAATTGCTCGCCTTGGTGGACCGCATCAAGAACGTGGAAGTGGATGAAGCCGCCATCGGCGGCCTGATGAGCGCCGTGGCACTGGACCTGGCCGGGCTGGACCGTGAGGAACTCATCCGCCGCGTGATCTCGCTGGAATTCCAGCGCTTTCTGAAACCCTACAAAGGCGCCCGCGACCTCAACGTGGACCTGGCCCGCAAGGACCACAACCCGCGTGAGCGCAAGGAAAAGACCGAATTTGGCCGCACCCCTGCAGGCCCCATGCGTTCCATGTTCATCAACCTGGGCACCAAGGACGGCTTTGACAAGGGCAAGATGCTTGGCTACCTCTGCGGCATCACCGGTCTCACCGGCCAGCATTTCGGCCGCATCCTGCTCAAGGACATGTACAGCTTCATCGACATCGACGCGAATTTCTTCGATGAGGCCATGGGCCACTTCAAGGCCGCCAACTACAAAGGCCGCAAGGTGCGCGTGGACGAAGGCAGCGGCGGCGGGGCCACCGGCGCACGCGATTTCAAGGCAGACAAGAAGCGCTTCAACAAGGCACGCTACCAATAGGACCAAAGGATGTGAAAGGGCAATTGTCCGCAACGGGGCCAGTTACCTTTGGGCTTCCATGATGAACCGCCCAACTGCATTGCTTCCACTCCTTTTACTGGCTGCCTGCGGAAACACCATGTCCCACCAACAAATACCGCAACAGAGATCACCCATGGACCAACAGGACTTGCAGGGCCTCAGCGTGGCCCACTTCGCTGAAGGCTGCTTCTGGTGCTCGGAGGAGATCTTCCAGAGCGTGCGCGGCGTGAAAGCCGTGATCAACGGCTATTCCGGCGGCAAGGAACCCAACCCCACCTATGAGGAGGTGAGCGATGGCAAAACCGGCCATGCCGAATCCGTGGAGGTGTACTACGACCCCAAGGAGGTGAGCTTCGAGACCCTGGTGAAGGTGTTCTTCGCCAGCCAAGACCCCACCACGCCCAGCCGCCAAGGGCCCGATGCCGGTTCCCAGTACCGCTCCATCGCCTTTTATGACACGCCGGAACAGCAGGCGTTCATTGGGTCATACATCAAACAGCTCGATGCCTCCGGGCAGTACGATGCGCCCATCGTCACTGAAGTGATGCCGTTCGTGAAATTCTGGAAAGCGGAAGAGTACCACCAGAACTACGCGGAGGACAATCCGAACAACCCGTACATCCAAGGCGTGTCCAAACCGCGCTTCGAGCGGTTCAAGGCGAAGATGCCCGACGTGCTGAAATGACGCAAGCAACGTGCTCCTTGCGGCAGCCCTGTAAATGGCCGATTTTTGCACGCTGATGCGAAAGTTCCTGCCGTTCCTGTTGGCCTGCGCCCCTTTCACCGCAATGGCACAAGCCCCTTGCAACGTTTCGGTGATCGTCGCTTCACCCACCTGCCCGGATGACACGGACGGCTCCATCGCAGTGGTGCCCGGCACGCCCGGCCAGTACACCTATCTCTGGCTACAGCTCCCCAATCTGCACGACTCCATTGCCACGGGCTTGGCCGCAGGCCCGTACACCGTGGTGATCTCGGACACCAGCGGCTGCGTCAGCCAGATCGATACGGCGGTGGTGCCCCCGGAGGTCCAGCCCTTGGGTTCGTTCACATACACCAACATCACATGCGCCGGCATGGACGATGGCACGCTCACCTTCACCGTGAACCCCGGCCCCTATACCTGGGAATGGACGGATGATCCCACGATCACCGACAACACGCGCACCAACCTGGGCCCGGGGCTTTACACCGTGGTGGTAAACGGCGGAATTTGCCCCTCCTGGATCACGGCGGAACTGGGCTACCCGGCCGTTACCATTGGCGGACATACCACCTATTGCCCTGCGGACCCTCCCACGCTTTCAGCGGACAACTGGTGGGGCTTCCAGCCGGACATCTGGATCTGGAGCACCGGTGATACCACGGCCTCCTTCCAAGCACCGATCGGACTGGTGGGGCCCGTGAACGTTACCGCGATCGACACTTCGATCAATTGCACCTCCACTGCGGACGTGGTGCTTACCATGTTGCAACCGCCCAACGTGGCATTTACCGTTCCGGACACATTGTGCCAGCGTGCGCCAGGCACGGGCATCCTCATCAGTTCCACCGCAGATTCGCTGGTGTGGCGCTGGGGAACCAACGGATTCAGCAATGAGGAATTCCCCACCATCAGCTTCGACGATGGCGGCTGGCAGCCGGTTACCCTCCAGGGGTACGACTCCTTGGCCTGCGGCAGTGCCCCGCTTCTGGACAGTGTTTACGTGGTCTCCAGATTTCCCGCGCTGTTCACGGCGGAACAATTGCCTTGCTCCCCCGGCATCGAAGTGAAGTTCAACAGCGACGCGGACTCTTGTGCGTTTTTTGCCGGTGACCGCTTGGTGCTGAACCAATGCCGTGGCACGTTCCAGGTGGACCTCCATTACTACCGCGAGTACGACTTTACCTTCTATTCCACCCGCCCGGACCATTGCGACGACACGGCCTCCGTCCACATCGATGTGCGTACCCCGCCGACAGCCTTCCTGCCCAACACGTTCACCCCCAACAACGACGGCATCAACGATACCTGGCCCGGCCTGCTGGACATACCGGACCTGCGCTACCAGGTCCAGGTCTTCGACCGCTGGGGACATGATGTATGGGGCACCGACAACCCCGCGGAAAAATGGGACGGAAGCGGTTTGCCCATGGGCGTGTACGTGTACCGCATGACGATGATCGACCCGTGCAACCCCACGTCCGATCTGAAGCGCAACGGCTTCATTACGCTGATGCGTTGATCCGGCCAGTGGTTGCCAAACCTTCACGATGTTCCTTTTCTTCCGTCAAGTATGACGGAAATCATTCATCGGACAGCCTGATCCCTCCAGCTTGGCCGTTCAAATTGCACGACCATGGAGCACCGTTCCATCTGGGCATTGGCCACCTCGCTTGCTTTCCCCGTCGCAGCCGTTGCCCAACAACCATTGGCCATTCCACCCTTGCTGGACCAGGACACCTTTCAGCTCGTGCTGGATGAAGGTACGCGCGAGTTCTACCCCGGGGTGATCACGAACACCTACGGGATCAGTGCCCCGTTCCTGGGGCCTGCCTTGGTGCTGCACCAAGGCGATACGGCGCACTTCCATGTGGTGAACCAGTTGGCTGAACCCAGCGGCATGCACTGGAACGGCCTGGACGTGCCGCCTGAATTTGACGGCAGCCCGCCGCTGCTGCTGCAGCCAGGCGATACCTGGGATGTAAAGTACAAGGTGCTGGACAAGGCCGGCATGTACACCTATCACCCGCACACCATGGGCACCATTGGCGCACAGGTGAACAAGGGCGCCGCTGGGCTGCTCATCGTGCGGGATGATGAGGAAGCTCAACTTCCATTGCCCCGCTCGTGGGGCGTGGATGACTTCCCCGTGGTGGTGCAGGACAAGCGCTTCACGCCCTCCGGCCAGCTCCTTTTCGCGCCTTACGGGGATTCCATCCTGGTGAACGGCACGCCGCATCCATATTTGGAATGCCCCGCCCAAGTGGTGCGCCTGCGCTTGGCGAATGCTTCCACTGCGCGCTACTATCCCTTTGGCTTCGAAGGTGATCTTCCCTTCCAGGTCATTGGCAGCGAGGGTGGCCTGCTCTCCGCGCCGGCGGAAATGACACGGCTCACATTAGGCAGTGGCGAACGCGCCGAGATCTTGCTGGACCTCACCGGCATGCAAGGCGACAGCCTGATGCTGATGAGCTACGGCAGCGAGCTTCCGCAAACCGTTCCAGGCTCCAACAACATCCTCTGGGAAAGCAGCATCCTCAACGGCGCCGACTTTCCCATCCTGCGCATCCGTGTCGTTGCCCCCACCGCGGACCCGATCACTTCGATCCCCGCGACACTGGCCGATGTGCAACCCTGGCCCGAAGCATCCGCCACACGCACGCGGGTGAAGGAGATCACCGGCATGGGCATGGTGAACGGCATGGGCAACTTCAAGATCAATGGCACTACCTGGAACATGGATGTGGTCAACGACACCATTCTGTTCGGCAGCACCGAGATCTGGACCTGGGTGAACCACTCCAACATGGCCCACCCCATGACCATGCACGGCGGCTCATTCTACGTGCTGGACCGCAACGGCGCACCACCGCCCGCTTGGGAGCGCGGCCCCAAGTCCGTGGTGGACGTGGGCGTTGGCGACACCGTGCGCACCATCATGCGCTTCGCCAGCTACACCACCGGCGATTGGCCGCTGATGTACCA
>JAFDZG010000066.1 GCA_018267065.1 Bacteroidota bacterium
CAGCAGGCTGTCCAAGGGATTGCCCAGCCCGTCGCCATCGGCATCGGCATACCACGGGAAAGGGCCGGGGGTTTCGGTAACGGTGACCACGGCAAGGTCACCACAAGGAGAATCCGATCCGACCCCATACTTGAAAATCCAAGTGAAATTGCCAAAGAACTCATCGGGGTCGTAGATCCCGTTGGAAGGGTCGCCTAGCGCGTATATCCATGATCCTCCTGGTTCGGCATTGGGACCCAGCAAAGGGAACAAATCCACGGGATCCGAATCAGAACAGATTTGGATGGAGGCATCCATTCCTGCGTAATGGCTTGGATAGTCTTTTATAAAAACCCGTAGTCGATCACATCCATTGGGAAGGTTATAGAAAAACGTTCTACTGGAATCAATTACGGGTTGGTATATCCCATTTACCGGATTGCCATCAACCAACCATGAGCCACCATCTACCATATAATCCGAATAAACTTCATTGAGATTGATCTCATCATGTTCCCCACAGAGGTTTAATTGGAAATAATTCATCGGCGTATATGGGTCGATATAATCGGCAGTTGCGCTTCCGCACGCATTTGTTACATAAAGCGTATTAATTTGGTTAGGCAAACCATATAGGACCCACTCCGGACCTTCCGAAGGCCAGTATCCGTTCCAGTAATAGCTTAAGCACGGACCAGTAACTTCATTCATTTCGGCCTGCACTAAAATCGTATCACCCAAGCAGGCCCCTGGTGCGCTTATCGAGAGTATCTCAGGTGGCACGCAATTGGCCAACCCAGCGGTGTCCAACTGTACAGGATAATAGGCCGAATCCAACCCACAACTGCTCGTGGCTAGTACCTTGTACAGGCCCTCTTGGGGAGGAGCCAGCCAAGCGCTGTCCCCAGTGGCCACCACGGATCCGTCAGGGGCAATCCACTCGAAGTAAGGCGGCGGCATTCCACTGCCTTCTACGTGCAGTGCAAAGGGGTTCAGGTTGCAGATCTGGTTGGGCGCACCGCTGGATACCAGGGAGATTTCCGGCGGCAGGCAGAGCATGTCCGGGGTCAATTCCAAAGACAGCGTATCGTTTCCGCATGGGCTGAGCAGGATGAAATAATAGGTTCCTGGAGTTGCCGTCATGCTCATGCTTGCGGGGTCGGGCCTCACGTGAATAGTGCCTAATGGATCGATCCAATTATAGTAGAGGCAACTTCCGGTACCGAACGTATGCAAGCGCACCAGGTCAGCCGCAGGCGGGACCACTTCAAACCAGACCGAATCGATATGGGCTGGTGTGCAAATGTTGGTATCCACGGGAGCATAAGACGTATCCATGGCGATGCCGCAGGCATTGCTGATGGTAACCACATACGGGCCGGGCATGCCATAGGCTAAAACACCTTGGGGGCCATAGCCGATCAAAGCTCCCTCAGGAGAGGTCCAACTATAATCCAGGTCAGTGCCCGTGGCCACCACACTGAACCCAACGGGTCCCATGGCGCATGCAGCTACACTGTCCACCTGCATGGATTGGATGGCCGGGGGAACACAGCCCGAACAGTCCCCTTCAGTGATCGGCGGCGAGGTAATCACGCCGGTGACGTCGCTTCCGCCCACGGAGAAATAATAATCCAGGTTGTTCATGCCGGTGTACGCGTTCTGCACGATGGCAATATGGCGGCAGCCGCTGAGTTCACGGATGCGAACCCCGCACAGCACGGTGCCGTTGGTATCAATGGGGCAGATGTCTCCCATGTTCCGTTCACCGGTCATGACCAAAGGGAAGTAACGGTACGCACCGATATCCTGTGTGCCGACATAGTTGTACACCGGAAACACGCCGCATGAATGCCGCACATCACTGTTGTTGGCCACGCCGCCACTGGCCAATTCCCAACGCAGGGTGAAAACGGCGCTTGGGAGATATGTGAAGACCCCGCTGGTGGCTGTAGCTCGCACCTCGAAGGAATCCGGCACCGCCGTGGGCACCAGGCTCAAGTTGATCTGCTGGGCGGAAAGACGCACGCCCAGCAAACCGGAGAAGGTTAACACAAGCAGGGCGGGAATCCGGGAATTCATGCAGACAGGACTTGGCCAAATCTACGAAAAATCCAATGTTCCGGAAACGGCTTATCTTGCGGCTGGTGGGTGATCCCGACCCGGACCAGCCCTTTCAAGCAATACCTCTCTTGTAATGTGTCATTCAGATCAAATCCGGAAAGTCCTGTCAATTTTCGTGACTACAGTGGCCAGCGTTCTTGTCAGCAATAGAGTGGCCGCGCAGCCGATTACCCCGGCGCGTAATGCCTCGATCATGGTGAATGCCACAGTGACATCAAGCCCAGTCCGGGTCAATCTTAGCTGGCCGGCATGGCCGGCTGCCACACAATATGACATTTACCGTAAGTTGCGTTCATCGACCAATTGGAGCACATTGACCAGTATTACCAACAATGCAGGCTCAGCAACAAGCTATCAAGATGCAAGCATTTCATCAAACACTGAATATGAGTACAAGGTTATCAGAACAAGTCCGGGAAAGGTTGCCAGTGGATACATAGCATCCGGTATCAATGTCACGCCGGATGTGCTAATCGGGAATGCGGACCACTACATGGGGAAGATCATATTGGTCACTTGGGAGGGCATCGCTGATGATCTATCCTTGGAGCTGGCCACGCTGCGCAGTGACCTGCAAGCGGACGGATGGGTGGTGCTGGAGCACAATCTGGACGGCACCGAATCCGTTGCCGATGTCCACGCCCAGATCGTTGCGGATTACAACAACGACCCAAGCCATGTCAAGGCGGTGTACTTGCTGGGCCACGTGCCGGTGCCCCATAGTGGCAACATGGCTCCTGATGGTCATGGAGACCATTGGGGGGCCTGGCCCTGTGACGGGTATTACGGGGAAATGAACGGCACTTGGACGGACAATACGGTGAACGTGACCAGTTCGCAGAACACGCGCAACTACAATGTTCCCGGCGATGGCAAGTTCGACCAAAATATCTTTCCGAGTGCGGTGGAACTGCAAGTAGGCCGCTTGGACTTGAGTGAGCTGGACAATGCCTTTTTTTGGTCATCTGAGGCTTCACCGCCTTTGGATGAGATTGAGCGCATGCAACTCTACATGGATCGTGCACATGCCTTCAAGACCAAACAATTCATACCGGATTTTGAGGGCGTGGTGTTCGACAACTTCAGGGACACGTTGTATGACTTGAGATTCGCTGCAAACGGATACCGCAATATCGGGGCTTTGGTCGGCTACAATAGTCCGGCTTACACGGACGAGACACCTACCTCCAATGCAGCTTGCACTTCCACCAATATCTACTCCTTCGGAACCTACATTACCGGAGCCAATAAATTGTGGAGCTATGCCTGCGGCGGTGGTTCGTGGGGGTGTGCAGCGGATGTGGGCAGTACAGACAACCTTGCACAAGGCTTGATGGACATGAACAGCGTGTTCAACATGAGCTATGGCAGCTATTTCGGTGATTGGGACCACGATGGCAGCTTCCTGCGTTCCCCTTTGGTAAAGGGAAATGCGCTCACCAATGTCTGGGCGGGCGTGCCCAATTGGTGGTTCCACACCATGGGCATGGGGGAACCGATCGGCCGGAGCGTGCTGATGACCATGAACAACCAAGGTGGGTCCCCATTGTACACGCCGCAATCTGGCGACGGCAACACCGCGAATTGGACCCAAACCGCACTGATGGGCGACCCCACGCTCCGCATGGTGATGGTGGCACCACCTTCGAACGTGCAAGTCACGAACGTTTCCAATAAAGCCGCTTTCTCATGGACTGCGTCCCCGGACATCGCAATAGGGTCAGGCAATGGCTACAACGTATATGCCTTCAATGACCTCGGAGAGCCTGTGAAGATCAACTCCGCCCTGATTACTTCAACTTCATTTGCCAGCACTCTTGATTTCTCATACACCGAGCGGTATATGGTCCGGGCCGTGAAGCTCCAAACATCGAAGACCGGTACTTATTGGAACCTGTCCCTGGGGGCCTTCAATGCAATGACTTCATTGGAGGCCAAGGTCTTTTTGGGCGGTCCCTACAATGCGGGAACAGGAACTATGAATGACGAGTTGAGGCAGCATGACCAATTGCCGACCAATGAGCCCTATTCCGCATTGGACCCGGCCACGAATGATGTGTGGCAACCCGTTGGGGGCGGAGGTGAGATTGCGGATGCTTCGGTCTTCACAAATAGCGGCCCAAACGCAATCGTTGATTGGGTGCTGCTCGAGGTGAGGTCAACCGCAACATTCAATGTAATCGCCTCCCAATGTGCCTTGCTGCAACGGGATGGTGATGTGGTGGGAACCGATGGGCATAGTCCGGTACGTTTCAATTTGACTTCGGGCAGCTATCATGTATCCATCCGCCATCGGAACCACTTGGGCTGCATGTCTTCCTCGACATACACCTTCAATGGTTCCACTGTTTCCGTGGATTTCACTAACCCATCAACCTCCACCTGGGGTACGAATGCCCAGAAAACGATCGGGAGCGTTCATGCACTTTGGCCTGCGAACTCCTATTTCGCAGATCATGTGGTGAAATATACCGGGGCGAACAACGACCGTGATGCCATTCTAAACAGGCTCGGTGGCACCGACCCCAACGCCACGGTCACGAATATCTATGCCGTGGAGGACGTGAACATGGACAATGTGGTGAAGTACACCGGTGCGGGCAACGACCGGGACATCATCCTGCAAACAATCGGGGCCAGTGACCCCACTGCTGTGCGCGTTGAGCAGTTGCCTTAAAGCGCCTCAAAAAGGGCTGGAGTTTCACTGCGCCGTGCCCGGCAGCCTCGGCGGCTCAATCTGGTCCGGCACCACATAAAGCCCAGGGAATTCCCCGCGCAGCGTTTCCCGCAGGTTTTCCGCCTCCACGCGATCGCGCAGGTCGCCCACGCGCACCCGGAAGTTCGGCGCGAGGTAGCTGAGGTAGGCGGGAATGTCGGCGTGCTGCACCAGGAAACTGCGGCGGATGGTTTCCGCCTGGGCGCGGTCGCCCAAGAAGATCTGGATGCGGTAGCCGTCCAGCGGGCGGCGGCGTGCCGCATAGTCCGCCATCAGGGCCTTGATCTGCGTGCTTTCGGCCACGTTCACCTTTCC
>JAFDZG010000067.1 GCA_018267065.1 Bacteroidota bacterium
ATGTCCTCGGCGGAGATCTGCAAGCCCTCGGTGCGCATGTCGCCCTCCACCGCTTTCAGCAGGGTGGGCAACCACATGCCTTCATGGGCGTGCAGCAGGAACGGCGCAAACAGGAACAGGCCGAGGGTTGCGCGGGCATGGAGAGATGCCCTGCGCACAGGAGAGTTGGAGATCATCAAGATGTAAGAATCGAGCGGCAAGATACCCATTTGGCACCCATTTCGGATGACTGCTGCCATCCGCACCACCCGGCGCGGTAGATTTGGTGCTCCCCATGCAGAACGGACGCTTCCTGCCCGTAGCCTTCTTGCTGGCTTCCCTGCACCTCGCGGCGCAGCCTGTGCTGAAGTTCGTGGAAAACCGGGGGCAATGGCCGGACCGGGTGTTGTTCCGCGCCGACGCGCCCGATGCGGTGATCTGGTGTGAGCCGGGAGGATTCCTGATAGATCGCTTTGACGCACGGGCAGTGGAACACCTCCATGCAGGCCGCGGCAATGGCTATGACCCGAATGCGCCGCGCACCATCCGCCACCACGCCTTGCGCCTCCGGTTCCTGGATGCCACCGGACCCGTGCTTACAGAGGGCATCGGCGTGCAGCGCGGTTCATACAATTACTTTCTGGGAAACGATCCGCACCGGTGGGCCTCGAACGCCCACGCCTTTTCCGCCGTGGTGCAGCACGGGCTCTATCCGGGCACCAGCTTGCGCCTGCGATCAGGTGGTGAGGTGATGAAGTATGACCTGGTGGTGGCCCCGGGGGCCGATCCGCACATGATCCGCTTCAAGTACGAAGGAGCAAATGCCATTGCGTTGAAGGACGGCAAACTGCAGATCGCCACCTCGCTGGGCGAAGTGGTTGAAGAGGTGCCCCTGGCGTACCAAATGAAGGATGGCATTGGGCAGCGCGTGCCTTGCCGCTATGTGCTGAAGAATGGCGTGGCCTCCTTTGCACTGGGCAACTACGATCCCGCCATGGAATTGGTGATCGACCCCACCCTTTCCTTCAGCAGCTACTCCGGCTCCACCACGGACAACTTCGGGTACTCCGCCACGTTTGATGACCTCGGCTTTCTGTATTCCGGCAGCAGTGCCTTCGGCCAGGGCTATCCCACCACCATCGGAGCCTATGATGTTACGTGGAACGGCGGCACGGGCAACCAGAACCCCGGCACGGACATCGCCTTGACGAAATGGGACACCACCGGCTCCTTTCTGGTGTGGAGCACATTTCTTGGAGGCAGCGGCGACGACCTCCCGCACAGCTTGGTGGTGAACGCCGCCGGGGAGTTGATCGTACTGGGCACCACGGGATCGGCTGATTTCCCCACCACCACGGGCGCGGTGCAGAGCACGTTCGGCGGTGGAACGGTCTTCACCCCGCAAGGCATTGGCACCACCTATCCGCAGGGCACGGACATGATCGTGGCGCGCCTCAGCCAGGACGGCTCACAGCTCTTGGCCAGCACCTACATGGGCGGCAGCGCCAATGACGGCATCAACAGCGCACCGGCGCTGAAGTTCAACTACGCCGATGAGATGCGCGGCGAAGTGGAGGTTACAGCCAACGGCAACATCCTGGTGGCCAGCTGCACGCAGAGCGCCGATTTCCCCACCACCGCAGGAGCATACCGCACCTTGTTCTCCGGCGGAAGCCATGATGCCGTGCTCTTTGAACTGAACCCTTCGCTCACCACCTTGGCATGGAGCACCTTTTACGGAGGTGCCTTGGCCGATGCAGCCTATTCGCTGGAACAGGACCCGGCCGGCAACATCTACATCACGGGCGGCACCAACTCACTGAACCTGCCCGTTACAAGCGGCGTGGTGGGCACTGCCTTCCATGGCGGCCAGGCAGATGCTTTCGTGGCCAAATTCAACCCGACAGGCAGCACCCTGCTGGCATCCACCTACTACGGAAGCACCGCCTACGACCAATTCTACTTTGTGGACCTGGATGATGCCGGAAGTGTGTACCTCTTCGGCCAGACCAGTGCCACGGCCGGCGACTTGATCCAGGGGGCGCCCTATTTCACCAGTGCCGGTGGCCAATTGCTGGCCAAATTGAGCAATGGGCTCACCTCCACCGTGTGGAGTTCGCGCATGGGTGCGCTGTCCGGCCCGGGGGTGGGTTTGCCCAACCTTTCACCCACCGCCTTCCTGGTGGACTATTGCGACAAGATCTACATCTGCGGCTGGGGCAGCGCGATCATGGGATCGCTCACCACCACCGGGCTACCTGTTACGCCGGACGCTTTCCAAACCACCACCGACGGCAACGACTTCTACCTCGCGGTGTTCGACATCAACATGACAGGGCTTTCCTACGCCACCTACTTCGGCGGCAACCAAAGCGAAGAGCATGTGGACGGCGGCACCAGCCGCTTTGACCGGCGGGGGCGTGTGTACGGCGCGGTGTGCGCGGGTTGCGGCAGCCATGATGATTTCCCCACCACCCCCGGGGCCTGGAGCAGCACCAACAACTCCTTCAACTGCAACCTGGGCGTGTTCAAGTTTGATTTTGAGGC
>JAFDZG010000068.1 GCA_018267065.1 Bacteroidota bacterium
GCACCGCATCTTTGCGCCTGCGGCGCTGAAGGTTTCCAGAGCGTACGCCACCACAACCATGAGTACCAACGAGGACAAGTTGAAGACCCTGATCGGCCATGCCAAAGAGTATGGCTTCGTGTTCCAAAGCAGCGAGATCTACGACGGCCTGAGCGCCACGTACGATTACGGCCCCTACGGCGTAGAGCTGAAGAACAACATCCGCCGCTACTGGTGGGAGGCCATGACCAAGCTCAACGAGAACATCGTGGGCCTGGACGCCGCCATCTTCATGCACCCCACCACCTGGAAGGCCAGCGGACACGTGGACGCCTTCAACGACCCCTTGATCGACAACAAGGACAGCAAGAAACGCTACCGGGCCGACGTGCTGCTGGAAGAGCACATCGCCAAGTACGCCGACAAGATCGAGAAGGAGGTGGAGAAGGGGAAGAAGAAGTTCGGCGATGCCTTCGATGAAGCGCAGTTCCGCGCCACCAACCCCAACGTGAAGCGCGCACAGGAACGCATCGATGCGGTGGAAGGCCGCATGAAGACCGCACTGGAAGCGAATGACCTCGTGGCCCTGCGCCAACTGATCATCGACGAGGAGATCAAGTGCCCCATCAGCGGCACGGCCAACTGGACCGAGGTGCGGCAGTTCAACCTGATGTTCGGCACCGAGCTGGGCAGCGTAAGCGGCGAAAGCAGCACCATCTACCTGCGGCCGGAGACGGCACAAGGCATCTTCGTAAACTTCCTGAACGTGCAGAAAAGCGCGCGCATGAAGATCCCCTTCGGCATCGCGCAAACCGGCAAGGCCTTCCGCAACGAGATCGTGGCGCGGCAGTTCATCTTCCGCATGCGCGAGTTCGAGCAGATGGAGATGCAGTTCTTCATCAAGCCGGGCACCCAGCAGGAGTGGTACGCCCACTGGAAGGAGAAGCGCATGGCCTGGCACCGCGCACTGGGCCTGCCTGCGGAGAACTACCGCTTCCACGACCACATCAAGCTGGCGCACTACGCCGACGCGGCCTGCGACATCGAATTCAAGTTCCCCATGGGCTTCAAGGAGCTCGAGGGCATCCACAGCCGCACCGATTTCGACCTCGGCAACCACGAGAAGTTCAGCGGCAAGAAGCTGCGCTACTTCGACACGGAGACCAACGAGAGCTATGTGCCCTACGTGCTGGAAACCTCCATCGGCCTGGACCGCATGTTCCTGGCGGTGCTCAGTGCGGCCTTCCAGGTGGAGCAACTGGAGAATGGCGAAACGCGCGATGTGCTGCGCATCCCCGCTCCGTTGGCCCCGGTGAAGGTGGCCGTGCTGCCGCTGATCAAGAAGGACGGCCTGCCGGAAAAGGCCCGCGCCATCATCGACGGGCTGAAGCTGGACCTGAACTGCCAGTACGACGAGAAGGACAGCATCGGCAAGCGCTACCGCCGCCAGGACGCCATCGGCACGCCGTACTGCATCACCGTGGACCACGAAACGCTGAACGACGGCACGGTGACCATTCGCGAACGCGACAGCATGCGGCAGGAGCGCGTGCCCGTGGAACATGTGGGCCGCATCGTGGGTGACATGGTGGACCTGAGGGGGCTGCTGCGGAAGTTATAGTTCCAACGGAGCCGTAAAAGGGCCGTGCACAATTGCGTTGCACCGCGCTCTTGTCCCGTTCCGGGGCCAGGCACTACCGTTCCTGCATTGTTGGTATTGGCCCTTGGGGCCTGCAGGTACCTTCGGAACAGCCAACAACAATTGCAGCCATGAAAAACCCTTACGCATTGGTCCTTGCGATCGCCGTGTTCAGCCCTGCTTTGGCTGCCGCCCAATACGCAACAAACACGTTGAACATCAATGACGTGGAAGCCCTCTTCCATGCCAACGGCCTTGTCAGTGAGAATTATTCAATGACCGTGCCGGGCTCACCTGGCTACTTTGTTCCCAATCCGGGCACCGGCACCGGCCCTTCACCCTTGTTTGCCGGGAACTTGTGGGTAGGCGGACTGGATTCCGCCGGTATGTTGCACCTGGCGGCTGAACGGTTTGAGCAAGAAGGCATGGATTGGTTCCCCGGGCCGTTGGGCACCAATGCCGGCATCTCAGGGCCCACCATGCTCGCCTACGATCAACTATGGAAGGTCAACCGCTCGGACGTGCTCCAACAGATCGCTTACTTCAACTGCCTTGCCGATCCGAACTGCGATGAGCAAGCTGAATTCCCCGGCTACACCGTGCCTGCCTATTTCCATTCATGGCCGGCGCATGGCGATCAGGCCCTGGGCCAGGCACTCAACCTTGCCGACTTCTACGACTACGACCAGGATGGCCTGTATAACCCCGACAACGGCGATGCGCCCTGTGTGCCGGGCGACCAGGCCCTCTTTTCCATTTTCAACGACAACCTGGAGGCCCACGGTGAGAGCGCGGGGCATCCCATCGGTTTGGAAGTCCAGTTCACCCCGTTCGCGTACAACAGCAGCAACGCCGCAGTGGACCAGACCGTTTTCATCCGCTACCGCATCATCAACAGGGGCGCGTTGACCTTGCACGACACCTACATCGGCCTGTGGAATGATTTTGACATTGGCGGCGCCACCGACGACTACGTGCAATGCGATGTGGGCCGAAGCCTTTTCTACGGGTTCAATGGCGACCTGATGGATGAAGACGCCAATGGGCAACTGGGCTATGGTGCCAACCCGCCGGCCTTCGGTGAAGTGATCCTGCAAGGCCCGCACATGGACGCCGACGGCGTGGACAACACGGATGTGAACAGCCTCCCTGGTTACAACGGCACGGGATTCAACGATGGCATCGCGGACAATGAGCACCTCGGCATGGGCCACTTCGTTTACTTCAACAATGAAGTGGGAGCAACGGGAGACCCGGATTTTGGCCAGGATTACTACAACTACCTGGAGGGGCATTGGAAGGATGGTACGCCATTCACCTACAGCGGCACCGGCTATTCCACGGACAGCACTGCCATTCCCACCGACTTCATGTTTCCCGGAAATAGTGACCCCTTGGGCGTGGGAACCGGCGGAATCGTGATGCCCGCATGGAGCGAAATAACGGAAGGGAACACGCCCGGGGACCGGCGGGGATTGGCAACCATGGGCCCCTTCACGCTCCTTCCCGGCCAGCAGGAGGATATTGTGGTGGCCTACGTGTTTACCCGCGCCATGAGCGGAGGCGTGGAGCCCAGTGTACAAGCGTTGAAGAACAACACGGACAGCGTTCGTGCCTTCGCCAGGACCATTCCGGGCCTCTTGGACGGATCGGGTTCCGCTTGCGACCAATTGCCAACCGCCATTGCCCGGCATTCGGCGGCAACCGGCGGGCTGCGCCTCTTCCCCATCCCCGCCACGGACCAGCTCCATGTGGTGCTGCCCGGCAGCCTGCATGATGCTGATGCATCGGTATTCGATGGGCAAGGCAGGCTGGTGCTTCAACAAGCGATCAAGGCCAACAGCCATGTATTGAACACGCAAGCCTTGGCCCCGGGCGTGTACATGCTGCGGGTGCGGGCCGGTGAAAAGGAAATCGGGCGCCGGTTCTCCATTGCCCGTTGACCTGGTCCTACCCGGATTATGCAGCAGCTGAAGTAGCGAACCTGCCTGACGGTAGGCCGGAGCCGGAAACGCACAGGCATTTTCGTGACGAAAGCGGGGCCACGTTCCCGGTGAGGAACGAAAATGCGTGAAACGCACTGAGGCAAAGCGTTTCCGGGTCGTAGTAGTCGGGCTACTGCATGTTCCGGGGCCTAGCCGCGCTGCGGAAAAAGATCGATCCCATTTCGCGCATGCACAACTTACCTTCACTGCCTGAATCCGAGATCCATGAAGAGAACCGTACCCGTGCTGTTTGCCGCGCTTGTGTCGGCATCGGCAATTGCACAAACGTGGACTGTCGGCGTTCCGGTAGCGTACAAGTGGAGCCAGGCCACCTACTACGGCCAATCATGCTCCCCCGGTGCGGACCAGAACATTTACTTCACGGCACCAAATGTGTCCGGCGTGCAGTACGTGGCCATTGTTGATGCCGTGAGCCCGGCTGCCACCAACTTGGTATCGCCCGGCGGCACCGCACCCTTGAACGTGGGGGATACGGTGCCATTGGTCTCCGGCGCGCCTAATTCGGTGTTTTTTCCCTCCGGCTCAGGCAACATGACCCTCAGCTTTTGGGCCATTGGAACGCCCACCACCGCAGGGCAGTCCTATCCGTGCTCTTTCAGCGATTTCTGGATCTCCAACATGATGTTCTGCCCGGAGGGATTGTCCTTGACCGTTCCGGCCTCCTGCACCGTGCAGCAAGGAACTGCCGGGATCAGCGCCGTGGCGGCCAGCGGGCCTTCAATCAGCTTCCCCTCCGCAGCCAACGGTTGGACGATCTCGATTTCCGCCAGTTCCTACACATCGGCCAAGGTGCTGGACATCACCGGAAGGACCATCACGCGGAAGTTCCCGGCAAATTTGTCCGGGTTCCCGGATGGCATCTACCTCGTGCAAGCCACCCGCCCGGATGGAACAGCCTCCACCCATCGCTTCGTGCTTTCGCGCTAATCCAGCCACACAGCAGGTTTGAACGTTGCGGATACGGAGTCCACAACTCGTCCATACTGCCTACAAAGTGCTGCTCATTGAACCGCATGCGGACCGGCCTGCCGCCCGCAAACGCGAAAAATTCCTCAAGTCGGGTGCAGGCAAGGAATTTTTGAGGGAACTTCGCGCCCGCAACACCTACCCAGGTGGCGGAATTGGTAGACCTGCCTGCCGGCAGGCAGGCGCGCTGCTGGCTCAAGCCCCGGAGTTGATCAATGGTCTGCTTTGTTTACGCACTCTACAGCCTTTCAAGGGATTACATTTATGTGGGCCTCTCCAATAACACGGACCGGCGAATAGATGAACATCAACGCGGCAAAGAGCCTACTACCCGGCCCTACCGCCCTTTTGAAGTGCTGCTCATTGAACCGTATGCGGACCGGCCTGCCGCCCGTAAACGCGAAAAATTCCTCAAGTCGGGTGCAGGCAAGGAATTTTTGAGGGAACTTCGCGCCTCCATCCAAACCTACCCAGGTGGCGGAATCGGTAGACGCGCTGGTCTCAAACACCAGTGATGAAAGTCGTGCGGGTTCGACTCCCGCCCTGGGTACTCACCTAGTATGGTATCGGCGGGCCTGCCTGCCGAAGGCAGGTTCGAGTCCCGCCCTGGGTACTTTCCGATCAGATGATCGGGCGATCAGATGATCAGATGATGGAGCCGAAGTCGCTCCGGTCGCCCCATGCAACAGGATTCCCTGACCTACACCGACCCCGCCAAGCAGGCACGGTACGACTTGGCCTACATGAAAATGGCCTTGGAGTGGGCCAAGCTCAGCCATTGCAACAGGAAAAAGGTGGGGGCACTGCTGGTAAAGGACGGCATGATCATCAGCGACGGCTACAACGGTACGCCATCCGGATTTCCGAATGATTGCGAAGATGCAGCGGGCTTGACGCACTGGTACGTGCTCCACGCGGAGGCCAATGCCATCATGAAGGTGGCCCGAAGCACCAACAATGCGCGCAGTGCAACGCTTTACCTCACGCACAGCCCTTGCAAGGATTGCAGCAAGCTCATCCTGCAGGCAGGCATCAAGCGGTTGGTTTATCTCGACCCATACAAGGACACCGCCGGCCTGGACCTGCTGGAAAAAGGCGGTGTGCTTATCCATAAGATCCCGGGCAGGTGAACAACAACCAGAACAATAAACGGACATTGGCGGTGTTTTTCCCACTGCTGCTTGGCATCGCCTTGGGTGCTGGATACCTGTTGGGCAACGGCATGGGCACCCACGGGGGCCAAGTTGGGTTCTTGGACCCAGGCCGAACATCGCCCGGCACCAAGTTGCAACGGGTGCTGGACCTGATCGACCAGCAATACGTGGACACGGTGCAGGAAGGCAAATTGGTGGATGAAGTGCTGCAGAACATGCTGCAACAGCTCGATCCGCACAGTTACTACATCCCCGCCTCGGAGCTGCAGGCAGCCCAAGAACCCTTGGAGGGCAGCTTCATGGGCATCGGCGTGGAGTTCTCCATCCAGCACGATTCCATCGTGGTGATCGCCACCATTGAAGGCGGGCCCAGCGAAGCAAAGGGCATTCGGGCCGGCGACAGGCTGATCCGTGCAGACTCCATTTCGCTGACAGGGCCGGAGGTGAACAACGACATGGTGATGAAAGCCCTGCGCGGGCCTGCCGGCACCAAGGTCACAGTGGGCGTGGCGCGGCGTGGAAACAAACCGTTCCAAGTCACCATCACCCGCGGGCCCATTCCCATCAACTCCTTGGCGGTGGCGCTATTGGACAGCACCGGAACCGGCTATGTAAAGCTAAGCCGCTTCGCGCGCACCACCCACGATGAATTCGTGAAGGCCACGACCGACTTGAAGGCCCAAGGCATGAAACGCCTGGTGCTCGACCTGCGCGGCAACGGTGGCGGCTACCTCAACGCGGCCATCGGCGTGTGCGAGGAACTGCTGCCCAAGGGAACAGAGATCGTGTACACCGAAGGGCGCGCCTCCCCCCGCCAAGATTACAAGGCGGACGGGGATGGCTCCCTGGTGGACATGCCGTTGGCCGTGCTGATCGATGAAGGCTCAGCCTCGGCCAGCGAGATCGTGGCCGGTGCCATGCAGGACAATGACCGCGCCGTGATCGTGGGCCGCCGCTCCTTCGGCAAGGGCCTGGTGCAGGAGGAGATCGACCTGCGGGACAACAGCGCCGTACGCATTACCACGGCACGGTACTACACCCCCAGCGGGCGCTGCATCCAGAAACCCTATGGAAAAGGGATCGACTACAAGGACGACCTGGAGGAACGGTACATCCATGGGGAACTGCTGAACATCGACAGCATCCGGCTGGATTCATCAGAAGCCTATAAGACCAAAAAGGGGCGCACCGTTTATGGCGGTGGCGGCATCATGCCGGACATTTTCGTTCCCGCCGATACCACCGACAATTCCGAATACCTCAGCGAACTGTTCTTTTCCGGCGCGCTGAACCAGTTTTCCTTTGATCTTGCCGACAGGCACCGCTCCATGTTGAAGCAATATGGAGACCTTCGAAAATTCAACGCCAACTACCGGATCGGGCAGGACCAACTGCAAGCATTGGCCCGTGAAGCCAAGACCATGGGCGTACCTGAAGACCCCAAGGGGCTATTGCGCTCCGCTTCACAGATCAGCCTGCGGATCAAGGCCGGGGTGGCGCGGAACATCTGGGGGGACAAGGGCTACTACAGCGTATTACTTGGCAGTGACCGCATCTACGAACGCGCCAGGGCCGCGCTGGTGAACGGGGTGCTTTGACCCCTGCGCTGCATGGCATTGTTTTCAGTGCCGGCAACCGGGGTAAAAAAGAAAGGGAGCCTTGCGGCCCCCTGTTCTCTTTGTTCGGTCGGAATTACTTCGTGGCGGACTTGGCAGCTTCAGCAGCCTTGTCAACAGCCTTGTTGGCGGCGTTGGCGGCAGCGTCAACGGTGGTGCCAACGGCAGCCTTGGCGGAATCAACCACGGCACCAGCGGTGCTGTCCACGGTGGCAGCAGCGGCCTTGGCATCTTCCTGGGCCTTGTTCAACATTTGGGCAGCGCTGTCCTTGGCGGCGTCCATCGTTGATGCGGCATTTTCCTCGACATTGCCGCCGCAGGCCACGAAAAGGGCAGCGGTGGTGGCGAGCATTGCGAACTTCCTGATCATCCTTGTTGTTTTTTTGGTGAAAGTGGCCGCAAATGTAGTGGGATTCCGGTCTTTCGGAAAAAAAATGTTACCGTCTCGCTTAATTTGCGCCTTCGTTCGTCTAACCTGCTAAAAAGCCCTATAGAATGCCCTTTCAACTCCCACCTCTCCCCTACGCCTTCAACGCGCTGGAACCCCACATCGATGCCCGCACCATGGAGATCCACCATGGCAAGCACCACCAAGGGTACGTGAACAACCTGAACAAGGCCATTGAAGGCACGCCTTTGGACGGAAAATCCATCGAGGAGATCCTCAAAGGTTTGGACATGAAGAACATGGCCGTCCGCAACAACGGCGGTGGCCATTACAACCACAGCCTGTTCTGGTCCGTGATGGCGCCCAATGCCGGTGGTGCACCGTCCGGCGAGCTCGGAAATGCCATCCAGCGTGACCTTGGCGGCTTTGATGCCTTCAAGGAAAAGTTTGAGCAGGCCGCAGCCACCCGTTTCGGAAGCGGTTGGGCATGGCTCTGCGCGCACAAGGGAGGCAAGCTGGAGGTCTGCTCCACGCCCAACCAGGACAATCCGCTCATGCCGGAATACAGCCACTGCGGCACGTCCATCCTGGGCGTTGATGTATGGGAACACGCCTACTACCTCCACTACCAGAACCGCCGCCCAGACTACCTGAAGGCTTGGTGGAACGTGGTGGATTGGAACGCGGTGGCCAAGCGCTACGCGGCTGCCAAGTAGGCAAATAGGTCCATCAAACGGCGGGCGGCCTCCAAGCAGGGGCCGCCCGCTTACTTTTGGTCCATGCTGCACCGCTTTCCCGCATTGGCCGCGAGTGCACTGCTTGTTCTGCTATTGGCCAGCAATTGCACCGCAGCCGGACCCTTCCAAGATCCCGCGCGCAGTATTGCCGAGGAGATCAGCAACCTGCCTCTTCCACCGGAAGGCATCAACAAGAAGGAACCTCAACGATTGGTTGCGGCCGGCCTTGCCTTGACATTGGGAGCCTTCGGCGCCCACCGCTTGTATTTGGGCACGGATGCCAAGGTGCCCATCATCTACGGGCTGACCTTTGGCGGATTTGGCGTGCTGACACTGATCGACCTCGGACAGATCCTCTTCACGAAAGACCTGCATTCCTTCCGGAACAACAACCAGGTCTTCATGTGGGGCAAGGGCCGCACGGCGGAACTCACTCCACCGTAACGCTCTTGGCAAGGTTCCGCGGCTGGTCCACGTTGCAACCGCGCATCACCGCGATGTGGTAGCTGAGCAATTGCAGGGGCACCACCGCCAACAACGGCACCAAGGCATCCGGTGATGCCGGTATCTCAATGCTGTGGTCCGCGATCCCCTGCACCGTGGTGTCACCCTCGGTAACAATGGCGATCACCTTGCCCTTGCGGGCCTTCACCTCCTGGATGTTGCTCACCACCTTTTCATAGCTGGCGCCCTTGGTGGCGATCACGATCACGGGCATCTCCTCATCGATCAGGGCGATGGGTCCGTGCTTCATCTCCGCGGCCGGATAGCCTTCCGCGTGGATGTAGCTGATCTCCTTCAGCTTCAGGGCGCCTTCCAACGCCACGGGGAACGAATAGCCGCGGCCCAAGTAGAGCGCGTTGCGCGCATCCTTGTAGATGTCCGCGATGTACTTCACCTGGGCCTCGGATTTCAGCACTTTTTCCACTTTCGAGGGGATGGCGTCCAGTTCCACCAAAAGTTCCTGGAAGCGCGCGCCATCAACGGTGCCCTTGCGGTGGCCGATCATCAGGGCCATCAGCGTAAGCAGCGTTACCTGCGCGGTGAAGGCCTTGGTGCTGGCCACACCGATCTCCGGGCCTGCGTGGGTGTAGGATCCCGCGTGGGTGACCCTCGCAATGCTGCTGCCCACCACGTTGCAGATGCCGATGATGGTGGCGCCGCGCCCCTTCGCCAGCTCGATCGCCGCCAACGTGTCCGCGGTCTCTCCGCTCTGGCTGATGGCGATCACGATGTCCCCTTCATTGATCACGGGGTTGCGGTAGCGGAATTCGCTGGCGTACTCCACCTCCACCGGTATCCGCGCAAATTCCTCAAAGAGGTATTCCCCCACCATGCCTGCATGCCAGCTGGTGCCGCAGGCCACGATCAGGATGCGCTTGGCATTGACCATGCGCTGCTCATAGTCCTTGATCCCGCCCAGCACCACTTGCCCTTGGGCCAAGTTCAGGCGGCCCCGCATGGAATCACGGATGCTGCGCGGCTGTTCATTGATCTCCTTGAGCATGAAGTGCTCGTAGCCGCCCTTCTCCAACGCTTCCAATTGGATCCCCAAGGCCTGCACGGACGGGCTCTTTTCCTGGTTCCGGATGTTGCGGATCCGCAGGCCGTGCCCGCGCTCAATGATCGCGATCTCGCCATCCTCCATGTACACCACGTTGCGTGTGTGCTCCACGATGGGCGTGGCATCGCTGGCCAGGTAGTGGTCGCCGTCCTCGCCGATTCCGATCACCAACGGGCTGCTCTTGCGCGCGGCCACCAGCAGGTCCGGTGCCTTGGAATCCAACACCACAATGGCATATGCGCCCACCACATGGCCCAAGGCCAGCCGCACGGATTCCGCCAGGTCCGTGCCTTCCGTGCGCTGAATGTCATCGATCAGGTGCACCAGCACCTCCGTGTCCGTCTCGCTCTTGAACGTGTAGCCGCGGCTGATCAGTTCTTCCTTCAGCGTGGCGTAGTTCTCAATGATCCCATTGTGGATCAGCGCCAATTCCCCGTTCTGGGAGGTATGCGGGTGTGCGTTCACATCATTGGGCTCGCCATGGGTGGCCCAGCGCGTATGGCCAATGCCGATGGTTCCCTTCATCGGGTTCCCGTCCACGTGGGCCTCCAGGTCGCTTACCTTGCCCTTGCGCTTCTTCACAAGCAGCTTCCCCTTGTCGATGACCGCTACTCCGGCGCTGTCATAGCCCCGGTATTCAAGGCGCTTAAGGCCGTTGATCAAGAGGGGATAAGCCTGCTTGCTCCCCACGTATCCCACAATGCCGCACATGGTTTCCGCTCAATAAGTGGTGAAGGTAAGCACCAGTTGCATGGGGCGATCGGTTGCCTGCGGGCCGTTCAGCACGGCCCGGTTCACCGAAACCCCGTTGCTGCCCGCTACCAGGGACAAGCCCGTATTGGCATACGTGCCGTTCAATACGCCCTGTACCCAGCGCGTCAGGTTCAACCGGTACTCCTTGTTCGTAGCATCATACAAGCCGCCCACTTGCCCCTGGCCCGCGATCTGGTCCGGAACCAGCAGGTCGCTGCCCGTATCCGATTTGCGGAAGGCGAAGATCTGCCCGGGAGGTACGTACGTGGCATGAAAATCCCCGTCTACGGGCACCACCAGTTCCGCCTTGGCCAAGGCGTGCAGGGATGCTGCGGCATAGTTGCCCAAATTCGGGAAACGCACCTCGGTGCGCATGCCGCCCAAGGCTTGGATGTACGTGGCTGTTTGGCCCAACGTGCTGTCCGCAAGCGCCTCCGCCACCCCGGGCACCGAAGCTTGGGAACGTTCAAACCTGACGGCCGTGTAGCGGGCACTGCTGGTACCGACAACAAAATCAAATGCCGAGCTGGTACCGGCGCCATTGTGATAGTACAGGGTCATCTTGGAGGACCCGTCCAGCAGGTTGAGGCGCCACACGCCACCTTGCAACGGAGCCTGCCCGGTGTTGTCCGCCACTACATACAGCCCTTTGAAGTAGGCCAGGAAGGCGGTGTTGTCCACCATTGTGGCTTGCCCCCACTGCGTCAGTAGCTCGGTGCCCAGCGCGGGGTCCAGCGGAATACGGACCTGGGGGTCCAGGGTATCCCCGCCGATCACGGGGCCCACCGTTGGCGAGGGAGTGAAAAGGCCGGTGCCGCTTTGCACCAGATCAATGCCATCCGTGGCCGGTTGGCGGTTGCTGTAGTAGATGGAGTCGGTGGAAAGGTCCCCGGCCAAACGGTAAACCCGGATCTGTTGCGGGTCCAGATCGCCATACACCGGGTCCGTTGGGAAATAGGCCAGTGCCAGGATCAGCGAGTCGCACACCAATGTGGGGTCCGCTGGCCCCACATTGTTCAGGCTGAGGCGCAGCTGTGTGGCAGTGCCGGTGGCCACCAGCCCGAACCGGTCGTCCACGTAACTGCCTATTTCGTTGGTGGAAAGCGCACTGGTCCGTATGGAATCGTCCAAGCGGGGCCACGCCAAGATGCGCGTGGTATCAATGCGCACGGTTCCCAGCGTGTCGGCAGGGTCCAGCACGGACAAACCCAGGTCGTCCTCGGGCTTTTTACAGCCGGGGGCCAGCAACAGGCCCAGCAAACATGCGCCCGCAATGGCGGACCGCACGGGAAAATCGCGAATTACGGTTTTCACGGGGTCACACAAGTGCTTCCTCCATCACTCCCTGAAAGAACTCCAAATGGGCGTTCAGGCGCTCATCCGCATCTTCGGTATAGGCCAGCACGGGCTTTTCAACCGCCTTCACCGCATTCTCCAGGGAGCGGCTCAGCTTCGGGCTGCCCTTTACCACGGCATCGCTCATGCCCATGGCAAACTTCAGCAGGTCGTCCGTGGTGGATTTGCCCAAGCCTTTCAGCAGGTTCTTGTCAAAACCTTCCAAGGCCAATTTCTTGGGGAGTTCCTTGTCCAACTGCTCGCACTTCTCGTCGTACGCGCTGAAAACGATCTTGGCATCCTCGAAGTGCGGGTCATCATTGAAGAAATGGCGCACGTAAAGTGGAATGAAGGCCGTCATCCAACCATGGCAGTGGATGATGTCCGGGCGCCAGCCCAGTTTGCGCACTGTTTCCAGCACGCCCCGGCAGAAGAAGAGCGCACGCTCGTCATTGTCCGTGAAGAAATTCTCATCGTCGTCCTCCACCATGGCCTTGCGCTTGAAGTACTCCTCATTGTCGATGAAGTACACCTGCATGCGCGCACTGGGCACGCTGGCCACCTTGATCAGCAGGGCATGGTCCGTATCGTTGATGATGAGGTTCATCCCGCTGAGCCGGATCACCTCGTGCAACTGGTGCCTGCGCTCATTGATGCTGCCAAACTTGGGCATGAACACCCGGATCTCATTCCCTTTCTCCAGGAACCCTTGCGGCAACTGGCGGGCGGCCTTCGCCATGCCTGCTCCATCCGTGAAAGGGTGGATGTACTGGGACACGGTGAGGACCTTCGCGTTTTTCAAGCTCATGTTCAGGAAACTCGGATTGGTCCCACAAAAGTATAGACAAATTCCGCGATTTTCAAGCCTAAGCGTAGTTTGGCCCCCTTTCAACGGGCCTTTTGGAACTCCTCTCCCACCCTCCCCAGTCTGCCTTATGGTCCGCTGAACAGCGGCGCGGAGGCCGCCGTACCGGCTTCGTGCCCACCATGGGAGCGCTGCACGCAGGGCACATTGCCTTGGTGAAGGCCGCCCGTGAGCGCTGCGACCGGGTGGTGGCCAGCGTGTTTGTAAACCCGTTGCAATTCAACGACAAGCAGGACCTGATCCATTACCCGCGCCGCCCGGAGGAAGACGGCCGCATGCTTCAGGAAGCCGGCTGCGACATGCTCTTCATGCCCAAGGCCGAAGATCTTTTCAGCGGCTTTTCCCCGCATGAATATGACCTGAACGGACTGGACAGCGTGATGGAAGGCGCCTCCAGGCCAGGCCATTTCCAAGGAGTGGTGAACGTGGTGGAGCGGCTTTTCCACTATGTACGGCCCGACATGGCCTTTTTCGGCGAGAAAGACCGCCAGCAATTGGCCGTGATCAACCATGTGGCCACGGCCAGGCACTGGCCGGTCCGCATCATCCCACATCCCATCGTGCGTGCGGAGGACGGCCTGGCGCTCAGTTCACGCAACCAGAGGCTTTCCCCGGAACAGCGGCAATTGGCACCATTGCTTTTCAAAGCGCTCCAAGCGGTGCGCTCCGCGGCATTCCGCCGCAGTGTGGATGATGCGCGCCAAGCAGGCCTCAGGGTGCTGGCCGGTGCCGGGGAGGTGCAATTGGACTACCTCACCATTGCACGGCCCGAAAACCTGCAGCCGTTGGCCACTTGGGAAGGCGTGGACAAAGCCGTGGCCTTCATAGCTGCGCAGGTGGGCCCGGTGCGATTGATCGACAACATGGAGCTTGGCCGGTAATTTTGCCGCCCCGCGCGCCCCAAAGCCCGGACATTCCCATTCCATGACCATTGAAGTTCTCCGCGCCAAGCTACACCGGATCACCATCACCGAGGCGAACGTAGATTACATCGGCAGCATCACCCTGGACCGCGACCTGGTGGAAGCTGCCGGGCTGGTGGAAGGCGAGAAGGTGCATGTGCTGAACGTGAACAACGGCAACCGCCTGGTGACCTATGTGATACTGGGCGAGCGCGGCACCGGCCAAGTGTGCCTGAACGGACCGGCCGCCCTGCGCGCCACCGTGGGCGATGTGGTGATCGTGGTGGCCTACGCGCACATGACCCTTGACGAAGCCAAGCAATTCCAGCCCACGGTGGTTTTCCCGGACGAGCGGACCAACAAGCTGCACCCGTGAAACACGCCCTGACAACGGCCTTGAAGGTTGGCGTGCCATTGGCCATCGGGGTGTGGCTTGTGTTCTACTTCTACGATGCCTTGGACGGAAAGCAGCGCGAAGAACTGTTTGCCGCATTCCGCCAAGCGGACATGCGCTGGATGGGCTTGGCCACCCTGATCGGCTGGCTCTCGCACGTCAGCAGGTCGTGGCGCTGGCGCTACATCCTGGAACCGCTGGGGTACAAACCGGGCTTCTGGAACTGCTACCACGCCGTGATGGCCGGTTATTTCATGAACCTCTTCATCCCGCGCGCCGGAGAGGCCAGCCGCGCACTTTCGCTGTACCGAACGGAGAAGGTCCCTTTTGAACAAGGCTTCGGCACCATCATGGCGGAGCGCGCGGTGGACCTATTGATGCTGCTGGGCATTGCCGGCTGCACCGTGCTGTTGCAGTTGGAAAAACTGGACCTTTTCAAGGAGCGCATCGCGGCATTCCGGTCCACGCAGGGCCCCGCCGCCGAAGGTGGCAGCCCGTGGGGAATTTGGATCGCCATTGCCATTGGCTTGCTCCTGCTGGCCGGGGCCTACCTGCTGGCCACCCGCCCGAACCTAAGGGCACGGCTCCGCGACCTGCTCCAAGGTTTTGGCCAAGGACTGCGGTCCGTGTTCCGCACCAAGGACCGCGCAGGCTTCATCCTGCACACCCTGTTGATCTGGGCTGCCTACGTGGGCATGTTCCAGTTGGGCTTTTATGCCTTGCCCGAAACGGCCGGCGTTCCTTTTGCAGGTATCCTGGCTGGCTTTGTGGCTGGCGCGATCGGCATCGTGCTGGTGCAAGGCGGCATCGGCGTTTATCCCGCGTTCGTGGCGCTCATTGTCAGCATTTACATGGCCGCACCGGCCGGCGGGGGCTACATCCGCCCGGAAGCCTTGGCCATGGGCTGGCTGCTGTGGGTGGCGCAAACGCTCATGTTGATCGTTCTTGGCGGGCTGTCGCTACTTTTACTCACCCTGAAACGCCCCGTCACGCCATGAACGAACCACCTGCCTCCCGCATCTTGGACCTGGTGGGCGCACAGCGCATGGCGCACGTGTGGCGCCTGAAAAGCGACCGCATCGTGTTCACCAACGGCGTGTTCGACATCCTGCACCGGGGCCATGCCACTTATTTGGAACAGGCGGCTGCCTTGGGGCACCGGCTCATTGTGGGCGTGAACAGCGATGCCAGCGTGAAGCGCTTGGGCAAGGGGAGCGACCGTCCATTGAACCCGGAAGCCGACCGTGCCGCTGTGATCGCCGCGCTGCGCTGCGTGGATGCCGTGGTGATCTTCGGGGAAGACACCCCTTTGGGGCTGATCCAAGCCATCGGGCCGGACGTGCTGGCAAAAGGCGGCGACTGGACAGTGGATCAGATCGTGGGCGGGGAATACGTGAAGGGATACGGCGGCCAGGTGGTCTCCATCCCCTTGGTGCAAGGCCTTTCCACCACGGCGCTCGTGGAGCGCATCCGGCATGGCGGCTAAGGTCCGTTCCCAATTCGTGTGCGGCAACTGCGGCACCGCCTATGCCCAATGGATGGGCCAATGCGGCAACTGCAAACAGTGGAACACCCTGGTGGAAGAAGTGCGCGACCGCGTGGAGGAACGGCGCGGCACGCCCGCCAGCCTGCGCCAGCGCGACCAGCGGCCCGTGGCCATGGCGGAGATCAGCGCCGAGGACGGGCCCCGCATCCTGCTGGGCGACCGTGAGCTGGACCGTGTGCTGGGCGGCGGCATCGTGCCCGGGTCGTTGATCCTGATCGGCGGCGACCCCGGCATCGGCAAAAGCACCCTGATGCTGCAGGCCGCCCTGCGCTCCCCAGGGCTCACCACGCTGTACATCAGCGGCGAGGAAAGTGCCCAGCAGGTGAAGATGCGCGGCGAACGGCTCGTGGCGGACCAAGGAGCCGCACCGGGTGAATCCTGCTTCATCCTTACCGAGACCAACACGCAGCACATCTTTCGGCAGATCGAGGAACTGCAGCCCGACCTGGTGGTGGTGGACAGCATCCAGACCCTGCACACAGCGGCACTCGACGGCAGTCCGGGCAGCGTGGGCCAAGTGCGGGAATGCACCAGTGAGCTGATGCGCTTCGCCAAAGGCATGAACATCCCCATGGTGCTCATTGGCCACATCACCAAGGACGGTGCCATTGCAGGGCCGAAAGTGCTGGAGCACATGGTGGATTGCGTGCTTCAGTTTGAAGGCGACCGCAACCACGCCTACCGCCTGCTGCGCCCCCTGAAGAACCGCTTCGGCAGCACCAACGAACTGGGCATCTACGAGATGCGGGGCAGTGGGCTGGCCATTGTGGAAGACCCCAGCCAAGTGTTGCTGGGCGACCGCGGACCCCGGCCCAGCGGTGTGTGCGTGGCCGCCACGCTGGAAGGGATGCGCCCGTTGTTGGTGGAAGTGCAGGCCCTGGTAAGCTCCGCGGTCTACGGCACACCGCAGCGCAGCGCCACCGGCTTCGACCTGCGCCGCATGAACATGCTGCTGGCCGTGCTGGAAAAGCGGTGTGGCTTTCGCTTGGGCCAGAAGGACGTGTTCCTGAACCTGGCCGGCGGCTTCCGCGTGGAGGAACCCGCCATCGACCTGGCCGTGGTATGCGCGGTGCTGGGCAGCAATGCCGACATTCCCGTGCCCATGGACTGTTGTTTTGCCGGGGAAGTGGGCTTGACCGGCGAGGTGAGGCCCGTTACCCGCACCGAACAGCGCATCGCCGAAGCCTCGAAGCTGGGCTTTTCCAGGATATTTGTGCCGAAGGGCACCAAAGGCTTGCCAAAAAGCGGCCCCATCGAGGTGGTGCCCGTGGGGAGGGTGGATGAAGTGCTGGGCCAGTTGTTCGGCTAAGCCGGATCAACGCCGGGAAGGCACTGCCCCACGGCGTTTGTCCATAACCAGCACGTAACGGATCTCCCGTTGATGCATGTCCGTGGAATGGGAAACCAGCAAGTGCCGAAGCCCGTCGCCGGCCTTGCCGCTGAACGCCGTACACACCAAGCAAACCCCGCCGAAGCGGGGCACGGCTGAATTCGTTTGCATCAAACTGCCTTGCGCAATTGGATCGGTTGCACCATGGACCGTTCACCGTCCAGTACCATCAACACCAGGTCCCGTTCCCGGAGGTCCGCCAAGCGGATCCGCGTCACGGGCCCCTTCACCTCCCCGGTCACCAAAATGTTGCCGTCGTTGGTGCAAAGATCAAAGAGCGCATCCGCCGTGCCCGGCTCATAGTCGAACATCAGCAGTTGCTCCAAGCGATCGACGCGGACGCGCAATTCACCGGTTTGTTCCCTGTTGCCCATGGTGCGTGGAATTTGATGCTCCACGCTGCTACGAAGCACAAGGAAAAATGTTCCGGTCAGATGCGTGGCTCAGTTCCCCAGATCATTGAAGATCCAGTTCGGCATGGTTGCGGGGAGGGTAAGCCTGCGGTTCATGGCATGTGTTTTTTTATGCAACACGAAACTAACGCAGGCCCGCAGCGGCGCGCCCGCAAGAACGAGCAACGGTGCATTCCCGGCCATCAATGGGGTCCCGGGCCATGGGCGGAAATCCTGGTCCGATCTTCCTTCCGTTGGCCTGAACCTACCGTTCGTGGCTTTGCCAGCCCCGCCGCTGCATACCTTGGCCTACCTTCCCGGCAAACGAAGAACGATGGCCATGCGCGCACTGATCGTGGATGATGAGGCGGACGCCCGTGACAACCTGCGCCTGATGCTGGAGGAACACTGCCCTGAAGTGACCGTGGTCGGTATGGCAGCCAGCGCCGAAGCGGCCCGCGACCTGATCGCAACGGAAGATCCCGATGCCCTCTTCCTGGACATCAAAATGCCCGGCGAGGACGGCTTCTCCCTGCTGCGCTCACTTCCGCTGCCGCACATTCCGGTGATCTTCACCACGGCGTATGACGAGTATGCGCTGCGCGCCTTCAAGGAAAATGCCTTGGACTATTTGGAAAAGCCGATCGATCCGGAGGAGTTGGAACGCGCCGTGGGCAAGCTGGCCCGGTTGCTGGGCGACCCCGGGGAAATGATGCGGCGCGGAGACAGCCTGCAGTCCCTGATGAGCGACCCTGCCTCACCGTTGAGCACCCGCATGGCCGTTCCCAGCAGGGACGGCCTGGTGTTGCTGCGCCATGAGGACATCCTGTACCTGGAGGCCAGCGACAGCTACACGGTGGTGCATGTCAAGGACGGCAAGCGGACCATCAGCAGCAAGCACATCCGGGTGTTCGAAACAAACCTGGACCCCAAGAAATTCTTCCGTGTGCACAAGTCTTACATCATCAATTTGGAGCATTTGCGAAGCTTCAGCCGGAGCGAGGGCAACATGGCGGTGCTGGACAACGGCGCACTGGTCCCCGTGAGCCGGCGCCGCCTGCCCGAACTGCTGGCGATGATCAACACCTTTTGACCGTGGTGCACAACAGGCGGGAAGCCGATGGCCGGCAGGCAGGCGCGCTGCGCCAACTGCTTATGGCGGCACTGATCTTGGTGCTCCCCCCGTTGCACGCACAGCAATACGGGTTCACCGTGTTCGGCCCGCGCGATGGCCTTGCCCAAAGCCAGGTGCGGTGCATGGCCCAGGATAAAAGCGGCTACCTCTGGTTCGGCACGCTGGGCGGCGCCAGCCGCTTTGATGGGCTTGACTTCACCAACTTCGGCCTGCGCAACGGCCTGCCGGATGCGCAGGTGAACGCGATCCTCGCCGCCAAGGACGGCACAGTTTGGCTGGGCTGCGGGCCCTTTCTCGTCCACTTTGACGGAAGGACCATGCACAACGTGGCCTTGCCGGCCATCAAGCCGGAAAGCCGCATCCTCGCCCTGGCGGAAGGAAGCGACGGCACCCTCTATGCAGGCACCGACGGTGCCGGGCTGCTCCAGGTGCAGCACGGGAAAGCCACGCCCGCCACAGGTTGGCCCGTGGACACGGCCACATCCGTTCGCGCCCTTCTGGCCCTGCCCGGCGGTGATCTGGTGGCGGGGCTGCGGAACGGCTTGCTCCGCCACAATGCCAAAGGTTGGTCCACCATGGCAGTGCCGTTCACCGCGCCGGTAAGCGCATTGGCGGTTGCCCCGGACGGGGCAATTTGGGCGGGCACCTACGGCGATGGTGCTTGGCGTTTGGGTCCTGATGGCACTTCAACGGCGTACAACGAAAAAAACGGGTTGCTGCAGAACAACGTGCGCTCCCTGCTCATCGACCGCCGGGGGCGGCTTTGGGCCGGCACCAAGTTCGGCGCGAACCTGTTGGAGGAGGGGCGCCTGCGGACTTTCACCGTGCACCAAGGCATGCCAAACGACAATGTGTGGAGCTTGTTCCAGGACGATGGCGGAGGAATCTGGATAGGCACTGACGGCGCCGGCGTGCTGCGCTATGCGGGCGCCTCCTTTGTGACCTACACCGTCACAGAAGGCCTGTGCAGCGACCTGGTGATGTGCCTTGCGGGCGACCGGCAAGGCGACCTGTGGCTTGGCACGTATGGCAACGGCGTATGCCGGATGGACGGCATGGCACAAGTGAACACGCTGGACGGGCTGCCCAACAACACCGTTTGGAGTGCTTTGGAGGACACCGACGGCTCGCTCTGGTTCGGCACAAGCGACGGGCTGTGCCACATCCTCAATGGCGTGGTGGTCCCGCTGGATTCCGCACAGCAGCTCCGCGGGCAACGTGTGCTCGCCTTGTACCGCGACCCTTCAGGCACCTTGTGGTGCGGCACCCGCGACGGTGTATTCCTGATCCATGGCGACGGAACCGTGGAACTGCGGCAAGCGATGAACGGCTCCCCTTTGCGCGGTGTGCGCAACATCCGCAGCGGTGCCGGCGGCAGCATCTGGCTGGCATCCGACCTGGGCGCCGTGCACATTGCCCCGGATGGAACGGCCAAGCTGTTCACCACCAAGGACGGGTTGAGCCACAACACGGTGTTCTGCCTGGAATTCGATGCCCAAGGGCGCACTTGGATGGGCACGTCCAACGGGTTGACCTGCTACGACAAGGGCCATTTTACGCGGGTCGACCTTGGCGAGGACTTCGGCTCCAATTACGTAGGCCTGCTGGTGAAGGACAGCGGAAATTCGCTCTGGGCCGGCACGAACAACGGGCTCTTCCAGTTCAACCCGGACAGCCTGCTGGCCAACCCTGCATCCGCACGGCACATCACGGAAGAGGACGGCCTGCGCGGGCTGGAATGCAATCTCAACGCCGGCTTCCTGGACGGCGCGGGGCGCTTGTTCTTCGGCACCAATGCAGGCTTGGTGCTGCACGACCCCGCCAAGCCCTCCCTGCGCTCGGACCCGCCGGCCCCCGTAACCCACATCACAGGCATCAGCAGTTTCATGGTGCCCATTCCGGGTTCGGACAGTTTGGGCATCGGTGCAGGGCCCACGGTTCCGCTGGAGGTGGCCTACAGGAAAAACCACCTGACCTTCAACTACACCGCCATTGCCCTCACCAACGGTCGCCATGTGCGCTTTCAATACCGCTTGGACGGCTTTGACGCGGACTGGCTGCCCGCCACCGAAGCGCGTTTTGCCAGCTATTCCAACTTGCCGCATGGCCGCTACACCTTTGAGGTCCGCGCCGCCGACCGCAGGGGGCGTTGGGGGCCTGAAGCACGCATCGCGTTCAACATCACCCCGCCTTTTTGGCTTCGGTGGTGGTTCTTTGGCCTGTGCGCGTTGGCCCTGGCAGGCATGTTGGCGGGCATTGCCCGCTTCCGCGCGTTGCGCCGGGCACGGGCCGAGAAAACACGCACCTTGATCCTGCGCTCGCGGATGTTGCAGCTTGAACAACAGGCCCTGAACGCCAACATGAACCGGCACTTCATCTTCAACGCCCTGAACAGCATCCAGTACAGCATCAATCGGCAGGACCGTGCCATGGCGAACAAATACCTCACCAGTTTCGCCAAGTTGATCCGCAAGAACTTGGATGCCAGTGAAAGCGACACCACCACCTTGGCCGAAGAGCTTGCCCGCCTGGAACTGTACCTGGTGCTGGAGCACATGCGGTTCAAGGACAAATTCCAGTATGCGATCACCGTATCGCCCGGCGTGGACACCCAAGCGGTGAAGATCCCCGCAATGATGCTGCAACCCTACGTGGAAAACAGCATTTGGCACGGCATTCTGCCCCTGGCGCGCCCGGGGCGGGTGGAAATCAGCGTGGACCGTACCACCGAAGGCCGCACAAGGGTGCGCGTAACGGACGATGGCATTGGCATCGACCAAAGCGTGGGCCGCAAGAACGGCGGGGAAAACGACCACATTTCCCGCGGCATAGAGATCACCAAAGGACGGGCGGACGTACTGCGCAAGCTGAATTTGGCGGACATCCGCATACAAGGACCGGAACAACTGGGCGGGGCCCATGGCAGCCAAGGCACCCAGGTGATCATCGACCTGCCTTCCGGGTCGCCAATTGCCAACCAGGCACCGGATTTGCATTCCGCGCATTGATCGCTTACATTTGTTCCGCATGTTGTCCCCTTTGCGCACATCATCCCTGTTCCTCCCGGCATTGGCAGCACTGTTGTTGCTCATGGCCACGGGGTGTGCCAAGGAAGAAGTGGTGGCACCGTGTGCCGCACACAACACGGCAAAGCAGGAAGTGAGGCCGGGCCAAGGCAATGGCAATGGAACCGTGGACACGGGGAACGGCACGAATGGAAACTCCCCCATCACGGATGATGGGGACGACATTGGTGACAACGAGCGCACTTCCTCGCCGAAATAGACGCCGCTATTTTCAAGGATGAAAGCCCGGACAACCGGGCTTTTTCATGCCCTTATTTGCCGTTGCTGCACCGCATCGCACCGTTCCCCGCACTGGCAATACTGGGAGGGCCGGAAGTACCCCATCTTCCGGAAACGAACCCCCGTTGCCATGCCCAGCCAGCCCCAAGACCACGTTTACCGGTTGATCCATACCATGACGCGGGCCGAAAAGCGCTACTTCAAGGTGTACTGCGCCCGCCACATTTCCAACGGGCAAGGCATCCACACGGAACTCTTCGATGCCATTGGGGGCATGGCGCAGTACGATGAACAAGCACTGCGCCGCCAATTTCCGGGAGCCGCCTTCATGCGCCGGTTCCCCATTACCAAGCGCCGCCTGTATGAAGCGCTGCTGAACAGCCTGGACGCCTTCCATGCCGAGAATTCAGCAGAAGACAAATTGCGGCGCCTGCTTCACCATGTGGAAGTGCTGTTCAGCAAGGCACTCTATGCAGATGCCTCCAAGGTGCTGGGCAGCGCACGCAGCTTGGCCCGGGCCAATGACAAACAAGCCCTGCTGCTGCAGGTGACCGAATGGGAACGGCGGATCATGGAACGCGGCAACTATGCGGACGTTACGGACGCCGACCTGCGGGACCGTGCGGAAAAAGTGGATGGCCTGATGCTGGAATGGCAAGAGATGGAACAACTCTGGCGGATCAAAAGCAGCATCTTCCGGTTGATCTACCGCAGCGGACAAGCTCCCGGACCACGGGAAATGGCAGCGGTGGAAATCTTGTCCCAGGAACCCCTGCTTGCCAAGAACGCCGCCCTGCGATCGATCCGGGCCCGGTTCCTGCACCACCACGTGCGCAGTGCGCTGGCCTATGCACGCAATGACTTGAAGGCATGCGAAAAGGAATTGACCGCATGCGCAAGCCTGATCCAGGCCGAAGAGGCCCAATTCCGCTCCGAACCCGACCTGTCCTTGGGCGTAATGGGCAACCTGGCACATGTGCGCATGCGCCTTGGCCGCCATGAGGAGGCCTTGGACGGATTCCGTGAATTCCGCAAGTTGCCATTGATGCTGTCCACGGCTCCAAGCCCGGACCTTCAGATGAAGCTCTTCGTGATGGGCGGCAGTTTGGAGCTTTCCGTGCTATGCACCAAAGGTGAGTTCATCAAGGCAACGGAACGGCTTGCCGACCTGGAGGAAGGACTGGCCCAATATGGCCCCCGTGCCAGCACGGTGCGCCGGGCCGAATTGGAACTGCAGGCCGCATATGCCTGCTTTGGCGCGGGCCAGCATGAGCGCGCGCTGCGCTGGTGCAACAGGTTGCTGAACGAACCGGGGATCGAAGCGCACCAAGAGCTTCACACGCTGGGCCGCATGCTGAACGTGGCCGTTCTAATGGAGCTGGGCAAAACGGCCCTGTTGGACTATGTGGCACGCAACACACGCCGTTTCCACAAACAGCATGGTTCCACGTTTGCCATGGAAGCACTGTTGCTGGGACATGCACATGCAATGGCAAAAACGAAGGATGTACCAACGCGGTACGCTCTTTGGTCCGGACTGGCCGGCCAAATTGCAGCACTGGCGAAGGATGTCAGGGAAGCCACTGTGCTGGACCACATCGATCTGTTGTCCTGGGCACAAGGGCACGCCGATGACAGGCCCTTCCACGAGCTTGTAAAAGGCCGGTGGGCGACCAAGGCAATGCCCGGCAAGCCCGCGCGAAGCAAGCATGCCGCCTGACGCGGTTGGTTGATGCCACCTGCGCCTTTAGGTAACCTCCAATAAAACCCCATTCCGGCGGCATCGGTGGTTCGCACCATCCTGCGGCAAGCAACATCGTTCGAGGTTATTAAGAGGCCCCCCTTCTATACCGGTCCATCTGCTTGCCCTCTTTCCGGATGAGTTCCCAGCGGAACAAGTTCCGTGGGCCCTGCTACGCAGCTTGTTCCGTATATCGACCTCCGAAAATGCTTCATCCCGCTCACGGGAGACCGCAGCGCACCTCATGTCCGGCCTTGAACGCTTAGGTGGTATTTCTTTGCTACATGCACCGTTCCGGGACAATACCGCTGACCTACCGTACGCTTTGCTTACCCCTGCTTTTGTGGCTGGGCACAGGGCGTGCCATTGCACAGGGCAGCCATGCAACGCTTTTCGAAGAATGGTCTTTCCGGCAAGCAGGCACCATCCCATGGCACCCTGCGCAAGTGCCCGGTGAGGTACACACCGACCTGTTGCGCAATGGCCTCATCCCAGACCCTTACCGCAATTTCAATGCGGACAGCGTGCAATGGGTAGAGGAAAAGGATTGGGAGTACGCCTGCATCATCAATGCCGATGAAGCACTGCTCCACAATGAACATGTGGACCTGGTGTTCAAGGGGCTGGACACCTTCGCGGAAGTGTGGTTGAACGATTCGTTATTGGGCAAGGCCAACAACATGTTCCGCACGTGGGAATGGCCAGTGCGGGAATTGCTGAAACCGGGAGTGAACCGGCTGAAGGTGGTGTTCCGCAGCGCGGTGCGTGAAGGACAAAAGCTGCGGAAAGCATACGGCATCAACCTGCCGCACGACAGCGACCCCAGCGCAGTGAGCCCGTATGTGCGCAAGGCCGCCTATCAGTTCGGTTGGGACTTCGCGCCGCGCTTGGTGGGCTGCGGTATCTGGCAGCCCGTGGAACTGCGCTGTTGGAACGGCGCACGTTTGGGAAGCGTGAAAGTGGAACAGCACTTCACCACGGACAGCATCCGGCTGGATGTGCAGGTGAATACCGCGGGCAATGCAAGTTTCACCGTCCATTGTTCCTTGGACGGAGTTCCGATCGGTCGGCCTGTGGATGCCGTCCCGTCGGCGTCCATCACCGTCCATTACACCTTGCCCCGCACCGCCTCGTGGTGGCCCAATGGTTCGGGGAGGCAACCCCTCCACAACCTGTGCGTCGAATTGCGCAGCCCCGAAGGCCAGCTCTTGGACTCCACCACGCACCGCATCGGCTACCGCAGCGTGGAGCTCCGCCAAGAAACAGACAGTATCGGCCGCTCGTTCACCTTTATCATCAACGGCAAGCCCATCTTCATGAAGGGCTGCAACATCGTACCGCCAGATATGTTCCCAAGCCGCGCGGGTGACAGCGCCTGGGTGGCCCTTGTGGCCCACATGCAACGCGCGCATATCAACATGGTGCGCGTGTGGGCCGGTGGCATCTATCCGCCGGAAGCATTTTACAACGCTTGCGACACGGCGGGCATCCTGGTGTGGCAGGATTTCATGCTAGCGAACCTGGTGCCTGCGGAAGGGGAATTTTTGGACAACATCACACAGGAGGCAAAAGAGCAGGCGGCGCGCTTCGCGCTGCACCCCTGTGCTGCGCTGCTCTGCGGCAACAATGAACTGAACGTGGCCTGGAGCAATTGGGGCTGGCAGGACAAGTACAAGCTGCATGGCACTGATTCAGCCAGGGTAATCCAAAGCAATCGGCGTTTATGGAAGGATGTATTGGGCGGCATTGCAGCCGAAGCCGGTGTACCCTACACCTGGACCAGCGCGTTGAGTAACTGGGGCAATGCCGCCGGGCTGCGCAGCGGCGACCTCCACTACTGGGGAGTGTGGCACGGCGATGCGGACTTCGCATCCTTCGCCACGAACGTGGGGCGCTTTGTGAGCGAGTACGGCTTCCAAAGCTGGCCCGACAGCGCTTTGTTGGCGAAGTACATCAATCCCGATCAACTCTACTTGGGCAGCCCCGCGATGCAATACCGCCAGCGCAGCTACAAAACGGACAAGCCAACCTGGGAGGCGATCCAACGTGAATTAGGAGAACATCCCAGAACACTTGGGGAATTCATCGAAGCCAGCCAAGCCGTGCAAGCACTGGCTTATGAAAAGGCGATCCAGGCGCACATTAAAAAGCAGCCCTGGTGCATGGGCACGCTCTTTTGGCAACTGAACGATTGCTGGCCGGGGCCGAGCTGGAGCTTGGTGGACTACGGGGGGAATTGGAAACCGGGAATGTTCGAAGCGCAACAGTTATTCAGCCGGTGAGGGAGGCCCGGTACGCGCCTATGAACGGCCCGGGATGTTGATGGTTGCCGATCAGCGTACATCCGGGTGGCGGCTATTTTTGCTTCACCATGCATTCATCCACCAGCTTCTCCAGCCTTGTTCTTGTTTTGGCTTCATTGTTTCCCGCGTTAGCGAAGGCCCAAGCGTCACCTGCCGTGCCGAGTCCGGATGGCTTGTACGTGGGCTTCGGCTTGGGCCAGGACTTGGGAGGCCTGTATGGTGTGGGCATCTCGTATTGGCCAGCCCCATGGCTATCCGGCTTTGTTGGCGGTGGATGGGCCGTGGTCGATTTCAGCTACCAGACCGGACTGCAATTCAGGCTGCCGACCGAAAAGCGGGTTTCGCCCTTTCTGGCCGCCATGTATGGCTACAACGGCGCGATCCACATTAAAGGCAAGGAAAGCCTGGACGGGATCTATTATGGCCCCACGGTGGGCGGCGGCATCATATTGAAGCAACGCAGCGGCCACAACTATTGGCGGTTCTCCATCAATGTCCCCATGCGGTCACAGGAATTCCTGGATGATTGGGAAGCCATCAAGCAGCGGCCGGACGTGGAAGTGAAAGCTGACCTGCTACCGGTGACGATTGGGGTGGGATTCCACCTGAAGCTTTGAGGGCTACGGCTCCAGCCCCACGATCTTGCCGTCCTTGATCACCCACACCTTGGTGCCGTGGATCTTGGCCTGGCGGCGGGCTTCCTTGGCGGCGCGCTTCAAGGCACGGAGCACAACAAGTGCTTGTTCACTGGGGGCTTTTTGCTTGCCTTTCATGATCGATGCTCTGACAAAAGTACGGGAACGGCTCCTGATGCATCATACAACATCCAATGGTCGGCCAAGGCTTGGTAATGATCCCGGAAATTTACCAAGCCCCGATTGAACCGGCGAAGGATGTCGGATCTGGGTACATCATGGCCACCTTGAAGCACCCGCATGGCCACGCGGTGTACGGCCAGTTTTGGCGAACCCAATTTGAGAAAGATGATCTGAACATGATATCCCAACCTCTTCCAATCCTGGATTAACTTGACATAGGACTTTCCGCTCAGTGTGCTTTCCAAGGCGAATGATTCCTTGGCCTTGGTCAACTTGCCCAGTTCTTCCAATAGGATCCGACCAGCAGCACGAGCCGCACGCTCGGGCATCAACGGTGAAAGGCCGGTGGCGATCAAATCGGCATTGATGAAGTTGATCATACCAGCCTCCTGCACGAGGTAGCTCCTTGCAAATGTGGTCTTCCCCGCGCCGTTCGGCCCGGCGATGATGATGCAGCGGGGTGCAGGCTTCTTTGCCATTAAGGCGTTCAAGGTAGATCTGTTGCGAATGGCCCTTCACTTCATTCCCTGGAGCTCAGCCATCAGGCCCTGCAGGTTGATGGCGCAGGCATCATTCGCATATCCCATGCAAATTCAACGCGCCGTGTTAAAATTACAAGGTTGCGGCTCCCACCTGCAGGGGTGGCAATGGACACAAATGGACGTTGATGGACGCGAAATCGCGTCCATCAACGTCCATTGAAAACCAGGTACCGATACCTACGCCCCCACTCCCACGCTCTTCGAACCTCTCGCCGGTAGTATCTCCTTCACGGTGGCAATGAGGGCCTTGTCGTCAAAGCCGCATTCGGTGTAAAGTTCCGGCTGGGTGCCGTGTTCAATGAAGCGGTCGGGGATGCCGAGGCGCTTTACCTGGGCCTGGTAGCCGTGGTCGGCCATGAACTCCAGCACGGCGCTGCCCATGCCGCCCATGATGCAGCCGTCCTCGATGGTGACCACGTGCTTGAACTTGGCAAACACCTCGTGCAAGAGCAGCTCGTCGATGGGCTTGGCGAAGCGCATGTCGTAATGGGCCACGCTGTATCCTTCGGCCTGTAATGCGTCGATGCCCTTGGCGGCGATGTTGCCGATGTGGCCGATGCTGAGCACGGCGAGGTCATTGCCATTGCGCAGCTTGCGGCCGGTGCCCACCTTGATCTCCTTGAAGGGCGTTTTCCACTCGGTCATCACGCCTTCGCCGCGCGGGTAGCGGATGCTGAAGGGGCCTTGGTCGGGCAACTGCGCGGTGTACATCAGATTGCGCAGTTCCTCCTCGTTCATCGGGGCGCTCACAACCATGTTGGGGATGCAGCGGAAGTACGCAATGTCGAACGCGCCGTGGTGGGTGGGGCCGTCTGCGCCGGCGAGGCCGCCGCGATCGAGGCAGAAGACGACATTAAGGTTTTGCAGGGCCACATCATGCACCACCTGGTCGTAGGCGCGCTGCATGAAAGAGCTGTAGATGTTGCAGAAGGGCACCATGCCCTGGGTGGCCATGCCTGCGCTGAAGGTGACGGCATGCTGCTCGGCGATGCCCACGTCGAAGGCCCGGTCCGGCATCGCCTTCATCATGATGTTCAGTGAACAGCCGCTGGGCATGGCAGGCGTTACACCTATGATCTTGGGGTTCTTCTCGGCCAGCTCCACGATGCTGTGGCCGAAAACATCCTGGTATTTGGGCGGCTGGGGGCTCTTGGGCACCACCTTGATGATCTCGCCCGTTTGCTTGTTGAACAGCCCGGGCGCGTGCCACACGGTGGGGCTGCCTTCCTCGGCGGGCTTGTAGCCCTTGCCCTTCACGGTGATGGTGTGCAGTATCTTGGGGCCGGGGATGTTGCGCAGGTCACGCATCACCGCCACCAAGCGTTCCACGTCATGGCCGTCCACCGGGCCGAAGTAGCGGAACTTCAGGCTCTCAAAGAGGTTGCTCTGCTTGAGCAGCGAAGCCTTCACGGCATTCTCCACCTTTTGCACGATGGACTGGGCGTTGGGCCCGAACTTGCTGAGCTTGCCCAACAAGTTCCACACCTCGTCCTTCACCTTGTTGTAGCTGCGGCTCGTGGTAATGTCGGTCAGGTAGTCGCGGAGTGCCCCCACGTTGGGGTCGATGCTCATGCAGTTGTCGTTGAGCACCACCAACATGTTCGAACCGATGCCGCCTGCATGGTTGAGGGCCTCGAAGGCCATGCCGGCGGTCATGGCGCCATCACCGATCACGGCCACCGTGTGCCGATCTTTTTCGCCCTTCAACTTGCTGGCTTCGGCCATGCCGGTGGCCGCGCCGATGCTGGTGCTGCTGTGGCCCACGCCGAAGGTGTCGTACGGGCTTTCGCTGCGCTTGGGGAAGCCGCTGAGGCCGCCGTGGATGCGGTTGGTGTGGAAGACTTCGCGCCTTCCGGTGAGGATCTTGTGGCCGTAGGCTTGGTGGCCCACGTCCCACACCAGTTGATCATAGGGTGTGTTGAAGACGTAGTGCAGGGCCACGGTGAGCTCCACCACGCCGAGGCTGGCGCCGAAGTGGCCGCCCTTCACGCTTACCACATCGATGATGAAGTTGCGCAGCTCCGTGCACACCTGCTCCAACTGCGGCCCGGAGAGCTTGCGCAGGTCGGAGGGGGCGTGGATGGTTTCTAAAAGCGGATAGGGGCTGGAGGGGGCGGGCATGGCCGGGCAAAGGACGACCAAAGGTACGGGTACCGGGGAAATCAGGAATGGAGATCATTGTGGCCAACCGGGCTCAACACAGTCCTTCCCCAGCTCCCGGCCCGATCTGATACTCATGCCCATCATACTTCCCGCCAAAGCGCTTGGCAAACCGTTCATGGACCTCGTACATGCGCTCCAGCGTGTCCGGCCCAACATCGTGCGTCAAGGACAGGATCAGCCCCCACTCCCTGGTCTTTTCATTTTGTGAGGCACTGCACAGGGTGTAGTCCAGGTCCAACGCCGCCACGATCATGCGGTCCATGTTCTCCTTCTTGTCGAAGTAGAACCAATAGGTCACCTCGCGCTCCACGCTGTCATCATCATTGCGGAGCATCTCGAATGCCCATTCCCGGTCATCCATGGGTGCAAGGTAGTTCGTGTTAGTGCTGGCCTGGACCTTGGACTTCCCGATCAAGAGCTTTGCTTAAACGGCCGGCCAAGCACCCCGAAGAATGCGCAACTGCCGGTAGCAAGAGCGCTCCCTTGCTTTGGTGACGAGATCCACTGAGCTTTGCATACAAGTTTCGGCGCAAGTGGCACAATGCCACAAATTCAAATCAACAGCGATCGCATGCATCCACAACTATACCGCTCATGGCGTGCCCAAGGCCATTCAGCCACCTCCAGGCGTACAATTTTCCCGTGCTTGGCCATAGGCGTGTTGTGTGCCTTGCATGCTCCTGCAATCCTGCACGCACAAGATCTCTCCTGGTCTTTCACGATCGGAGGGACAGGCTATGAGGAAGCCCGCGGCATCGCGGTAGCCCAAGATGGGCGCATCTACATGACGGGTGAGTTTGAGGACACTGTGAATTTCGCACCCGGAGCGGCCCAAAGCACCATGGTGAGCCAAGGGTATAGCGATGCCTTCCTGGCCTGCTACACCAATGACGGGAAGTTGCACCATGCCCTGAGCTTTGCCGGCACGGCGAAAAGCCAAGGATACGGAGTGGCCATTGCACCCAACGGCACGGTGTACACTACGGGCATCTTCACCGGAACGGTTGACCTGGACCCCGGGCCAGGCATGGCCCTGTATACGAGCGGAGGGCTGTATGATGCATACCTCTGTGCCCTGAGCCCCGATGGCGGCTTGCTTTGGGCCGGGACGATCGGAGGGCCCGGGAATGAGGAGACCCGCAGCGTGACCACGGATGCCGCAGGCAACCTGTACATCGCCGGGGAAATGCACGGGGCCTTCGATGCAGACCCGGGCCCGGATGTGTACATGGTGGACACCCTTGGGTCCTTTGATGCTTTTGTGGCCAAGTATGGGCCGGACGGTTCATTCCAGTGGGCACACGCCATCGGCGGCACCGGTGATGACAGGGCTTACGATGCCGTGGCACGGCCGGACGGCAGCGTATTTGTCACCGGTTACTTTGCCGACACCATGGACATCGACCCTGGAGCGGGCGTGCTGCAGGTGGCTGCACATGGTCAATGGTCTGATGCGTTCCTGGTACACTATGATGCCGACGGCAACTTGATCTGGGGCACCGGCATGGGCGGCTACGGCACGGACATTGGCCGGGGCTTGGCGTTGGACAGCACAGGCAATGTGGCCATTACGGGGCGCTTTGCCAAAACGGCCTATTTCCGGAACGGGGCAGGGCTGGACAGCTTATCGTGCAGCGGCCCGGATGGCGATGCCGACATTTTCCTGGCCAAGTATGGTGCCGATGGCTCCCTGGCATGGCTGCGCAGCATTGGAGGTCCGGACAAGAACATGCCGCGTGGTGCGGCGGCCGACCGCGAAGGCAATATCCTGGTGACGGGCCGTACCCGTGGCACCGTGGACCTGGATGCCGGGCCGGGAACTTCGTTGCATACGGCCAACGGCGTGTTCGATGCCTTCCTGGTGAAATATGGGCCACAAGGAGATTTCATCTGGGGTTTCACGGCCGGGGGAACTTTTCATACACGCGGCCTCAACGTGGCCACCGATGCTGTGGGCAGCGCCTACCTTACCGGGTGGATCACTGAACCCTTCGACATCGACCCCGGGCTGGACAGCCTGTTGCTGACCAGCGCTGGGAGCATGGATGCCTATTTGGCCAAATTCAGTGACAACGGGCTCCATGACCTGCGGTTGTCCGTTGACCTGGACAACACCCCTGCTTCCACTGGATGGCACATTGGCGGAGCATTGGGTGGACCAGCCTTGTTTGCGGGCACGGCGGATCCCTCGGAGGCTGGCCAAACCATCCAACGCCTGTGGCAAGTGCCGGAGGGTTGCTACCGGCTAAGCGTGACAGATACGGACGGCAATGGCGTGGACCCAGGCGGGTATACGCTCTCTGCCGACAGTGTTCCGTTGATCATTGCCAACGGGGAATTTGGATCGGTGAGCGCTCTGGCCAATGGCGAAGGGTTTTGCCTGCCTACCGGTGCTGCCTCCTTGGACCCTGCTTCCTGTACCCAAGGCGTGTTTACCCCGGATGATGACCTATTGATCCAGCCCGTGGGCGGAGCGGGGCAATACACGATTTGGATCTTTGATCCCCACGGTACTTTCTCGGCCACTTCCGAGGTAACATCCACTATCGCGCCTCTTTTCCTGTTGCCGAACGGTACTCCGAACGGACTTCCGCTGAACATCCGGGTTCGGGCATGGGTAGATGGCATCCCGCAGTCATACGGACCTGCCTGTGTGATCCAGTTTGACGGGCTTACCGGTATCACCCCGCCGGCAGCATCCGGGGAAAGTCTTTCCTTGTATCCAAATCCGGCCAAGGAAGGCCAGGTATGGCTTGGAATGGACGGACTGCCTGACGGAGCGTGGCCGGTGGAGCTGCGCGATGCCTTGGGCTGCCTTGTAGCGGGGAGGATGGCGCATATAGCCACAGGAAGTGTACCCTGCGCACTGCCCCTGCCCCCGTTGCGCGCAGGGGTGTATACGGTGGTCGTACAAGGCCCGCACGGCCCGCTTGTACAGCGCTTGGTGGTCGGAGGGTGAACTATCCCTTCTACCCGTCCCAGCCTTGCGCCTTCAGTTCGTGCTGGCCGCCTTGGCAGCCAATGAGGTTGCAGCTACTGGCCTTGGCCGCGATATGGCTGGTGGCGGTGGGTCTTTTGGGTGCTTGGCATCACCAACCGGCACTGACGTGCGCGAGCGGAAGGCTCCAGCGCCGGAAGCCAAATTCGGCCCCCAATCACTCTGCGGACAAGCGCTCAACTTCCAACTTCATGGCATCGACCACCTCCACATTGGCCACTTCGCCGTCCAAGCTGTACACGATGAAGACCTTGCCTCCGAACCGTTCGGTGAACTCCGCAAAGCTTGCCCGCATGCGATCCGTGGGTGAATAGTTGCCGAAGTTGGCCTTGGCCGTGATCGGCTTTATCTGCAGGCCAAACGCATGCGTACCGACGTGGCCGAGAAAGTCAATGTCGCCGGCATGGTCCATTTCCGCCTCAGATTCCTCGAAACGGACCGTGGGCAACAGATGCGCCAACTGATCAAAGACGATCGACTTCTCACGCAGATAACCGTCGTAGGTGCGATTGATGGTGAGGTTGTGGATGTAGTCGATGCAATCCTGCTTGGTGACTTGCTGGAACGCGGTGGTCCATTCCGGGATCACTACTTCCACGATCTTCTCGTACAGTCTTTCCCCTAGTTCCTTGAGGCTATCCTTCGTAACGCGGGTTGGGAGCTTGGCGGCGGTGTGCGCATGCGCGAAGAACCATTGTTCCCATTCCCCGATCGTTGCCGGCTGGCATTCACGGATCAGGGACATCACCGCCCCCACTTTTGCCGGCCGGGTGAGCTGGTAGGTCTGACTCGTGTAGTTGAGCACCTTCTCCTTCTTCCCAAACTCCAACGAATACCGCTTCGGGCTATGCGACGACTTCTTGGGCATAGCGCTCAAATCGTTCCTTGTATTTGAATTCGCGGCGTTCGTCCACATCCACAAGCCCCTTCTTGACCAAATGGGCATTGAGGAAGGTCTTGTTCTTCAAATAGAGGTAGCACCATAACCGGTCCTGCTCGTCGTGTTTGTCGGCATCATACCGCAGATAGACCCGTTGGCCTTTTGTGGCTTCTTCCAACCAATTCCTGGCTTCTTCCGTTGCGCCCGCACGTGGTTTCACCCCGATCAGCCGGACAACAAGGTCGTTGCTCAATCGGACGACCTCCGGGGATACCACCTCTTTCACGGTGAAGTATTCCTCACGTTCGCCGCTGTCCTCCGAAATGCGTGACCCGAAGGTCAACTTGCGCGCATCGATCTTCTTGTCCATGCGGTGCGGGTCTTGGAACAGGTAGGGCAACCGGCTCCTCCGTTCCGCCGAAATTTCGGGCTTTGGTCCCTGTTCCTTGAATTCATACTGGCTTCCCGCCAAGTCTACTTGTGAAACATTCAGTTTCGTTTTGATCACCGGAATGAACTCCGGGTTGATCTCATAGCCTACTGAGGACCTGCCTAAGTTTCGTGCGGCCAATGCCGTTGTGCCACTACCCAGGAAGGGGTCCAATACCTTTTCCCCGTGGAAGGAGAACATCTGGATCAAGCGGGCAGGCAATTCTTCCGGAAACATCGCGAGGTGACCCTCCTGCTTGGCCCCTGCAAAATTCCAATGGCCTGCGAAGTACTGGTTCCACTGCTCCGTGGTCATGGCGGAGCGCTGCTTCTGTTCCACCGTTGGCTTGGGGGCTGCTCCGATTTTTTTAAAGATGAGGATGAATTCATAGTCGATCTTCAGGATCCCGTTCCTTGGATGTGGGAAACTGCCCATGATCGCAGCCCCTCCGGTGGTGTTGGTGGTGGTGACCTTCTGCCAGATCACGGCACCCATGTAATCCATGCCGAGCGCTTCGCAGAAACGGATGATCTCGGTGCGAATGGGGATCACCTTGTAGCGGCCATAATAAACCGTGCGGGCAAATTGGTCGCCAATGTTGATGCACAATCGGCAACCGGGTGAAAGCACGCGATCACACTCCTGCCACACCAAGTTGAGGTCATTGATGTACTCCTCGTAGCTGCCATGGTACCCGATCTGGTCCTTGGAGCCATAGTCCTTCAATTGCCAGTAGGGCGGCGATGTAACGATCAACTGGACGGACCCGTCCTGTAGTTGGTCCATGGAACGGCTGTCACCGGTGATGATCGTATGTGTGGTGCTCATCTGTTGGCCGAAGATAGGCGCGTTGACGTGTTCCGAACAGTTGGAGTCAGTGTGAACTATCCCTTCAGCCCGTCCCAGCCCTGCGCCTTCAGCTCGTGCAGTCCGCCTTGGCGGTCCACTAAGTGGCAGCCGCTGGCAGGGTCGGTCATGTGCCCTACCACAGTGAAGTGCGGTGATCCCTTGATCTTGTCGTAATCAGATTGGGCTATCGTGAAAAGCAACTCGTAGTCCTCGCCGCCGTTTAGCGCACACGTACTGGGGTCTAAGTTGAAGTCACGTGCGGCACGGTGGGTTTCCGGTGCGATGGGGATTTTTTCATCATAAAGCTTTACACCGAGCTCCGAACGGCGGGCGATGTGCATGGTCTCGCTGGCCAGGCCGTCGCTGATATCGATCATGGCGGTGGGTTTCAACTCCATCTCCTTGAACAGGGCAATGACATCCTTGCGCGCTTCGGGTTTCAACTGGCGTTGCAGAATGTAGTCGAAGCCGGTGAGGTCCGGTTGCACGTTGGGGTCTTGCTTGAAAACGGCCTTTTCGCGCTCCAGCACCTGCAGGCCCATGAAGGCGCCGCCGAGGTCGCCGCTCACCACCAGCAGGTCGTTTTCCTTGGCACCGTGGCGGTACACGATGTCCTCCTTTTTGGCGGTGCCAATAGCGGTGATTGAGATTACCAGGCCGCTGGTGCTACTGGTCGTATCGCCGCCCACGAGGTCCACGCCGTACGCGTTGCAGGCGGTGAGCATGCCGGCGTAGAGTTCATCGATGGCTTCCAGCGGAAAGCGGTTGCTTACGGCCAAGGCCACGGTGATCTGGCGCGGCTCGGCGTTCATTGCGTACACATCGCTGAGGTTCACCACCACGGCCTTGTAGCCGAGGTGCTTCAATGGCACATAGCCGAGGTCGAAGTGTACGCCCTCCACGAGCATGTCTGTGGTGACCACCTGGGTGAGGCCCTGCGGGTCGATGACGGCGCAATCATCGCCAATGCCTTGCAGGGAGGAGGGGTTCTTGAGTTCCACTGCCGCCGCGATGCGGTCGATGAGGCCGAATTCGCCAATGGAGGAAAGCTCGGTGCGCTGGGGCTTGGTTGCCATGGCGCGAAGATCGTGCTTGTTCGTAGTCCGGGAAGACTGGAGTCCTTGGGTCCTGAAGTCTTGACTCTGGAAGTCTTGAGGCCTGGAGTCCGGAAGTCCGGAGTCCGTATGTCGGGAGTCCTGAGGCCGGAGGTTGCGGTAGTAGCTGCGCCGGACTACCAACAACTGACAACTACGAACTTCAACCCATCACCAGATCACCACCCGCTCACTATCGGGCACGAGCATGGCACCTTGGCCGTCGGGGCACCAGGCCTCTTGGAACGGTTTGAACTGGCCCAAGATGGCGTTGATGCGGAAATGGGCCGGGCTATGGGGGTCCAGTTCAGCCAGCCTGCGTGCCGCTTCGGGAGTGATGTTGGCGCGCCATACCTGCGCCCAGCCGAGGAAGAAGCGCTGCTGCCAGGTGTAGCCGTCGATCTTGGCCGGTTCCGGCTTGCCCTTCAGCGAACGTTCCAGCGCAGCGTAGGCCAAGGTGACACCACCGAGGTCCGCGATGTTCTCGCCCACGGTCAGCGCTCCTTTTACATGCACGCCAGGCAGTACCTCCATGGTGTCGTAATACTTGATCATGCGTTGGGCAAGGGTATCGAAGTTGGCCTTGTCCTGGTCGGTCCACCAGTTCACCAGGTTTCCGTGGCCGTCGAACTTGGCGCCTTGGTCATCAAAGCCGTGGGTGAGCTCGTGGCCGATCACGGCGATGATGCCGCCGTAGTTGATGGCATCGTCGGCATCGGCGTTGAAGAAGGGCGGCTGCAGGATGCCTGCGGGGAACACCACCTCATTGAGCGAGGGGTTGTAGTAGGCGTTGACGGTTTGCGGCGTCATGCCCCATTCCTTGGTGTCCACGGGTTTGCCGATGCGCACCAAGTTGTCATTGCTGCGCCATTCGATCAAATTCATGGTGTTCTGGAAAAGGGCATCAGGCTTGATGTCCACCATGCTGTAATCCTTCCACTGGTCGGGGTAGCCGATCTTGGTGGTGAAGAGGCTGAGCTTCTCCAAGGCTTTCTGCTTGGTTTCCGGGCTCATCCAAGAGAGTGCCTTGATGTGTTCGCCATACACGGCACGCACGTTCTCGATCATGTCCTCCACCCGCTTGCGCGAGGAGGCCGGGAAGTATTTCTCCGCATAGAGCTTGCCCAGCGGTTCGCCCAGCAGGTTGTCCGTGGCGCGGAGGGCGCGGAGCTGGCGGGTTTTCTGCTCCTTGGTGCCGCTCATCACGGTGCCATGGAAGCGGAAGTTTTCCTCGTTCATGGCCTTGGTGAGCACGTTGGCATAGGTGTCCAGCAACTGCCACTTCATCCAGGTTTTCAGCACGGGCAGGGGCGTGGCGGCGAAATAGGCGGAAGCCTTTTCCACGTAGGTGCGGTCTTCCAACAGCAAGGTGTCGGTGGTGATGCCCATTTTTTGCGCCAGCAGCGTGAGGTCGTACTTGGGTGAGAGCTTGGCGAAATCGGCGAAGGCGATCTTCTTGTAAATGTCCGGGTCGCGGCGCTGGATGTTGGTGAGCTGCAGTTTGGCCAGGCCGGTCTCGAAGGCGAGGATGGCCTGTCCAGGGTTCTGCTCCGGCAAGCCGGCCAGGCTGAACATCTTGTCAACGTGCCCGGTGAACTCCTTGCGGATGTTCACCATGGCGCTGTCGGTCTTCTCGTAGTAGCTGCGTTCGCCGAGGCTGAGGCCGTCCTGCCCGCTGTACAGGATGTTCATTTTGCTGTTGTGCATGTCGGCATCGGCATGCAGGCCCACGAAGCTGGAAACGCCCATGCGCGCATATTCACCGCTGAGGGCGGCCTGTTCCTTGAGGTCCTTCAGCGCATCGATGCGGTCCATCCAAGGTTTCAACGGGGTGGCGCCAAGCTGTTCCAGTTTGGCGGTGTCCATGTATGAGCGGTAGAAATCGCCCACCAGTTGCGGCGTGGAGCCCTTGGGAGCCTCCTTGCCCGCCAGCAACGTATCGATGATGCTCTTCACTTTCACCTCCAGGTTTTCCTTGGCCAGGATGCTGAAGGCCCCCCAGCGCGATTCGGTGGACGGCACTGGATTCTTCTCCTTCCACGTACCGTTGGCAAACTTGTCGAAGTCGTCGCAGGGCTTAACGGCAGTGTCCATGCCGGCCACGTCGAAGGCGGGCGTTTGCATTACGGGCTTTGTTTCGGGCATCTTGGGCTTGGAGGTGCAGGCTGCGAGGCTGGCAATTGCCATGATCGCCAGGCTGTGGATCGGAAGGGAGGTCTTAACGGCCATGAACGGGTGCGCTTGGATGGGGGCGCAAAAGTATCCGCGGAAAGAAGCAATGGTGCATTGTTGGGATGAACGCAGGCCCCAAGGGATGAACGGGGACTGCGGGCCATCGTTGGAGGCCTACCTTCGCGCACCTTTCCCCGCTGAACATGTACACCGGCCTGAAGCACTTCCATTCCTTCTTCGCCTACTTGGTGCTGCTGCTGATCGCGGCGGCCGTGATCAACGCCATCCTGGCCAAAGCCGGTAAGCGGCCGTTTGCCGGCCTGGGCCGCAAGCTGGCCCTTTTGGGGCTGATCGCCGCACACGTGCAGCTGCTCTTCGGGCTGGTGCTCTACTTTGTTTCACCTGCGGGTTTCAGCAATTTCTCCGGGGCAACCATGGGCAACTCCACGGCCCGCCTGTACATGCTGGAGCATCCGCTTACCATGATCATCGCGATCGCGCTGGTGACCATCGGCTGGAGCAAGGCGAAGAAGGCCGCTGAAGATGGCAAGAAATACGGCACCGTTGCGCTGTGGTACGGCATTGCCCTGGTGTTGATGCTGGCGCGGATCCCTTGGGCGGTGTGGCCCGTGGCGGGATGAACAGCCTTGGTGGGCAATAACTGGCAATCTTTTGCTGAGTACCTCCGGAAGCATCCAAGGCCGGGCATGCGCTCCCAACCGATGATGCAGCATTTGCCTTCACGATCGATCCGTGCAACGGTTTCAGCGTTTGCATTGCTGATCGGTTTGCTCACCCATTCACAATCCACTTCACCCATGGAGAAGAACAACCCCATGCTGTGCGATCCGGACTCTGGCATCTGCGCCGTGCCGGGGCAGGCCGGGGCCACTGGCACGATGTTCAAGGCCTTCACGCCAGTGGCCAAGCCCATCACCGTGCTTTACTTCACCGACCCCATTTGCAGTGCGTGCTGGTGCGTGGAACCTGCGTTGCGCAAGTTGACCTCCGCGTATGGCGGCTTGATCGACCTGCAAACACACATGGGCGGCCTGTTGCCCGGCTGGGAAGGTTTCAATGATGGCGGCATGACCAAGCCGGCGGACATTGCACCCCACTGGGAGGAGATGGGGGCCTACTTCCACATGCCGATGCTGGGCGACGTATGGCTGGAGGACCCCCTGATGAGCAGCTACCCGCCGAGCATCGCCTTCAAGGCCGCCGAGCTGCAGGACAAGCAAAGATCGCTGGCCTTCTTGCGCCGGTTGCGCGAACTGGTGATCACTGAAAAGAAGAACATCACCAAGTGGCGGGTGATCGCCGGGGCCGCCACGGACGCAGGATTGGACACCGCACGCCTGCACGCCGACTTCAATGGCGCCGCGCCAGCGCTCTTTCAGGCGGACCTCACCTTGGCCCGTTCACTGGGCGTGCGCGGCTTCCCCACTTTTATTTTCACCGATGCCACGGATGCCCGGCAAGTGGTGTACGGCGCCCGCCCCTACGCGAATTTCGAAGCGGCGGTGAAGGCACTGGTGCCGGATGCAAACGCTGCCCCGCCGCCTACTGCCCTGGAAGGCTTGTTCGCCCTGCACGCCTCATGGTGCGCGGAAGAGGTGGCCGTGGCGCTTGGCATCACGCATGAACAGGCGAAGGCGGCACTGCAAGCCGCCGAAGCAAAGGGGGCGTTGGCCGCCGTGCATACGCGCAACGGCAGCGTGTGGCGGCGGAAATAGCGGCTCCGAAGGCTTGCGCTACTTCACCGGCACCAGGTCCATGCCGCACTTGCTGCACTTCGCCGGTCCATTGGAGACTTCTTCCGGGTGCATGGGGCAGACATAGCTGCCCGCGGCCGCCTTTGCCTTGGGCCGGGCGGCAAAGAAGCGGAACGACAGCCCCACGGTGGTGGTGTTCTGCGAGCCCACTTGCGTGTAGTGCTCGGAGGTGTTCATGCTTTGGTACAACGGAATGTCGGTGGAGGCGTACAAGGTGAACTTCCCCTTTGTGAAACTGACTTGAGGCGTAAAGAACAACTTTTGGTACCCTGTGGCTTCGGGGAAGTAGTTGGAAGGTTTTCCGAAGAGGAGGATGCTCTCATTGACCTGCATCCGCTCCGTATCCTCATAGCGAACTTGCAGCGTAAGGCCGTAATGTTCCATGAAAACGCGGCCCGCGTAAAGCGCCACGCTGGCAAAGTCGCCGAGCTTCTCCCCATTGGGGTTCCACCCTTTCTTGATGTACATGCCGTTGGCGAACAGCTTTACCTTGGAGCGGCGGAACCCGTGGTGAAGGAAGAGGTTGAAGATGAGGTCCTGGGCGCCGGATGAGAGCTGCACCGCCGTAGGCTTGGTCAAATAATAGGTTTGCCCGGAGAAGGGCTCGATGTTCCCGACCGAATCGTTGTAGGAACCCAGCGGCACCTTGTAGCCCAAGCCGATGGTAACTTCATTGGTGCTCTTGGGCGTTTCCCTGCGGAAGACGTTGTAGCGCGGGAAGATGATGAGGTCTCCCATGCCCTTGGAGGTGAACGTGGTGGCCGGGTTATTGTTGAACCCGATCTCCTTCTTCAGCAAATAGTAGCCGTTCTCCAAGGACACCGTGAGGTTCTTGGAAACGCCATAGGCCACCTTGAAGTACTGGTATCGGCTTTGGAATCCATCGAAGGTGCGTTCGGACACCTGCTTGTCCAGCTTGTAGAACTTGTCGGTATTGATGAACTGAAGGTTGGTGTTCAGTTCCATCTGCCCTTCCCCGAGCACGCCTTCCGCCGCTCCGCCAACAATGCATGAACTGCTGCCTCCGGCACAGCATTGGGCCAACAGCCCGGAAGCAGGAAAAACAGCCGCCAGCAGCGGGGCGGTGAGCAGGGCGGGGAAGCTTCTGGTCATCGGAAACACTGGTAATGCAGGGATCTTGGGAAGTCGGGGGAAGTTCCCCGCGTACCCCCCGCAGGTCAATGAATGATGGGCAGGTTGAGGGTGGCGCGTTGCTTTCCATCCGTGATCCGCAGCACGTAATTGCCCGCGGGCAGATCCTGCGTGTGCAGCACATTGCTGTGCTGGCCGCGGGAAAGAATGCCACTGTGGATGTTCTTGGCCAGCTTGCCCGAGATGTCATACAGGCCAACTTCCACCGGTGCGGTTTGTGGCAAGTTGAAGGTGATGCGTGCCTCATCCGTGGCGGGCACGGGATGGACGGAGAAGCCGGCCGCCAGTTCGTTTTGTTCATCAATGCCCGTAACCGCAAGGGCCGCGTTGATCGCGTTCTGGAGGGCGGTGGCGTCCACGGTGTTGTCCGCCGTGTAGAACACGGTGTGGTTGCTGCCACCGAGCACCACGATCTTCGGCATGCCGGAGCCGCCGTAGTCGTTCATGTGTATCGCTGCATTGGAGAAGACCACCGCATTGGCAAGTCCGATGGTGCTTTTCCAGGTGTTCAGTGCAGTGCAGCTCGTGTTGGCGTAATCATCGCAGAGGTACATGAACACACGGCCCGAATCGGATGCCTGGTAGCTCTGTACCACGTTGTAGGTGGTAAGGGCCGGGCCCGTGCAGGAGGCACACGGCATCACCCAAGTGATCACGATCACTTTCCCGGCATCCAGCTCGGCGAAAAGGTCGTGCTGGATGTTGTGGCAATCGGTGCAATTGAAGTTGGTGGCCGTTTGCGCGTTGGCCTGTAGCGTGATCGCGCCCAGTGCAACAGCGAGGAGATGATTCCGGTTTGTGGGCAGCAATGGCAATCTCATGGAACGATGCTGTTTTACGGTTTTGGGCTTGAACCATTCCCGGTTTTACGCCCATTTTGGCCTTATGGGTGGTTCGAAGTACGTCGCTCCGGCGGCACGACCGGGCATGAAGGTTCTTTTGGATGCTCGCCCTCGTTCGCTCATACAGCTCCCGCGAACGGGATGTGCCAGTTGCAGCTCAGCCGGATACTTCATTCCAGTATCCTCGCTTCGCTGCGCCTTGTCTGGGCGAACGATTGCTTCGCGTGCCATCCGTTCGAGGTACTTCGAGCCACCCTTCTGCCAATTAAACACCCACGACCGGCCAAAGACCTGTCTGCCGTCAGGCAGGTGCGCCGCCATCTCCCGCGAGCGGGATGAGGCATTTCCGGAGGACGATCCACGCATCGCGTTGCTTAGCGGTGTACAGGGGAGCCGATACGCGGAGAAGTCATCCGGATAGAGGGCAAGCAGGTTGGCTGGTATTGAGCGTCCAAATGGTATTACTGCAAGACTACGGCAGGGCGACGGCATTCCGGCTGATCATGATCAGCGGCGCCTGCCAATTGCCGCGTGCTGTTGAAATCCCAAAACGGGCAGGTTTTACCGGAACGGCACTATTCCACCACCACCCGGCCCTTGCCCAGCACCCTTCCCTCCGACCGCAGTGCCCAGATGAACAGACCGGAATGTGGCAATGTGATGGTACGGTCAATGGGGCCTGGTGGCAGGTCCATTTGTACCACCCTGCGCCCGAGGGCATCGGTGACCACCAGCTGCCGTGGCATCCCGGCCCATGGTCCGCGGAAGCGCACAGGCCCATCCGTGGGGTTGGGCGTGCAGGACAGCACCGTGGCGAGCTGCGGGCCATGGATGCCTGTTGAGGTACACGTGCCCGGCATGTTGGCGTCCAGCCAGGTGATGCGCGTGGCGATCCATTGCTTCAGTGTGTCCAGCTCGGCCGGGTAAGTGGTGGCGCAGGGGAACATCTCCGGTGCGGGGCCGCTGACGCCAAGGATGGGCCACTTGGCAAAGTGCCGCACTTGTGCATTGGCCACCAGCGCGCCCACACTGTCGATCCACGCATCGATGGCGGGCAACGACAAAGGCCCTTGCCGCTGCTGTTCCCAGATGCAGCGCAGTTCATTGGCGAAGCTGCTGTCCTGCAACAAGCGCACGTACCAGCCCGTGCCCCAGTTGTCCGTGGGGCAGTCGTTGACCAGGTGGGCCCAGCCGCTGCCGTCGCCGTTCTCGAACTGGCTGCAGCCCCAGAGGTTCTTCCAGGCCCAATCAAAATCCCACACGGGCCCCGCCTTGATCCTTCCACCGTTGCTGTCCTTGTCCTTGTGGAAGTACACGCTCTTCTTGAAGCCGTCGTTGTTGCGCGCCACCTCGTTCACAAGGAAATAGTTGATGAAGGAAGGCACGTCCAGCCAAGCCCGGTAACCGGTGAGCGGATCGGCGAAATCGGGGCCATAGAGCGCCGTCTCCATGGTGTTCACCGCGCCCTGGATGTAGGCCTTCTGCTGCGGGGTGATGACATCGGGATCCGGGTATTCGTACAGGAAATGCACGTCGGCACCCGGGTGGCCGATGGGCGAGAAGGCGGACTGGAAACTGTTGTCCGGGCTCCACAAGTTCTGCTGCAGGATGTAGCCGCCGGTGAGGTCGTCGCCGCTGTTCTCCGTGGAGTCGAGCTTGGCGATGTCCACGCGGCCATTGTCGCGCTTGATCTTCTCGCCCAAGAGATAGATGCCGCGGTAGTTGCCGTCCAGCAGCACTTCGCACAGGTGCATGCGCGGGGCGTACTGGCCCATGGCGCGGGCCAGGTGCATGGCCAGGGCGTTGCGCACCAGCGAACGGTCGTTCCAGTTGGAGAGCAGCACCCAGTCGTTCTCCTCAGGCATGTCCAACAGGGGCACGTTGTTGTTGCTGCCGTCGGCGTTGCGCGTTTCCACGCTGTAAGGCTTTTGCGGATAGCCCGCCGAGGTGGCGCCGCGGATGCCGATGCCGATGGCCCCGTCGTACACGTTGGCGGGATCGGTGATGTGGGTGATGGTGCCAGGCCCGTTGTACTTGATCTGCATCGTTCCCGTCACCTTGCCATCGTAGGGGATCTGTTGGCCCAGATCGTCCAGCAGCACGATGGGCAGTTCGGTGCTGTCCAGCTGGATGGTGCCCGGATCGGTGACGCACAGTTGGAAAGCGCCTTGCGCCCCGCCGTAGCCGAAGGCCTGGATGTAGAGCGTATCGCCGAGGGGCAGTTCATCGGCGTTGGCCATGGAGAAATAGCCCGGGCC
>JAFDZG010000069.1 GCA_018267065.1 Bacteroidota bacterium
CCTGCTCCCGCTGGAACTCAATTCCCGTTAGGGCCGGGAACACTGGCGGGAGCTGGGGTTGCAAACAAGCCTTGTAAGTTCCCCACCAGTGACCCCGGCCTGCTCCCGCTGGAACTCACTGCCTATTAAGGCCGGGAACACTGGCGGGAGCGAGGGGTTGGGGCAGTTGCAGCCCGACCGGTTGCCGTTACTGCACCACCACCCGGCAGGAGCCCCGCTGGCCGTGGTCATCGGCCACCCGCAACAGGTACACGCCCGCTGGCAAGCCTTGGACATCCATCCGGGCCTGTTGAATACCGGGAACATTGGCCATGTTACGTACCATGCGTACGCTGCGGCCAAGCCCGTCGAACAATTCCAGCTGCACCTTCCGGCCACCGGCAATGCCGTAGGAGACGTTCACGAAATCGCGGGCGGGGTTCGGCCATGCCTCCACGCCAATGGGTTGGTTCCCCTTCCCTTTGATCCCCGCAAACATGGCAGGCCCCATGTAGCTGATGCCCGCGCTTTGCTGCGGTGGCCCGCCGTTCACGCTTTGGCTTAACTGCGTGGCGCTCAATACGAAATAGTGGATCCCGGGTTTGTAGAAATACACCTGCTGCACAGCAGTAACGTAAGCGGTGCCTGGAATGCTCTCCGCCACCGTATCCGTACCCGTAAGCTTCAGCACGTTGTGGATGGTATCGTAAGGCAGGATCAACGTGCCGAACCCATCAGCCACATACGAGCCATGGCCCGTGCCGTTCACCGTGCCGCCCGGATAGGTGTACGTGTAGGCATAGGGATCTGAAAATGCGGTTCCGTAGGTGCACGGATAAGGCAGGAACAGCTGCTCATCCGTGAAATGTACCTGGATGGAAAGGCTCCCCAAGTCTTTGTACACCCCCACCGTGTACAATCCGGATTCGTCCGTACGCATGTATGTGATGTTGTTCCCGCCGTCCAAGGCGAGGGTGGCCGTGGGGTATTGATCACCATATGCCGTGGCGTCCGGTGATTCACAGGGAAAATTCACCGGCGTGCCTACGGCCAGGGCTGAAAGGTCCCAGACCACATCTTCGCCTGTTCCGGCAATGGGCACGTGCCCCACCGAGATCAGCGGGAATACATCATCCACCTGTGGGGCATCCGTAAGGTTGATCACCGGTTGGGCATGGATGGCACCTGCGGCGGACAAGCCCGCCACTACCCACCAATTCCGAAGCTGCATGCCTTTGTTCGGGTTAATGTGCCACCACCAAGGATGCGGTGCTCCGCTGCCCTGCCCCGTTGGTAAGCACCACGCGGTACACGCCCGGTTCCCAGTTGGCTACTTCAATTTGCTTGGAATTCCCGCCGAAGCGTTCCTGCAGGACCACCGCACCGCGCAGGTCGAAGATCTCCAAGGTGATCGCTCCTTTGCCGGGGTTGTTCACCAACAGCGTGGCACTGGCCGCCGCCGGATTGGGGAAGGCCTCCATGGCCAAAGGCTGGGCGGCTGGTTCGGCCACGCCCACTGCGGAAGCATCCAACCATTCCGTGTACGAATTGGGTTGCACAAAGCCCATGGCACTCAGCGTGTCCGATACGATCCGGAGCACGGGGAATTTCCCCCAGAGCGGATAAAAGGCCGTGACATGCTGCACATGGTTCACGCTCACGTTGCCCAGGCTCGTAACAAGGGGTATGGTTTCCGTGAGATGGGTTGCCATGCGCAGCACCTCCACCGTATCCGCCCCGCCAGGCATGATCAGCCGGCCCCAGGCATCGGCGCTGCCATTGATGGCCCCATTGCGCGTGGTGGTATTGCCGTCCACCGTGTAGGAACCGGTAAAGAGGTCGGTCCAAGGTGCGGTGCCAAATGTGTAAGGCAGCGGCAGTTCCAGGATGGTATTGCCGTAACTGGTGATTCCGTGGTACGAGGAACCCAATGCGGTGATGGTCACGGCATCCCCAACACGTTCCAACCCGGCAGTGGTGGCTTTGTAATAGATGGTATCAGGCCCGCCGTTGGTAAGGGCATACTGCGCCCCGGTGAATGTGGCCGTATTGGGCAGCAAGGCCGGGTCTTGCCACTGGTTCAAGGCGGAGGAAGCGGAAGTAACCGCGCTGAAGTTGAACAATACGTCCGCGCCGCCAGCCGGCGGGGCGATATAAGCGCCCCGCTGCACCAGGAAGGAAGTACCGTTCACCGGCACGTTGCCAGGTGCTACCAAGGTGATGGGCGATTGGGCAACGGAAGCAAGGGCAAAAGCGAGGGAAGCTGCGGAGAGCGTGTAGCGGTCCAGGATCATCAGGAAAATATTTAAGGTGCAAACCTAAGACAGGGCAAACCACTACAGCGTTGCCCAAGCGTGAAATCCGGTTTCCTGGCAGCCTCGCAACCAGCTGGCATTCAGGCTACGCGATCACTCCTTTACAAAGGTTCGCATTCGCACTGCTTGGTTCCCCCGCGCCACTGCGGTGTACACACCGTTGGCCAAGCCGTTCAGCGGAATGATCGTGCTGCCCGGCCTCACAGGTATACATAGGACCAGCCTCCCGGTTGCATCCACCACCTCCAATTCCCGCGACCCGTTTGGCAAAGTTCCCTGTACGGTGATGTGGCCCGAAGCAGGATTGGGGTACAGGCTGAAACCGGCAGATGGCGCCACATCGGCTAATCCGGCCGTGAAATCGCAATCATCCACGCCCGGGGCGGAATAGGTGATCGCATTGTCCCGGTAGCAGCGCAATGAAGCATCGGGGCCGAAGACCTCCGGGCTGGTGGGCCCGAAGGTGTCCGTGTGCAACAGGCCAATGCGCTGGTAAACGGTGTCCGGCAGGGCGGACGTGCCGTTCTCCAACAACACCACGGCCAAGCGCCGCAGCGGCACACCGTCCACAAGCACGGTTGCAGTATCAGTGACTTGGTATTGCAGTGCCGTTTGCGGTCCGGGCAGGAACCAGCGGTCACCCGGCACCGCGCCTAACCACAGCAGCGTGTCGAACTGCGTGGTTTGGCCCAACCGCACACGTACCACGCCCAGTCCATACCGCGTGTACACGGTAGGCAACACGGAATGCACCACTTCGCCCCCACCTTGGTTCAAATAGAGGTCGCGCACAATGCGCTGGGTGATCAAACCGCCCACCAAGGTATCGCCCAGGAACTGCGCATGCACAACGCCGGACAACACCGGCCCCGAGGGCGAGAACGATGTGGTGTAGGCCTGGGTCCACTCGGCTCCGGGAAAGCACCACCAGCTTTGTGCATTGGCAACCTGCGTGGGAAAAATCCCGGAACTGATCAGCGTGAAGAGGAGCAGTTTATTCATCCTGTGCCTGGGATAGCGGCATTCATCGGGGCCAATGCCATGGTGCAACATGCTCTAAACAACCAGATGCGGAATTTGGATCAGGCGTTGCCCGAACGGGAACCCGCCAGTTCGGCTTGATGCGCCACACCCGCACAGCGTTGACCAAGGCAATAAATGAGCTTTGGTTGTTTGCGGCGTGCGGGGCAATGAAGATCGGATCCGCGTTGCGTTGTCTCTTTGCAACCTGAAAAACACCCCATGCGGCACAGCATCAGCGAGATCACCGAGATCATCCGCGACAGGCGGAGCATCCAGCCCAAGGACTTCAGCCCGCGCGAAGTGCAGCGCGACATCATTGACCAAGTGCTGGGCAACGGCATTTGGGCCCCTACTCACGGCATGACGCAGCCCTGGCGCTTCGTAGTGTTCACCGGTACGGCCCGTGAACGGCTGTCCGCCTTCATGGGTGCAGCGTACAAGCGGATCACCCCGCCGGAAAAATTCCTGCAGCGCAAATACGACAACCATGTGCAGCGGCCCTTGCAAAGCAGCGTGGTGGTGGCGTTGGGCATGGCACGCGATCCACACGGCAAGATCCCATTGCATGAAGAGCAGTATTCCGTGGCCTGCGCGGTGGAAAACATGTACCTCACATGCACGGCCTACGGCTTAGGCGCCTTCTGGAGCACGGGTGCGGTGATCACCGGGGCTGAAATGGTGCAATTTCTGGGGCTTGGCGCGGAAGACCGGTGCCTGGGACTGTTTTACATGGGCTATCCTGCGGGGGAGTGGCCCAAGGGCTATCGCAAGCCCCTGCCCGACCTGGTGCGGTACGTTAGCGAATAGGCGCGCCGGAAGCTTGTTCCGGAACGCGTGCATCATCCGTCGGCTCCCGGAAGATATCGCCCTTGTCCAAGGGCCTCTCTGCCGCATTCCAAAGGAAATTTTCAAACTGCAGGGCTTCCGGCGGGGCCTTGTCCACCGGGTACATGGTGCCATCCGGCTGGGTGATGAAACTTACCGTGTTCACCTTCCCGCTGTCCAGGCCCACGGTGATGCGGCTGCAGTCGGCGCGGTTCACCCCGGTGATGCGCTCCGTGCCGTCCTTCTTTTCGCGGGCGAAGTAGATGGTGCGGCTGTTTCCCTCCGCCACGAGCTGCTTGATCTCATCCCCATGGAAATACCCTGTAAGCGTGGTGCCCGCCACTTGGTTGAACCGGCTGCTGTCCACTTGTTCCACCATCAGTGCAGCACCATCCACCATGAGCTTTTCGGCGCGGCCGTCGTGCATGTGAATGAACACCGTATCGCCGGACAACTGGTTGCCCTTGCTCCAGATGAACGGTTGGCCGCGCAATGCGATCACGCTGTCCGCGCCGTTGTATGTCATGGTATCGCACACGCCCTGCATGTCATTCTTGAAGAACCGCACATGGCGCCTTGCGGCCAGGTGCCGGTGTGCGGCACTGTCCTGGCGGGCAAAAAGCGTATCGGCATGGAGATGGAGCGAATCCTTGCCCATCATCATCACCAGCTCCGCTTGGCCGGTAACCATGGAATTCCCCCGGTACTGGCTATGTGTTCCGAAATTTCCACGGACCACCATCCGGTTCACGGTGTCCTTGATCGCCACATGGCCCCAGCCGGTTCCTTCCCCGGTGGAACGGTTGTAATGCAGGCTGTCCCCGGTGAGTTCCTGCGCGCCACTGCTGATGCGCCCCGCCTGGGTGAACCTTCCGAAGCCGGACCGGGTGTTGTAGCTGCCGCGTTCGCAATACATGGTGGTGGTGCCTTGCAGGATGTGCGTGGGCCCCAGGAAGTACGCGGTACCGGACAAGGAAGAATACTGCAGCGTATCCGCAAGTATGGTGCGGTCCGGATGCTCCAGGCGCACATTTCCGCTGAAAACGAAAGTGTGGGCCCCGGTGAAATAACTGCCGTGCATACTGGACAGCGTGTTGCCCTCGCGCCGGTCGGTAATACGGGCGCCGGAGGTATAGTCCGCCTTGCGTGCGCGCACGTCATAGGTGAGCGCATCCGTGGTGAGCTCCAGGCCGGGATCGCTGAGGACCACATGGCCCTCCATGCGTGCCACGTGATCCCTGCCGGAGAAAAACAGCTTGTCCCCCGTGATCCGCAACGTATCGCCTTGGCCCAGGACCACATGGCCAAAGGCATTCACGCGCTGGTCATCAAAAAGCCAGGCGCTGTCGCAGGCCATGACGGCCGCGCCTTGCCGGAAGCGCACATGGCCGGAGAGCCGCTGCGCCCCGGTGGCCACATCCTTGTTGAAGTCCCACCGGTCCGCATTGAGAACTTCCACGCGGTCGCCTTGTGCTGCAGTGTCGGTCTGCGCCGCCAACCGGCAGGCGCTCCCCACGAAAGCCGCTACGGTAATTACACGGAAGGCGTTCATGTGCTTTCGTGCAGGCGTTGGTCCATTCGGTGGCCCGCTGCCCCGGGCCACCATGGCACAATGCCTATTTGGGGCTTGCCTTGCGTGCGCGGTGCTGGGCGTTCAGGCCGGCCACCACGGCCGGAGTAATGTCCAATCCTTTGTTGCCCACCCAGATCTGGCCGGCATCCTGGATGCTGAAGATGTAATCGTACTTGGCTGTTTCGTTGTACTTCTCCAGGAATCCCTTGATCTGTGCGGAAATGTCCTGCAACAGGTCCGCCTGCATCTTGTCCAGCCGGTCCTGGGAATTCATTCGCATTTCCTGGATCTTGCCACTGAGCTGTTCCAGCTCATCCTGGTCTGCCTTCAGCTCGGCCTGTGTGCTGTACGTGTGGTCCTTGGACATCAATTCATTGTACCGGGCCTGTGCCTTGCCCATTTCCCGCTGCAGGCTTTCCTCCAAACGTTGGCCTTCACCACGCACCCGTTCCGAGCTTTCCTTCACCAGTTCATACTTTGCCTGCACGGAATCCATGAAGAAGAAGGCAATGCGGCCTTCAGGTCTCTTCATGGTGTCCAATTCCAGGGCCTGCTTGGGCAATGTATCGTTGGCACCGCCCAATTCCGTCAGCCTTTCCTTCAACAGGCGCTCCGGCACGCGGTTGCGGCCCAAGGACCAAATGATGGCCCCGGTGAGCAGGATGTTCCAGAACACAAGCAGCAGCAGCAAAGACCTCTTGGACATTGTTTCTTTTGGGAATGGCGCAAAGGTACGCCCCCCCCGCCCACAAGGCCCGTGCCAACTACTGCTGCTTCACGAACCTGGCGTGCAGCACGGTGTTCAGCGCGTGGATGCGCAGGAAGTACGTGCCCGGTGCGAGGTTGCGCACGTCCAGCCTGCACCGGCCGGAATTGCCACCCGAGGTCCGGACCGGCTGCCTTGCACCGTTGGCATCAACCATTTCGGCGATAAAAGCGCCCGGAGGCAAGCCCTCGATGAAAATGAAATCCTGTGCCGGGTCCGGGAAGAGCTTCAAGGGTGCCGGGTCCCAATGCCGGATGCCCACGGGCATGTTGATGTTCACGCAAGAGCTGTCATTGTCCGGATGGATGTCCGCCGCGGCCGAAGTCCATGTGCAAAGCGCATCGCTGCCGCCACTGGCGGATACCAGTGGTTGGGTGAAGGTAACGAGGGCGGAGTTTCCCGGGGAAACCGGGGTGCCGGTGTAGTTCTGGCTTACAACGCTGCCGGTGCCGAAGCGGTAGTTCACCGGGAATCCGGTAATGGCCGCATTGCCGAAGTTCTTCACCAGGGCCTGCACCGTGGTGCCATTGGCCACCTGTTGCCCGTTGTTGATGCCCACCAGCCCCAGCACGCCCACATCCACAAAGGGAGGCTGTTGGACCTGCAAACCCAGGTGGAAATCGCTGGTGGCCCTGTCGCGGTATTCCGCCCAGGCACCGCCCAGCACTTCATAGCAGCGCAGGGAGAACGGGGGCACGGCATCCACCGCAATGTTCACGTTGGCCCCAAGCATGTACCACGCCACGTAGTAGCCGCCGCTGCCGGCAACCTGCACCGGGCTGGCCAACGGATAGACATGATCGCCGGGGCCGCCGTTCGCAGCCGGCACCACCGTACTGTCCAGCAGGGTGCCAGGGCCGCCATCGGGGCCGTCGTCATCGTATACCATCATGGCAAAGCTGCTGCCCGTGTTGCTGGTGATGCGTACCGTGGTGCCGGTGATCTGGCACGGAACAAAAGGCGGAATGATGTAGGCCGCCACGCCACCATTTCCGCCGTTCCAACCAATGCCCACGCCATTGTCGGAAGGGCCCGCCCAGCTCGCATTCACCTGGTCGGCATTGGACGGATAGATCACCATTTCCCGGTCCATGGTGTTGTTTGTGGCGATGAGGTCGCCCGCCACCCCGCTGACCTCCACCCGGTGCGTGTACGTACCGGGGGCAACCGGTGTAAAGCTTTGCAGCAGCGGAACGCCCATGGTGCCATTGGGCGTGATCGGCGGAATGTCCACGGTTTCAGTAAGCACCAGTTGTGCACCGGGGCCGATCACCTTGCTGGTTACGGTAAAGGCAGGCAATGGCTGGTTGCCGGTGTTTTGGACTTGCGCAGTCAATGGCAAGTTGGCGCCAACCGCTGCCATGGTGCCTCCGGTGCCGTCCACATCCACCCATTGCACCGCGGCATCCGTTACTTGCAGCAGCGGCACTGCCGGATTGTAGAACCGCACCGCGTATCCGGCGGCGGGCATCAAGCTTTGGCTGCGGGCCAGGCCGATGCTTCCCGTAAGGCTTTCAATGCCGATCACCGGGCCGTTGCTGCTGGTGGTGCCCGAAATGGCCTGGTACTGCACCGTGATCGTGCTGTCCTGTTTGTTGAGGATCAACTGGAACGTGTTGCTGCCGGTGTACCCGGGGGCCGCCACGTTCCAAAACGGCACATTGATCCATGAAATGATCAACCGGGTTGGTTCATCCTGCAAGAAGCATTGGGCCGGGTTTCCCGCCCCCGCGAAGGTGAGGTCGGTCATGAACGCCGCGATGTAGTTTTCCGTGGCTCCGGCCGCAGGCAGCACGGGAAAGGTGGCCGCGATATTTCCGCCGTTGAAGGCCACGTACCCATTGCTGCCCACCCACACTTTCTTCACATCATACCAGTAATAAGGCATGTTGCCTTCCATGATGTACGGCCCGAACGTATTGTCGTCCGCGAGCCCGGTTACAGGGATGCCCGTGGCGGTGATATCGATCCACGAATAGACCGGGCCGCCCGGCTCATCGCTGTCCTTCCAGATGTAGCCGTACTGGTCCGGGCCACCCATGGCTGCCAGGAGGGAGAGCGGACCGATCAATGCAACGCCGAGAGTAGCTATGCGCATGATGGGAGGGATTTGGCAACAAGATAGCACTTCTGCGCGGGGGCCTGGTGCGCCCTTCACGGCAAACGCATCAAACTTGCAGGTCACCCATGCCCTGGGGAACTGTTACTGCAAGCGGCTTGTGAGTGATTGTCGTTGGGCTTCGGCTCCTCGGATGCGGTGCATCCGAGGAGCCGAAGCCCCCCTTACAACAAGCCTGCCTACAGGCTCATCAGTTCCTTGAAGCGCAGGGTCTGCCTCCTGCTCACTTCAATGGTTTCCCCCGTTGTCAATATGCAGTTCAGGCCACCGCTGAACCATGGTTCGATCTTGCCCACCCAGGCCAGGTTGATCATTTGCTTGCGGTTGGCGCGGAAGAAGACGTGCGGGTCCAATTTCTTCTCCAGGTTGTTCAATGAACGCAACACCAACGGCTTGTTATCACCGAAACGCACGCGCACATAGTTGCCTTCACTTTCAAAGAGGCGCACGTCCTTCAGGGCAACAAACCAGCATTTGTCGCCATCCTTGATGAAGATGCGGTCATCGGCCGCCAACACATCCCGTTTGCCGAGGCCTTCCTTCGGCAAGCGGGAGAGTTTCTCCACGGCCGCGCCCAAGCGTTGTGGATCGATCGGCTTCAGCAGGTAGTCCAGCGCATTGATCTCGAATGCCTTCACCGCATGCTCATCATAGGCAGTAACGAAGATCACGTGCGGCGCCAGTTCCAAAGCCTCCAGCAATTGGAAGCCGTCGCGGCCCGGCATGTTGATGTCCAGAAAGAGGAGGTCCGGGTGAAGTTCCGCGATCTGCTTCTCAGCTTCATCCGCGTTGGCCGCCTCTCCCACCACTTCAATGGAGGGGTGTTCTTCCAACAGGCGCGCAAGTTCATTGCGGGCCAGCCGTTCGTCATCGATGATCAAGGCCTTCATTGTCATGGATCCATCAGTTTTTGTTCTGCCCTTTCTTCCACCATGGGCAGAATGAGTTCGCAAACCACCATGCCGCCCTCGTCAAAAATGCGCAGGGACGCCTTTCCGCCGTAGATGTGCTCCAGCCGCTGCTCCGTGTTGCGCAAGCCGATGCCCGCCCCGCCGGTCCTTGCCGGGACGTAGTGCCCCGAGTTGCGCACCTGCACCTGCATGGAGCCATGGTGCTGGCGTGCAACGATGCGGACCTCGCCGCCCTCCTTCAGCTTGGCAATGCCGTGGCGCACGGCGTTCTCCACCAGCGTCTGCAACATCATCGGGGGCACGGGGCAACGTTCCAGTGCAGGGTCCACATCGAAAGAAACGCGCAGCCGTTCCTCGTAGCGCATGGCCTCCAGGGAGAGGTAGGAGCGCACCATGTCGATCTCCTCGCCGAGGGGGACCGTCCTGCGTTTCACGGTGGACATGGCATTGCGCAGGATGGCGCTAAGCAGCGTAATGGAATTTTTCGCCCGCTCCGGGTCTTCCCCGATCAGTGCGCGGATGCTGTTGAGCGCGTTGAACATGAAGTGCGGGTTGAGCTGGCTGCGCAAGTTGGAGAGCTGCCCCTCGCGGTTTGCCGCCTCCAACCGCAGCGCACGCAGCTCCTCCAGGCGGCTGCGCACGATGTAGTGGTATGCCGCATAGATCACTTCCCAGATGAACAATTGCAGCACCCAGCCCAGGATGGCCTCGGCCAGCTTCAAGCCGCTCCCGCCCAGCCACGGCTCCGCATCGCGGAAAACCGCATCGTGCATGGCCGCCTGCAACAGCCCGGAAACCGCCCCGACGGCCAAGGCCCCCAGGAGCATGCGCACCAGCAGGGGCATCATGTGCTTGTCCAACCAGCGCCACTCCTTGAAACAAGTACGCAGCACATGGCTGCTGGTGATGCCAATGGCGGCCATCACCATGCTTACTTCCGCCAACTGCCAATTGGGGGCTCCTTCCAGCCATCCGGGCAGGCCCAGCAGGAGCATGTAGGCGCCCCAGCCGACCACCTGGATGGTCCAATAGAGCAGCAGGATGCGGCGGGTGGAAGGCATGGGGCCAAATTACCGGGCGGCCCGATGCAACGGTATGCCGATCCATGAACGGTTCCTGGGCCGATCGCCCGGCAAAGCAGGGCAACAAGGCATGGGCAATACCTTTCCGGGCGCATCCATGAACTTTTTAGGCCATCTTCTCGTATCCGGGAATGACCCGTTGGTGATCGTGGGCAATTTCATGGCCGACGCGGTCAAAGGGCGGGACTTGTCCGGCTGGCAAGCCGGGCTGCAACAAGGCATCCGGATGCATCGCAAGATCGATAGCTACACGGACAACCATCCGATCACCTTGATCGGCAGGGAGCGGTTGCGCGCCCATTGCGGCAAGTACGCCGGTGTGGCGTTGGACCTGATCTACGACCACGCAATTGCCAGCCAGTGGGCCGACCTGAGCGATGAACCGCTGGATCGTTTTACCCAACGGATGTACACCTTGCTCGGCGCGCATGCGGCACTGATGCCGGAGCGCACGCAGCGCATGTTGGCCTTCATGTCCCGCCATGACTGGCTTTCGTCCTATGCAACGATCAAAGGGATCGAAAAGGCGCTCGGCGGCCTTTCAGCACGGGTGCCCGGCGGTGAGGTGTTGACGGGTGCCGGGGAAATCCTGAAGGAGCACCGTGCGGAATTCATCGGGGAGTGCATGCGCTTCCTGCCGCAGCTCCGGAACCACTTGAACCAAGCAGATGCGAAGGGCTGAACTCCTCGGTACCGGCTTGTTCGGGCTGCTCCTGGTGTTGCCCACGGTGTTGAAGCCGGGCGCAACCGCGCACGAAAATTCCTTGGAAAATTGGAAGCATCCCCATGTGGCGAGGGATCTCGCGGACATAAAGCACGACACCCTGCGCGTCCTGGTGATGCAGGACCCGTTGACCTGGGAGCGGCGCCCCGGGGCCATGACCGGGCTTGAATGGGAACTGCTGGAACGCTTTGCGAAGTACAAGCACCTCCGCATCAAGGCCATTCCGGTGAACAGCCGGGATACCATGCTGATGATGCTGCAGGACGGCAAGGGCGACCTGATCGCGGCACAACTTTCCCCCAATGGCTGGGCCGCACCGTTCGCCAAATGCAGCCACCCCTACCGCCTTGTGGCCCATGGAACGGCACAGCCGAATGACAACAAAAAGGATGCAGCCACGGACAGTGCGTTGCAGGCGATCACCATCAGTGCATGGTCCCCGTTCCTGGACAGTACCGGGCGGTTGACCTACGGAGCCGGAAAAGTTCCCTACCGCATACTGGACCAACGGCCGGAACAGCTTTTGGTGGCAACGGCCTTGGGCGCAAGCGGGCAGCTGCTGGTAAGCGATGCCACTGCGGCCATGGAAGCCAAGCGGCTGCCTTTGGTAAAGTTCGGTCCGCGTGAGGGCAAATCCATTCCCTTGGTATTTGCGGTGCGCAACAACGCCGTGCACCTCCAGCAGGCATTGGATACGTGGCTTGCTTCGGCCCATGAAGGGCTGGCCCGGAAAGCATTGATCGAAGCGTATGACAACGGGCTGGAAACGCGCGGTCCGAAGCGGTCCTTCAGTTACCTCACTTTCGGCGGTGATACCATTTCCCCGTACGACAGCCTCTTCCAGGTGCATGCCGACAGCTTGTCCTGGGATTGGAAGCTGCTCGCCGCCGTGGCGTACAAGGAATCACGTTTCGACACGGCGGCCGTTTCCAAGGCGGGCGCAGGCGGTTTGATGCAAATGATGCCCGCCACCGCAGCCCTGATGGGCGTGGACAAGGGCGGTGGCATCAATGCACACATCCAAGGCGCGTCCCGGTACCTGGTCCGGTTGGACAAGATCTGGCGGTCTGAGATCCCCGCACCTGCGCAACGGCTGAAGTTTGTGCTTGCAGCATACAATGCGGGGCCCGGCCACGTGAAGGATGCACAACGCTTGGCCAAGGACTTGGGCCTTGATCCACAACGCTGGGATGACAACGTGGAGCGCGCCATCGTGCTGTTGAACAGGCCTGTATACTTCTCGCTTCCCTGCGCAAAGTCGGGCTATTGCCGGGGGCAGGACACGTATTGGTACGTGCGGGATGTGCTCAACCTGTTCGCCTGGTTGCGCGGCAAGCAACCCGCCTATCGGCCTGCTTGAAACAGGAAAGCCCTTCCCGCGAACGGAAAGGGCCTTGCCCACCTGTTGCAGCCCGGTTCAGTGGGCCATCTTCTCCATCTCCTTGTCGAAGGTCTCCTTGAACTTTTCGTAGTCGTAATCGATCTTCAACTTGTCGTCCTTGCTCAGGCGGTCGTTGTACGCGGCGAGCAGGTCCTGTGCACTGAGCTCGATGGCCACATAGCATTTGTAGTTGCCTGTGGCGTTCACCTTCATCATCTTCTCGCAGATGGTCTTGGTGCCGGTCAATTGCTGGTTCACCACCTCGCGGGCCAGGCTCTCATAACGCTCGGCAGCCTCCTCCTTGTTGTTCATCTCGCGGCTGTTCACGTAGTTGTCGATCACGGCCTTCACCTGCGTGTTGATGGCGCTGGCCATGTCGGCGCGGGCGTTGGAAAGGGCCTTCTTCTTGGCCGTGGCCTGGTCCATGCTCTCGCCCAGGTTGTTGGCGCGGAAGTTCTTTTCATCGGTGAAGAACTCGGGGCCCGAGCAGAGCACCTTCACTTCTGTTTCCCCGCTGGGAGGGGCGGCAGCCTCGGCGGCTTTCTTTTTGCTCTTGCAGGCGCTCAAGCCGCCCAGCAGCATCAGGGCCATCAGGCCGTAAGTGGAAAATTTGGAGGTAACGGTTTTCATGGTCTACGGTTTAGGTGGTTTTCGGGGTTATGCTTTCCAATGGCGTGCCAAAGTGCGAAAAGTAGCGTCATTGCTGGAGAACGGCATTGACCAATGCGGGTGCAAGATCGCTCCGCAGGTCCACTGCGGCTTTTTTATAGGCATCCTGGCCGGCCTTGTTGTAATCCAGCTGAATGCCCTTCAGGCCCTGTTTGCCACCGGCATAGACCACTTCCCCGGAGCGCCGGTCCCGGGCTTTCACGGCCTCGTCCAGCGCCACGGTGAAGAAGCCGCTGCTCTCGCCCATTTCGCGGGTGGAGGCGGTGATCTCCACCACCAGGTCGGCATCGGCTTCGCGGTCCACGGCACGGAATCCCTTTGACGTGAGCACTTCCTTCATGGCCAGCGACAGAGGGGCATCGCCCACGGGCTTGCCCATGTTGGTCTCCGTGCCCTTTACCATGAACTTCGGCATCACCCGCTCAATGGGCACCCTGGTTTCGGGAATGGTGAGACTTCCGATGAGCGGCTTGGTGAAGGCGGGGTCCAGGTCGCCGCTCACCAAGGCATCCACATCGGGCCGCACCACCAGGTCCAAGGCATCCGTGCCAGCCTCCATCCGCTGCACGGTGGTACGCGAACGCCCTTCGGCATCGGTGTTCCGGCTTTCGGTCACCATGCCTCCTTGCGCAGGGTACTGCACAACGATGGGCAACTGGGCCAAGGCCTTGCCCGATGGTGCATAAGTGGCGGTGATGAGCATCTGCCGGGAGAAGTGGTTGGACCAATCCAGCGTGCATTTTTCAGGCAGAAGTGCCAGGCGCACCCCACTGGCCATTTTTTGGAGGTCGTTGAAGAGTTCGTTTGCCAACGGGATGGATCTTCCGTCCACGCTCACCAGGTCGCTTTCGCCCCAATAGTCCTTCATGGCGATCAGGCCGCGGAGGTCCAGGTCGAATGCGCCTTTGAGGTCTCCCGCGGCCAGCGTGGCGTTGGCACGGCTGTACAGATCGGTGGCTTGGTCAATGGCCTGCTGCTTGCGCTGTGCCTTGAGGTGCGCATAGCCGGCCTTGTTCAGCCGGTAGTAGGTCCAATACGTGGTGCCGTCGTTGTAGCTGTCCACCAGTTCATAGCCTTCAATGCGTTCCTTGGTGCGGGTTGCGATGGTGCTGGTGTACTCCTCGTCAAACTTGTACTTGCGGTCCAGCGTGTAGAGCAGGCTGTTGCCTTCCACGGTGACGCTGATCTCGCTGGCCAGATCGTTCAACGCGTTCTTCTTGGCGGTTTCCTGGAAATCCGCCCGTGCCACCGGGCAGGAGCCGATGCCGATGTAATCCGCATCCGTCACCGGGCGGGCGGCCACCCATGCGGGGCGGTCCGGCGCCAAGGCCACGGGGCTTTCGGTTTGCGGCAGTCCCTGCTTGGAATGGCAAGCACCGAACACAAATGCCGCAGCAATTACCGGCACCATCGGGCTTGTCGGGAGGACCAACTTCATGGCAGTTTTGCCGCAAGTTCCTGCTGCACGGTTTTCGCCATGGCGGAAGATGTGGTGCGCAACAGCTGATTGCCCAGGTCCGCAGTGGACTTTACATCATGGGGGGCAGCCAGCAGGGCGTTCAATTCGCGCCGGGCGGCGCCGTTGGTGTTCACGGTCCCGTTCAACATGGGCAGCAAGGCGGATGCATTGCCATCATAAGTGGCATACCACGCATGGTCGTTGGCTTGCTGGTCCACCACCTTGCTCAGCAGGACTTGCCCTGTTTCGAGGGAAACCAGCTTGTAACTGAACGAAAGGCTTGCCTTATTCTCCTGGTAGTATTCCGTGTATTTCACCGGGCGGTACTTGGTCAAGTAGGAAACTTGGTTGGTTTCCTTGTCCACCTGCTTCACCTGGTAGCTCTCATAGCCGTCCTTGGTGCTCCGCCGAAGCCTTCCGGCATCTTCTCCGTATGCCATCACGGTGCCCATGATCACTGCCTTGGCGCCCAACAATTTGCCCGCGCTCACTGCGGTGGATTCATCCACTACGCCGCTCATGCCAAGCTTCTGTTCATCCAAGATCTTCTGCATGTTGTCACGGTCCACCACTTGGATGAAGGGATCATTGGCATCCACGATCGCGGAGGTGATGTAGGCTTGCAAAGTGGCTGCTTGTGCCGCTGCCGTTGCGCCGTTGCCCGCCACATTGAACGGGAGCACGGCAATGGCATACCTGCCCTTGTCCACGCACTCCTGTTTCAGCGCCGCCGCATCCTTGTACGCCGCATTTCCGGCAACCACGCGGTCCAGGTCGTTGTACGCCTTGCGGTACTGCCCTGCTGAAAGGGCTGCTTTGCCGGACTGGTACAACGGTTCCAGATAGGCGATCTGTTGCAGGCTGCTTGCATCCTTGTAGCCGGGCTCCAATTTGCCGATCTTGGCAAAGACCGTTTCCGCCGCTCCGTAATCCTTTTTGTCCAGCAGATCGTGGCCTTGGGTGTAAAGTTGCACCAAGTACTCGCCCTTCACCTGCTTGAAGTCCGAGGCATAATTGTCCGGGATGTCCAAGGTGACGCCGGCGCGCTGAACGCGGTCCTGGTAATCCTTGGCATCCAGGTAGGCGTTCACGGCGGCTTCCTTGTCGTCACCCACGCCAAAGGCCTTGAAGAATGCACTGAGCTTGTCGTTCAGTACCATTTGCCCGGTTTTCTTCAGGCCGATCTTGGCATCGATGTTCTTGCCATTGCGCACGGCGCTCTGCAAGTACATCTCCGCTGCCTCGGCATACATGCCGCCCGAATCCAGCTTTCCCGCTTTTTTGGAAAGCGATTTGGACCCTGTGCAGGCCGCCAAGGCAAAACCGAGGCACAACAACGCTGAAAACGGGGCTTTCATCCGGTGGAGGGATCACGTCCTTCGGCTCAGCGGCTTTGGATGTACTTGTTCAACTCATCCACCGAGCTGGAGAAACCGAAGGCATCATTGACCTTGTAATAGTTGTTGCGGTCGCTTACATGGTCATAGGCAAACTTGGCAAAGTCGAGCTTGCTGTCCTCGAAGCCGAACAATCCCATGATGGTCTTTACCTGCGCCGCGGACATGCAGTTGCTGTTTCCGATCTGTTTGGCCAAGGTGAGCTTGGTTTCCTCGAAACCCTTGTCGTTGATGCTGGCCACGGCCTCGTTGAAATCCGCGGTGGACATCGGCTGGCTGCACCCGGCACCCGTTGCCGGCGCGGGATCCGGGGTTTGCGCGGGGGCTGGCTGTTCCTGAACTTGGTTCGTGGTGGAAGAGGACGTGGTTGTCGTAGTGGTGGTAGTGGTGGTAGTGGTTGTCGTGGTGCCGCCCGTGCCATCATGGATGGTCATGTTCATGCCCACGCCGTTCACATCCACATTGAAGTTCACATTGCCGCCGGGCGTACCGTCCGTGGTGGTTACCGTGGTGGTCTGGTTCACCGACTGCCCCGTAACGGGGTCCGCGGCGACCACCTCCGTGGAAGAGGCCGGTGCATCCTCCTGGAAATTGGAAGG
>JAFDZG010000006.1 GCA_018267065.1 Bacteroidota bacterium
AGGGAGGGATTGCCGTGGGAACGGCTTCCCTGAAGGGGGGAGGCTTCAACGCAAATCCCGCTGCGCGGTCTTTGATTCCTTCAGCAACCCTGCTGCTTCGAGTAAGCTCGGCAGCATGTCTGCTGAAGGAATCGCCCGCTGCGCGGGCCGCGTTGGCGGAGAGGGAGGGATTCGAACCCCCGGTACCCTTGCGGGCACTTCTGTTTTCGAGACAGACCCGATCGACCACTCCGGCACCTCTCCTGAAAGGCTGTTCAGCGGCGGCCGTGCCGTGGCCCTTGCTGAAGGGCGGCAAATATAGCCGGGCTGCATGGGGTTCCATGCAGGAGCCTAATTTCGGGCCATACAAAGCACCTTGTGGTCCCGGCAACAATCCGCCTCGGGAGCGGCTCCACGAACTGGCTGAACCACATGAAACCCGGCTTGCTGCATTTGTTCACTGGCTGCTTGGTCTTGGCATGGTGCAGCCAGGGGTTCGCCCAGGACCGGGCTCTGTTGCGGCTGGTGCGCTCCGAGGTGACTTTCGTGAGCAATGCCCCGCTGGAGCGGATCACCGCAACCAACACCAAGTGCAGCGGATTGCTCGATCCCGTGGCTCGCACCTTTGCCGTGCAAGTGCCGATAGCCGAGTTCCAAGGGTTCAATTCCCCGATGCAGCGCGAGCATTTCAATGAGAACTACCTGGAGCAGGGCACCTGGCCATACGCCAGCTTTGCCGGGCGGCTCATCGATGAGATGGATTTCAGCACTCCGGGCACCCGAACGGTGAGGGCCAAAGGCACCTTGGCGATCCATGGCTTGGCGAAGGAGCGCATCATTCCATGCACGGTGGTGGTTTCCCCGGAGGGGGCGCGTGTTACGGCACGCTTTGAAGTGGCACTGGATGATCATGCCATCCGGGTCCCGCGGATCGTGCACCAGAAGATCGCCCCGTTGATCCAGGTGGAACTGGACCTTTTGTTCAAGCGCGATCGGGGCACATGAGGTTCCCGTGGGCCAGCCTTCCGTTGGTGTTATTGGCCGGTCCAGGTGCCGCCCAGTATCCCCACACCGAGGTGCAGGAGATCCGCGTGGGGCAGCGCCGAACGGCCATCACCCATTTGGCCCAGGACCGGCACGGGCTGATCTGGGCCGCCAGCGATCATGGCCTGCTGCGGCTGGACGGGGACCGGGTGGAAGTGATGACATCCATCGGCACGGCATCCATATCGGCCATGGCCGCGCGAGGCAACGGCATGGTTGTGGCGTTGAGTTCGGGCGTGGTGCTGTATTGTGCCGGACCCCGGGCCGATACGCTCTATTCCGATACCGTACTGGTCCGATGCCCGGTACAGGCCATCGTGGTGGAGGCCAACACTGCGGTCCACCTGGGTACCTACGGCGCGGGGATCATCTCCATCGAGAACCAAGGAATCCGCGTGCTTTCAACACGGCAAGGTCTGCCGGACAGCCATGTGAACGACCTGTGCCTGCTGAAGAGCGGCAGCTTGGTGGCTGCAACGGACCAAGGTCTTGCCTTGGTGAAGAACCGGCAAGTCGTAGAGGTGTACGATCAGCGGCAGGCTGCCCCGGACAACTTGGTCTTGTCCGTGGCGGAGGCTCCGGCAGGTGGGGTATGGGCAGGCACGGACAATGGAGGCGCATTCCTTTGGACTCCCGGCGGAAGGGGTCGCACCGATGCTTGGTCCGCGGAAGCATGCGGGGGAGCAGTGCGCAACATCGCAGCGCATGGTGAACAGCTCTGGATCGCCGGTACCCGGCCGGGAGCCACCTACTTTGACCGCAGCTTGAGCCGGCAGGGATCCAGCCCGTCCGATAGGCTGCTGCCGGGTGCCCTGCCTGCCACGGACTTGTTCTGTGATCGTGAGGGCGTGGTATGGTGGTGTGATGGAACAGGGAACATCTACCGCGCCGATCCGGCTACTTACTTCATTCCGGAGCTGGCCGGCAAAGACCTCAGCCGGATCAATGCACTGCATGTAGGAAGCGACCGCATCTGGTTCGCCACGGTGGAAGGGGTGTACTCCTGCCCGTTGGGAGAGCTGGCCGGCCCTCTCGTGAAGCATGGGCCTGTGCCCGCAGACCCGCAAACGCCGATCGTATCGCTGGACGTTGGCGTTGATGGCACCATCTGGGCCGCCAGTTTCGGCAACGGCCTTTTCGCCGTGCGGCCGAACGGGCGCATCGATCATTTTACCCGCGAGAAGAATGGCATCGATCCCAACGTGCTCAGCGTGCGTACCCGTGGCCCGGAGATCTGGCTGGCCACCCTCTCGGGCATGTGCAGGTTGATGGACGGCAAGGCCACCTGCTACGCGCCAATGGGACCGGGCTTCATGTACGCGCTGCTGCCCTTGCCTGATGGAACCGTGCTGGGTGCCACGGATGGCAACGGGATCGTGCGATCAGGTCCCGATGGGCTGAAGCCCGTGGACCGGTCCGGGCCGCGCACCTATTATTCCTTGGCGCGTGATGGTGCGGGCAGCATTTGGGCGATCGGCCCGGAAAGCGGTTTGTGCCGGTTGAGGCAGGACACCCTGCTCTGCACGGACGGCACCATGCCGCAATTCCAAGGTGACCTGTTCGCCTTGGCCTGCACTGGCCGCCATGTGCTGGTGTTCAGCGACGGTGCCGCCATGGCGTACGATACCTCCAACGGCATGTGGAGTGATATCACCGCCCAAGCCGGGTTGGGCGGCCTGCAGGCTGAGTTGAACGCAGTGGGCACCGGCCCGGATGGATCGCTGTGGCTGGCTTGCAACAAAGGGTTGGTCCGCTTGCAAGCGCCCGCTTCATGGTTCTCGCCCAACCTGAGGACGGTGATCACCGATGTGGTGGTGGACAACGTGCACCTGCCGACGGAACAGGACTGGGAGACCCCCCATGACCGCAACGCGGTCACTTTCCGCTTTGCCGCGCCGCACTACGCCGATCCCGGAGCGGTGCGCTTCGAGCTGCGCCTGTCGGGCCTGAGCGACAAGGTCCTGCGCACCCGCGAACGCGAGGCCAGCTATCCCGCATTGCCGCCTGGAACGTACACGTTCGAGGTGCGGGCCTTTGTGGGCGAGGAGCCGAACGGGGCCGAATGGACCCGGCAAAGCTTCGTCATTTTTCCTCCGTGGTGGCGGTTGTGGTGGGCAGCGCCCTGCGCAGTGGCGGCGTTGGTACTGTTGGTTGCACTCTGGTTCCGTGCGCGTGAACGGCGGCTGCGCTATCGGCAAAAGCTCGAACAGGACCAGGTCCGCTTTCAGCTGGAAGCCCTGCGCAGCCAGGTGGACCCCCACTTCCTCTTCAATAGCTTCAATACCTTGGTGGAATTGATCGAATCGGAACCGGCCAAGGCCGTGGAACAGGTTGAAGAACTGAGCACCTTTTTCCGCAACATCCTCCATGTGCGTGACAGGCCCACCATTTCCTTGGACGAGGAGCTCAGCCTGGTCGCTACCTATTTCCGCCTGGAACAACGCCGCTTTGGCCGGGCCATAGCTTTGGATGTTTCCGTTGGCGCTGAAAACCGCCGCATGCAGGTGGTGCCGTTGACCCTGCAATTATTGGTGGAGAACGCCATCAAGCACAACATTTCCGATATGGACCGGCCCTTGCTGATCCAGGTACGGGCGGAAGCTGGCCTGCTGGTGGTGTCCAACCTCATGCGGCCGCGGTCTTCCCCGGTGCGCTCCACCGGCTTCGGGCTGGAGAGCATCCGCAAGCGTTACGCGGCGTTGAGCCCAACACCGGTGATCGCAGGGCCGGAAGATGGCCTTTTCATCATACGGATACCTTTGATCCGGCCATGAACCTGCGCGTGACGATCGTTGAGGATGAACCCGCCGCCGTAAGGCGCATGCGCAAGCTGCTCGCGGAATTGGACCCCGGGGTGGAGGTGGTGGCGGACCTGCCCTCGGTGGAACAGGCCGTGGCTTGGTTCAAGCAACATGAACCACCGGACCTGGCCCTCTTCGATGTGCGCCTTGCCGATGGCAACAGCTTCGAGGTGTTCAGTGCCGTGGACGTGGCATGCCCGGTGGTCTTCATCACCGCCTTCGACGAGTTCGCGCTCAAGGCCTTCCGTGTGAACGCGTTGGACTACTTGTTGAAGCCCGTGAAACGAGAGGAGCTGGCCGCTGCCTTGGACCGCCTGCGCCACCTGCGCACCGTACGCGGGCTCGGTGGATTGGCCAAACGGGAAGACATCGCCGCTGAGCGCCCTACGGTACCGGTCAAACGCTTTCTGATCCGTATTGGCGACCGGATCCGTGTGGTGGAACCCCAGGACATCGCCTACTTCCATTCCCATCGGAAGGACACCTACTTGCGCACGTTGGAGGGAAAGGACCTGCCTTTGGACGAAAGCCTGGACCGCTTGGAGCACCAACTACCGGCAGACCGGTTCTTTCGGTTGAACCGGCAGTTGATCGTGAATTTCCGGAGCATTCAGGAGATGTTGGCATACAGCAAGAGCAGGGTAAAGGTGGTGCTCCAGCCGCCGTTCGCCGAGGATGCCATTGTAAGCAGTGAACGATCAGCGGAGTTCAAGCGCTGGCTTGCGGGGTAGTTGCCGGTTCGTCGTCCTTTCTTCCCGCCTCGTCGGGTCCGAGTTTCCATCCTGGGCCGTACACCGTTGTTTTGTGGATGCAATGGAACGATGAAGGGCCGCAACGGATCGCATCCACCCACGCAGATGGACACCATGAGCATGCTTGATCCCAAAGATCTGGACCTGTTGTTGAGGGCCGATCAAGGGGCGCTGTTGGGCCAGATCATGCGCCTGAACCGCGAACCACGCTACCACAACCGGTTGGATGCCATCCAGCTCATGGCCTTGATCAAGGAGGTCAAAAGAAACGGCAACTTCGGGCCGGACAATAAGCGCTGAAACGATCAAGCAACTGCATGCCCCGGAACGGGGTCTACCCTCATAACAGTCGAATTGAACATGTCGTTCCTCCCCGCACCTTCCGCCAGCCCGCTGCCCCTGGGAACCTTGCGCTGTGCCGCTGTGATGGGCATGCTCCTTTGCAGCCTGTACTCCTGCAAGCATGAACCAGTGGTTCCTCCGGATGAGGGGGTGGAAGACCAAGGTTCAGGACCGGGGCCGCTGCCGATCGTGGAGTGCGATCCAGACAGCGTGTACTTCGAACAGCAGATCCTGCCGTTGCTGATCTCCAATTGCGCGGTATCCGGCTGCCACGACCAGGCCACCAACGACAATGACGGCATCCAGATCACCAGCTACGCAACGTTAATGGCCAACGGCACCGTTCAAGACGGTGATTTCTGGGAAGCGCTCACCGAGGATGATCCTGACAAGGTCATGCCGCGTCCTCCGCAGTCCCCGTTGTCCCCGGACCAATTGGCGCTGATAAACCAATGGATCCAGCAAGGTTTTCCTAACAACTCCTGCGATGATGCCTGTGATACGGTGAACGTGACCTACTCCGGAACCGTGTTCCCGTTGGTGCAATCGCACTGCCTGGGGTGCCACAGCGGACCGCAACCGCAGGGCGGCCTGGATTACAGCTCCTGGGGCGTTCTGAACAATGTGGCCATGGATGGAAGATTGGCTGGTGCCGTGCAGCACCAATCCCCGTTTGCGTTCATGCCCCCCTCTGGCCCCATGCTCGATGATTGCAAGATCAACCAGATCCTGGCGTGGATCGCCGACGGCGCGCCCAATAATTGAATTGACCATGCGGATAAGGTTTGGCACCATCTTTCTGGGGGCTACCTTGGTGGCAACCTTGTTCAATGGCTGCTATTACGACGTGGAATCGGATTTGTATCCAAGCGGGTTCTGCGATACCAGTGCAATTTCGTTCACGGCCACGGTACAGCCCATCCTGCAAAGCAACTGTGCCGTACTTGGGTGCCATGTGGCCGGAGGGCAAGGCACCGGTGATTTTACCACCTATGCCGGTTTCAAGGCCCAGGTGGACAACGGTGCCGTGCTGCCTGCCATCAAGTACGAAGGGAATGGCCCGTTCATGCCACCGGGCGGCATGCTGGAACCTTGTGCGATAAAGCAGATCGAGCTCTGGATCCAGGCCGGGGCCCCGAACAACTGAACCATGAAACGCAAACACATTCTGTTATTGCTGGGATTGGTCATCGCCGCATCCGCAGTGCTGGTGTACCGGATAACGCAGGCGAAACCCGCCGTGGCCGAAGGACGAACGGCTGATCTGACGATCGGGGCGCCGGAACTTTTTACCGCTTTCCAAGCGGATGAAGTGGCGGCTGGAAAACGATTCAATGACAAGTTGGTGGCCGTGAAAGGTGCCGTAAGGGAAGTTTCCACCATACCAGGCGGAATGGTGCAAGTGCTCTTTGAAACCGGAGATCCACTGGGTGCCGTGGTGTGCGTGCTCGAACCCGGAACTGAACCTGTTCCGGCGAAGGGTGATACGGCACGGATCCAAGGGTTTTGTGCGGGGTACAACTTGGACGTATTACTGCAACGATGCTCCATTCTCAAGCCTTGACCACCAAAAACAAACTCTTCACCCCCAACACAATGAACATTCGGACAGCCTCTTATGCCAGCTCCCTTTTGATGCCGGCATTACTTGCCGCCCAAACGAACTTTGCCACGCGAACCGGGGAGATCTCCTTCTTCTCCAGTACGCCCATGGAGGACATTACCGCTGTGAACCAGCGAGTGGCCAGCGTGTTCGTACCCGCCACAGGCGCGGTTGAGTTTTCAGCACTGATCAAGGCTTTCGAGTTTGAGAAGGCCATGATGCAGGAGCATTTCAATGAGAATTACATGGAGAGCAGCACCTTCCCCAAAGCATTGTTCAAGGGGAAAGTACAACCTGCGCCAGGGGATGATCTGGCCAAGGCCGGCGAGCATTCCGTTACCGTGACAGGGAACCTTACGATCCATGGAATTACCAAACAGGTCACCGTGCAGGGCGTGTTCACCACCGAAGCGGGAGGCACATTGAAAGCACGAAGCGAGTTCAAGGTGAAGCCGGAGGACTATGGCATAAAGGTTCCGGGTGTGGTGCGGAACAAGATCGCTGAAATCATCGACGTGAAGGTGAAGCTGGCGTACGCGCCCTTGTAGAAACTGCACTTACTTGAACGGGAACTGTCCATGAGAACCCAGCTCTTTGCCTTTGCGGTTGCCATTGCACCCATGGCACTACATGCGCAGGATGACCTTTTGCAGCTACTGGGAAACGATAGCAGTGAGAGCGAGGCATACACAACTGCAAGCTTTAAATCCACCCGCGTGATCAACGGGCACAGCTTGGAGAATACACCCCACGGTGTGCTGGATTTCCGGATCGGGCACCGATTCGGATTCCTCAGCACCGGGGTGCAGGAGCTTTTCGGGCTGGACCAGGCCACCATCCGGCTGGGGTTTGATTATGGGCTCACCGACCGGTTGATGGTCGGCTTTGGCCGAAGTTCCTATGAGAAGACCCTGGACGGGTTTGCAAAATTCAAGGTACTGCGCCAGTGCGACCAGGGCTGCTCCATGCCCGTTACCTTGGCAGTAGTGGCTTCTGCATCGGCCACCACGCTTGCCGAGGACAAAGTGCCTTGGTACTTTGATGGCATCCAGGACTACTTCACCCATCGGTTGGCATACAGTTTCCAAGCCGTTGTGGGCCGCAAATTCTCGGAGGCGTTCACCCTCCAGCTGACCCCGGGGGTGGTGCACCGCAACCTGGTGGCCGGGCCTGATGACCGCAACGACTTGATGAACATGGGCATTGCCGGGCGCCTGAAGCTCAGCAAGCGGGTTGCCATCAACGCGGAATACTTCTATGTGCTGCCGGACCAAGGGCCCCGCGATGCCTTCCATAATTCATTGGCACTGGGGTTCGACATTGAAACCGGCGGACACGTGTTCCAATTGCATTTCACCAACAGCACCGGCATGTTCGAGCGTGCCTACATCACCGAAACCACCGGGGACTTCTTTGCCGGCGACATACACTTCGGCTTCAATATTTCACGGGTGTTCACCCTCCATGACCCCAAGGCCAGGGCACAACGCAAGATGGAGAAGGCCGGCCCAAATGCGGACTAGCGATGGTTGGCTTGTAGTTGCAGGTCAATGCCCGTGGTGCGCATCCGCCTTTCCGGCGGCATTGGCGCCGTCCACCAGGAAGTAACCGGTGAAGAGCAGTACCAAGAGGACAATGAAACTGATCAACCCCGTTACGTTGTGGATGCCGTCCGTACTAAGGATGGCAGGTTGAAAGGGAATCAGGAAAGCCAGCAACCAGAGGACGTAGCCGATGATCTTGCGTGTGTTCATGGTCGGGGTTATGCGGTGCCAATGTAAGCGAAGTTCCCGATAGGGAGCAGGCCGGCCTGGTTATCGCGGTACGACCTGGTCTTCACTTGCGCGAAGCCATGGGCACGTAGTCCCGGGCAGTGGCCCCGGTGTAGATCTGGCGCGGCCGGCTGATGGGTTCCTTGTTCTCCATCATTTCCTTCCATTGGGCGATCCAGCCCGGCAGGCGGCCCAAGGCGAACATCACCGTGAACATGCGCGTGGGGATGCCGATGGCGCGGTAGATGATGCCGCTGTAGAAGTCCACATTGGGGTACAGCTTGCGTTCGATGAAGTAATCATCCTTCAGCGCGATCTCTTCCAACTGCTTGGCAATGTCAAGCACCGGGTCGTTGATGCCCATTTTTTTGAGGATGGCATCGCTGCTCCGCTTGATGATCAGGGCGCGCGGGTCGAAATTCTTGTACACCCGGTGCCCGAACCCGAACAGCCTGAAGGGATCGTTCTTGTCCTTGGCCTTGTTCACCCATTTCTGGATGTCCCCGCCGTCGTTCCGGATGGTCTCCAGCATTTCGATCACCTCCTGGTTGGCACCGCCGTGCAAGGGACCCCACAGGGCTGCGATGCCCGCGGAAATGGCGCTGTACAGGTTGGCATGGGAACTGCCCACCATGCGCACCGTGCTGGCGCTGCAGTTCTGCTCATGGTCGGCATGCAGGATCAACAGTTTGTTGAGCGCGTCCACCACAACGGGGTCGGCCACGTATTCTTCCGTGGGAAGCCCGTACATCATGTGCAGGAAATTCTCCACGTAGCCCAGCTTGTTGTCCGGGTACATGTACGGGTGGCCCAGGTTGTTCTTGTAGCTGATCGCTGCCAGCGTGGGCATCTTTGCGATGAGCCGGTAGATGGTGCGCTCCACGTCCTTGCTGGGCCGGTTGGGCGTTTGGCTCTTGGGGTAGAAGGTGCTCAGCGAATTCACCATCGCCGAGAGGATGCCCATGGGGTGGGCATTGCTGGGGTAGAACTGGAAGAAGTGCTTCAGGTCTTCGTGCACCAGGGAATGGTAGCGGATGTTCCCTTCGAACTCCTGAAGTTGTTTGGCGTTGGGCAGATCCCCGTTCAGGAGCAGGTAGGCCACCTCGGTGAAGCTTCCCTTTTCCGCCAATTGTTCTATGGGATAGCCGCGGTAGCGCAGTATCCCCTTCTCACCGTCCAGGAAAGTGATGGCGCTGGTGGTGGCACCGGTGTTCTTGTACCCGAAGTCCAAGGTGATGTAACCGGTTTCCGATCGCAGCTTGCTGATATCGATCGCGCGCTCCCCTTCACTTCCCGTCACTACTGGGAATTCGTAGCTCTTCCCATCCAATATGATCGTTGCGGTCTCGCTCATCTTTTGCTTGCTGTATCAGGCCCGGATTTCAATGGCGCGAATTTAACGCCAACGGGCGATCCTGAGTTCCGTTTTTCTTGATCTCCTCGTGTTTGCGGCCCTTTTCCGGTGTTGGGCAAAAGGAAAGGGCCGCCCCGGGGGGCAGCCCTTCCAAAGGCAATGGACCGCAGCTTACTTGGCCGTGGGAGCCATGGGGCTGTTGGCCTTCACCGGCGAAGTGGGCGCTGCATTGGCGGAAGCCTTCACTTCACCCTTGATGCGGATGATCTTGGTGGGGGCGTTAACCGCGTTGCTGGTGATGGTAACGGACTTGTTGATGGGGCCAACGCGCTCCGTTGCGTACTTCACCGTGATGATGGAAGTGGCGCCGGGGGCGATGGGGGCCGTTTCACACTTGGGAACCGTGCAGCCGCAGCTTCCTTGGCATTTGCTGATGATCAAGGGCTGGTCACCGGTGTTGGTCACTTTGAACTCGCAGGTGCCATTGGCATTTTGTTCGATGGTGCCGTAATCATGCACCTCCTTGTCCAAGGAGATCATGGGGCCGCTGCCGCCAACGGTCTTGGTGTTTTCCTGTGCAAAGGCACCCAGAACGAGCGCGCTGAGGCTGAGGGTTGCGATGAGCTTCTTCATGTGCTGTTGTTGTGTTTTCCGGTGTTGTAACGCAAATTTCCTGCAAGGGTGCCGGGGGCGTGGGACTTTAACCAAAGATTAACAGCGCCGATCGCCGGTTCCGGTCTTTCGGTGCAGGCGTTGCAACTTTGGTGCCATGGCGGTGAAAGAGGTGTTGGGCACGCTTCGTGAGGCCCTGCGGGGCGGTGATCGGGACTTCACGGCCATGGACCTCCGACGGGCCATTGTGTTGCTTGGTATTCCCATGGTGCTGGAGATGGCCATGGAATCACTCTTTGCAGTGGTGGATGTGTTCTTCGTAGGCCATTTGGGCACGGATGCCGTGGCCGTGGTGGGCCTCACCGAAGGTGTGCTGATGGTGGTGTACAGCCTGGCCTGGGGCCTGGCCGCTGGCATTACCGCCGTGGTGGCGCGGCGCACGGGTGAACGGGACCGGGAAGGTGCGGACACGTCCGCAGTGCAAGGCGTGGTCCTTGCATTGGTGCTGGGCTTGGTGCTGGGCTTGCCGGGAATCTTGGCACCGGGCACGCTTCTGGCCGCGATGGGGGCTTCCCCGCAAGTGATCGGCATGGGCACACCGTTCATGCGCATCATGTTGGGCGGCAACGTGGTGATCCTGCTCCTGTTCAGCATTAACGCCATTTTCCGCGGTGCCGGCAATGCGGCACTTGCCATGCGGGCCTTGTGGCTGGCCAACGGCATCAACATCGTGCTGGACCCGCTCTTGATCTTCGGCCTGGGCCCCATACCCGCCATGGGCGTTACAGGTGCTGCGGTGGCCACGGTTACCGGACGTGCTTGCGGAGTGGCCTACCAATGTTGGCACCTGTTTGACGGGCGCGGCAAAGTGGTGCTGGCGCGCCGCCACCTCCGGGTGGCTTGGGCCGCCCTGTGGAACGTGGTGCGGTTGTCGGGCGCCGCTTCGGCCCAGTTCCTCATCGCTTCGGCCAGTTGGCTTTTCCTGGTGCGCATTGTGGCCAGCTTCGGAAGCGATTCCGTGGCGGGCTACACCATCGCGGTTCGCATCGTTGTGTTCGCCCTGCTTCCCGCATGGGGCATTGCCAACGCGGCCTCCACGCTGGTGGGTCAAAACCTTGGTGCGGGCCATGCGGACCGGGCGGAACGAAGCGCGTGGTTGTGCGGCCATGCAAACATGGCCTACATGGGATGCATGGCGCTGGCCATGTTTGCACTTGCGCCTTGGCTGATGGCATTTTTCACGGCTGTGCCGGCCGTGGCGGATGTGGGCGTGCAGGCCCTGCGCATCGTTTCAGCCGGCTACGTCTTTTATGCCTACGGCATGGTCCTCTCACAAGCGTTCAACGGGGCCGGTGACGCTGCCACGCCGGTTTGGCTCAATTTGGTGTGCTTCTGGCTGGTGGAAATTCCGTTGGCCTTGTACCTCGCACGGGGGCTTCAAGCGCCGGAAGGCGTATTTATTTCAATCGCGGTGAGCGAAAGCTTGTTGGCCGTGCTTTGCATCGCCCTCTTCCGCAAAGGCCGCTGGAAGCTGGTGAAAGTGTGACGCTACGGTACCTGCTGCGCCTTCAACTTCGGCCTTCCATCGGCCTCCCACTTCAGCACGGTGTTCACGATCTGCTCGATCTTGCGGCTGTCCGCCCAAGTGCCGCGGAAGATCAACCGGCCTTCCTCATCAATGACGTAGGCGCCATTGGGCACACGCCCGTAGGCGGTGAGCACCTTGTC
>JAFDZG010000070.1 GCA_018267065.1 Bacteroidota bacterium
AGAAGATGCGGTCGTCGAACGCGCCGTGCACGGTGGTGATGTGGCAGACGCGGGTCATGCGGCGGGCTCGTGTGCAGGCCGGAGCCAAAGGAAGAGCAAGATGGTCAAACCCCAACCGTGGGTTAGCAGCACCGTGGGCAGGGCGCTTCCGCTCAGCGCCAGCAAGGGAAAGGCGTTCAATACAAGAGCCCACTTCCAGCGGGGGCCGAATATGCGTTGCACAAGCAGTAGGACGCATGCGGTGATCAATCCGGCACCGAACAGGCCCCAACTTCCGAAATTGGCGTAGCCATACATGAACGAGGCCGTGCCCATGGTACCGGGCACGTGCTTGGCCGCCATTTCAGGATAGACCAGGTTGTAGATCTTTTCCGTGTAATCCGAGTAAGGTACGCCGAGCACCACCGCTAACGGCCTTACCACTCCACCCTTCGCATAGGGGATGTCCGATGGGATGTGCATGAACCACTCCGCCACGGTCCAACCGGGCATCAGCACAACCCGGCGGCCCACACCGAGCAGTGCATCCAGGAGGAATCCATGTTCCTTCACCCCGGCATCCTCAGGCACGGCCATGCCCTTGACGTCTTGATCCGGCTGCGTCCGCAGTTTCTGCGGATTGGCAGCGGTGGACAGCAGCACGGTGACCACCAGGAACAGCGATACAAGCACTGCGGAACACTTCCATTGGCGGGTGACCAGAAAGGCAAGCAACAACGGCACGAACAGCGTGATGAAAAAGCTCTTTGCCAAGAGCGAAACCGCATACACGGAGGCGCATGCGGCCAAGAGCCAGAACAAGCGCCGCTCCTTGGACCAAGCGAGAAGCAGCGCCATCGGCACGAACGCCTTGATCAGGAAATGGGAGAAGTAGTCCAAAGACAACGGAATACCCTCCCCCGCCGCACGCCTGATCGCCACAATGCGCAGATCATTTTGCTCGTGCAGCGCCTCCCACAGCGGCATGCCGCCAAGCCAGGCCCAGTGTGCGATCATCTGTATCACTTGGGCCACCAGTACGGCCCTGATGAAGAACAGTGTATAGGGCGAAGACTGTGCGACAGGGTGCCGGAGCCCTGGCATAAGCCTGTCCAACATGGCATAACCAGACAGCAGCGCACCGATATAGAGGAACACTTGGGGCAAGTAACGCAGTTGCGTGCGCTCGATCAATCCAATGAGCAACAAGGCCGTGATCAACAGGTGCAAAGCCAAAATCCCGTGATGCTTCAGCACTGTTCTCATCTTGTCGCCGCCATCCATCGTTCGTACTTCATTACATGGAACCACACCAGGGCCGCATAGCCCCCGTAGGCCAGCACCTCCGTAGCACTCAGCAGGGCCATGAAATGCGTGGCTGCAACATGCTTGAACAGCGGCAGGAATGCCAGCAGCAGCGCATAGAACACCGGGAAAAGCATGGCCGCCTTCACCTTGCCCATGGCGATGAGCTGCGTGCCCAGCGGACTGCCCACCAATTGTGCGGAATAGCCCCAGATGAGGATGCCCGCGATGTGGCCGGCATACCTCCATTGCTCGCCCAATATGGTGGCGAACAGCGGCTCGCCGAACAACGTGACCACCAAGGCGATCAGGACCGCAAGCCCCGTCAGTGCCCAAGTGGTCTTCTTCAGGTCGGCATGAATGGGCAAGCGCTCGCGTACCCGGGAAGCCGTGCGCTCGAACAGCACCTGGCCCAAGGCCACGCTCACCATGCTAATTGGCACGAGCAAGTACTGCCTTGCAAAATTGTGCTCCCCCACCACCTGCACGTCGAAGTAGGCCACCATGTAGATCACGGCCATGCCCGAAGCCACCGCGTTCAGCAAGGCGGGCCATGCGTTGTGCAACGGCCAGTCCTTGTATGTCCGCAAAGCCGCCTTGATCGCAGCGGGGTCCCAGACCTTGCCCAGCGGATAGCTACGCACCACGATCCACAGCGTGGCTGCCGTGTACATCAGCCAACCCAAAACATACCCCGTGACCAGTCCGTTCCGCCATGCCAACCACCCCAGCAACAGCGTAAACCCCGTTACGGCAACGGATTGCAGCACCTTCTGCCGGGCGATCACCGGAAAGGCGCGGTTCCTGAGCAGCCATTGCAACAACACGAGTTGAACACCTCCAAGGAAAGTCAACGCCACCAAAGGCGCGGCTAACCGGTGCAGGTCAGGCAACGTGGCCACCTGTTCCAATTGCTTGCTGAAGCCGGCCAATATGGCCGCAGCCAGCACCGTGGAGCCGGCCACCAGCAAGATCGCTCCTTTGGCCAGTGCACTGGCCTGTGCTTTTTCCTTGGGGAGCACAATGGCCTGGTCGTACCGCCCGGCGGCAACCACGTTCAGGATGTTGAACACGGCCATGAGCGTACCGAAGGTGGCAAACTGTTCCGCATCGTAGAGCCGGGCAATTGCCGGTGCCAGCACAAATGGTATGGCCTGCGCCAGCACCGTGCCACTGAAAAGCGCGGCCACGGATTTCAGGAACCTCGGCTCACTTGAAGGACGGCCGGGGTCTACGTTCATGGCGATGCCTGCTTACCCACGGTGCTGTGGAATGCCACCTTCTTCAAGTACGCCAAAGTTGCCTCACTGTTCCCCAGGCCATCCTCCCCCAATGGCAACACCACCGCATCACCCTGCCGCCACCACAATCGTTCGCGCGCTGCTTGGCTGTTGCATATGATTCCCGATGCAAAGAATGCCGCCACCTGGCTGAACAGCCCCCCCACGCGTGCACGGACAGGCCCGGGGATGTCACTGCGGTCCAGATCATCGCCCATGAAGGTGACCACCACGGGCACGGAGCTGACCAACACAGTGAACAGCGCGGCCACGGAGCCGAAATGCACATGCACGGCATCCGGGCGTTGCGCATGCAACAATCGCTTGAATGCGCGGCGCGCCTTGAAAAGCTTTGCAAGGGATGATCGGTGCTCCAGGTGAAAGAGCGAGACTTCGCAACCATGCAGCGCCAATGCCTTTGCCTGGGACTTGGAAGCGGCATAGGTGCTGCCATCCACCGCGTCCGGTATCAGCACCACCAAGCGCAGTTGGTTTTCCGGCCGCACCGCCATCCGGCGCAGCTCACTGCGCACAAAGCCCACATCACGCCACGTGAGCCAGCCCAAATAGTACATGGCAAGCACTGTTACCACGCCCATGGTGTACCATGGCGTGGGGATCAGCAGGTGCACTGCGCTGCCCAGCAACAGCAGGCTGAATGCCTTCACCAGGTTCACACCGTTGCGCGGTGTATGGAAGTAGGCGTCCAGCACGCTGCGCATGCCATTGAAGAACCCGAATGGCAGTGCGCCCATGAAGATGATCCTGGCCATGGGCAGGTAAGCTTCACCGGTGGGGCCCAGATACAGCAACAGCAATGGTTTGGCGAGCAGTTCAAAACCCGCGGTAATGGCCAACGCGCCGAACAATACCAAGCGGAACAGCCGCGCGATATTGTGTTCCAGGCCGGCATGGTCGCCAGCAGCCAGCCGCCCGGCCGCCGCAGGCAACAGCAACAAGGCCACCGGCGAGAATACGGCCGAGGCCAAGTTCAACAGCGTGGCACCGAAACCTACCTCGCCGCTCACGTCCAGTCCGTATGTGCGCAAGGCCACGTAACCGGGTACCGTGAGCAAGGCCCCCAGTGCCACGTCACCCGGCACCCGGGGAAGCCCGTAGCGCAACAGCTCGCTCCGCTCCCGGCGCATTTTTTCCTTGCGTGGCGCCAATAGCGCAGGCAAGATCGACAACAGCGGAACCAGCACCCACCCAATGCCGGTGGCCCAGAGCACCGTGGCCATGTCCTTCCATGCCAAAAATGCCGAACAGGGAATGAGTGCCCAAACGGAAAGCTGCGCGAAATTCGCGGCACCGATGGCCGGCTTTCCGCGCAAATAGCCATAGGCCACTCCGTGCAGCGCAATTCCCACGGTCATCAATGCCAAGGGGGGCACCAAGGGTGCGCTCGCTGCAGCGCCAAACAGCATCCATGCCAAGGGTTCAGCGAGCAGGAACGCAAGTACAACCGCAACAACGCCCAAGGGAAGCACCCAGGTCAACGCGCCCCACAGGTAGCCGCGCTTCTGCTCCAGCCTGCTGCTCATGGACACAAAGCGCGTCAGGCCCACCATGGCGCCCATCAGGATCACCGGGAACACGAAAGCCACGGTGCGCCGAACGATCACGTATATGTCCAGGTCCTGCTTGTCCACCTGGGCCGCCAAGCGGAAGGTGAGCACCATGCCCAGCATGGACAATCCTTCGGTAAGGGTGGTCAACAGGCTGTCACGGCCCTGCGGCGAGCTGAGGAAACCCCTGATCTTTCCGGCCATGGCGCGCGAAAGTAGCGCACCGGCCGCCGCCTGCACGCCTTCATCAGTCCCCCGCACCACTCATCCCGAATCCCGGCCCCCCAGTAGTTGCGGCGGGCTATCTTTCGGCTCGAAGAAAAGCAGAACATGGACTTTTTCCAATGGCATTGGTGGGCGGCTGCAGCCTTGTTGATGATGATCGCGGAGATCTTCCTCCCCGGTTTCTTTTTGTTCTGCATTGGCATCGGTTGCATCGCAGCCAGCATCACTGCGGGCCTTGGCTTCGGCGCCGCAGGTCAATTGCTGGCGTTCTCGGCCTTCGCGTTACTGGCGTTCTTCACCGTGCGCCCGTTGCTGATGAAGCGCTTCTGGAGCAAGGACCATGTGCGTACCAACGCGGATGCCTTGGCCGGGCAGCACGGCCGGGTCAGCCAGGATTTCGACCCCGGCCTGCGGCTGGGGCGTGTGCAGGTGGGCGGCGACGACTGGCGCGCCGAATGCCTCACCGATGCCCCGTTGCGCATGGGCGACCTCGTTGAGGTAGTGCGCGTGGAAAGCAATACCCTGATCGTAAAACCCCTAACCAACCGTTGAACCATGGGCCCCGGAACCATCATACTCCTTCTCATTGCCTTCTTCGTCATCTTCATCATCGCCAAAGGTGTGCGCATTGTGCAGCAGAGCGAGGCTATGATCATTGAACGCTTCGGCAAGTACCGCGAAACGCTCACCGCCGGCTTCAACGTCATCATTCCCGTGTTCGACAAGCCGCGTGAGATCGTGTTCCGCTACAGCCGGGAGCTGCCCGACGGCAACAAGTTCGTGCAGTTCGTGAAGAAGGAACGCCTGGACCTGCGGGAAACGGTCTATGACTTCCCCAAGCAGAACGTGATCACCAAGGACAATGTGATGACGGAGATCAATGCGCTGCTCTACTTCCAGATCATGGACCCCGTAAAGGCGGTGTATGAGATCGAAAACCTGCCGCTGGCCATTGAGAAGCTCACGCAGACCACGCTGCGGAACGTGATCGGCGAACTGGACCTGGACGAATGCCTCACCAGCCGTGACACCATCAACGGCAAGCTGCGCGCCATCCTGGACGAGGCCAGCCACAAGTGGGGCGTGAAGGTGAACCGGGTGGAACTGCAGGACATCAACCCGCCGCGCGACATCCGCGAGGCCATGGAAAAGCAGATGCGCGCTGAACGGGACCGCCGGGCACAGATCATCGATGCCGAAGGCAGCAAGCGTGCCGTGATCCTGAATGCGGAAGCCGTGCAGCAGAAGCAGATCAACGAGGCCGAAGGCCAGAAACAGGCACAAGTGCTGCAGGCCGAAGGCGATGCCCAGGCCCGCATCCGCCGGGCACAAGGTGAGGCTGAAGCCATCCGCCTGGTCACCGAAGCTATCAAGGGCGCCAACGCAGACCCGGCAAACTACCTGATCGCCATGCGCTACCTGGACGCCTTGCAGGAAATGACCACCGGCAAGGACAACAAGGTGATCTACATGCCATTCGAGGCCACCGGCGTGCTCAGCAGCTTGGGCGGCATCAAGGACATGCTCGATGTAAGCAAGAAACTGGGCTGAGCCCGCATCATTCCTGGCAAGAAGGCTGCCCTCCCCAGGCGGCCTTCTTGCTTTTCCCATCGACCATTCCCGCGAACCAAGACGGCGGTTCCAATGTTTTCAAGGCAACAATATGCGGCAATCCATAACTTGGTTCCCATGGCACGCACCTATGATACCCTATCGCAGGCGGTGAACGACCTGCAAGCCCGCGGTTACACGGATGAACTGACCTTGGACCAGGAATGCGTCATCTGCAACGGCAACAACACATCGCTACGCCCCGACGAATTCAACATCGATGAATTCCACCGCTTCGAGGGGGATTCAAACCCAAGCGATGAGAGCATCGTGTATGCGATCAGCTCCACGAAGCACAAAGTGAAGGGGATCTTGGTGAATGCGTTCGGGCCGCGGGCATCCAGCCTGAACCAGGCGATGGTGGAAAAGTTGGCCACCCACCGGGCTTGACCCGCAACTGTCTACTTCGCGCTCAGGTCGAAGGTGATTTCAACCATGTCCTCGATCATCTTGTCGCCGAGCGCATCGAAAAACCGGCCTGACCGGTAGGTGATGTCGTACAAGGTACGGTCGAATGCCATGGTGCCTGCGGCCCGGATGCCCTTTTTGTCCTTCCACGCCAGCACGGCAAACGTCACCGGTTTGGTGGTCCCCTTGATGGTCAGGTCGCCGGTCACGTTGTAATTGGGCTTCCCGGCTTCGGCATTGGGGATGGGCGTGACACTGGTGGCTTTGAAGCTTGCCGTCTTGTACTTGGCCGCGTTGAAGAAATTCGTTGATTTCAAGTCGTTGGCCAAGCGCGTCCCGTACTCGGGATCCATGTCCGTGGTGGAGATGCTCGTCATGTCCATGACCACTTCAGCGCCCATCAGGCCGCTTGGCCCCCACAGCACCGATCCGGAACTGACGCCCACACCGCCCTGATGCTGTCCCGTGAGCTTCTTTCCGGTCCAGACCACGCGCGTGGCCTTGGTATCCACCTGAAATTTGGATTGTGCAACGGCCACGGATGCCGTCAACAGGGTGAAAAAGGTGAAGAGGATTTTGCTTCTCATGTTATTTACGACGTGCCGGCGATTGCATTGAAGCTTTCTTGCGAAAAATCACGACCGCAGTTTGTCCAAGGTGATGTTCATGGCCGTTGCCTCAGGCACGGTCAACTTCCGTGCCACCGCCTCAAATCCATCCTTGGAGGACTTGTCGATCCGGTCCAGCAGCTCCACGCCCTTGGCACTGATCAACAAATGCACCACACGGCGGTCTTCATCACTGCGTTCCCGGAGCACCAGGCCCTTGGCGATCAATTTGTCCGTAAGGCGCGTGGCGTTCGGTGCACGGTCAAGCATGCGCGCCAACACTTCATACATGCACATCTTCTTACCCTTTGCACCGCGCAAGATCCGCAAGATGTTGTACTGCTGCGCACTGACGCCGAAAGGCTTCAACCGCGCATTGTCCATGTGCTTTAACCAGTTGGACGTGAAGATCAGGTTCAGCAGCATTTTCTGGTGCTCGCTTTTGAACTCCATGGCCAATTCTTTTTCAATCCCTGCCATGGTGCAAAGGTACTGGAAAAGTATTTTACATGGCAACCAATTCCCGAATTGCTTCCGGAGCCCTGACGCAGCATCGCGCAATTGAACGGAAACGAAGTCCGCAGGATGCCCATCCGCCAAATCTGAAGGCAACGGAAGTCCTGTATGTGTTGTCGGGAAATTTTAACCAAGTCCTTCGGGGCTGGCCACTAATTTGGCCACCCTCAACCATGCGGCAACAACTCACCTTCATTCTGCTTGGCGGGCTGCTCTTGGCGGGCTGCAAAGGCAACGACCCCACCCAACAAACAGGTGCCCCTGCTCCGGCTGCCCAAGGCACTGCGGCTCCGGCAGCCACGGTGGAGAACCAGCAGGCAATGGATTCCCTGCTCACCGTTCTGGGACCGCTGCAAGGCAAAACCGTGGCGGACATGTTTGCCGGCGACGGATTTTACACGTGGGGCATGCTGAAGGCAGGCGCACGGGTGCTTGCCATTGATGACAACCCGGCCAACATTGCGGCATTGGAGGCGCGTAAGAAAAGCGAGGGCATCGGCGATGATCGCCTGTTGATCCGCCAAACCACTCCCGGCTCACCCGGCCTGCTGAAGGATGAGGTGGACATGGCGCTGATCACGAGGGAATACTCCACCTTGGGCGACAGGCCCGCTTGGTTTGCCCAGCTCATGGCCGGTATCCGCTCCCCCCACCTCTTTTACCTGGTAAATTTCATTCCGGGCCAAACTGCCGCGGGCCCGCCTTTGTCCCAGCGCATGGGGTACAACACCGTGTCCAATGAAGTGAATGAGTTTGGTTTTGGGGACGTGGGCATTTTCTACAAGAAGATGCAGTACCGCTACATCCTTTTCGGCTCCGTGCCCCCGGAGTCACGCCCGGACCAAGGAGAAGGGCAGTAGGGTCGGCACGATGGCCTGTTTATCGGCCCGGCCGGTACGTTTCATCAGCAAATTTCCGTGTGATCGCGTTTGGGCTTGTGCCAGGGTATGTGATTTACCCGCCATGGTGCACGATTGCATCGCCTCCGTTCGGTGATGTTCCATCCGGCCCTGCTGCCCGCAAACTGCACCAGCAGCCGGAATGACCGACACTCCCGACATCTTTCCACCAGTTATACCAATTAGACATTCAATTCCGGCGAAAGCTGCCCTTTGGCCATTGTGAACAAGCCAGATCTCCCGCCTATCTGGCTTCCACTTTCGTACGGTTCCGCACAGCGGGACCGGTGATCCGGCGCTACCATGTTCGAGGGCGGATGCAGTTGAATTTTCATTGGCAAAAACACCCTCCAAGGTTCACCTGCCCGCTTCGCATCTGCCCCGGGCAACCACCGCAAATGAGTAGGGGCCGCCCCTTTCGAGGCGGCCCCTACCATGGATTGCTTCTGCCTTTCCCTTACTGCAGGAAGGTTACCTTGAATTCCACGCGACGGTTCTTGGCGCGGCCTGCCGCAGTAGCGTTGTCGGCCACAGGCATGGTTTCGCCGTGCCCGAAGCTCTGCAGACGTTTGTCGGCCACACCCTTTCCGATCAAGTAAGTGCGTACGGCTGCGGCACGGTCCTCGCTAAGCTTCTGGTTCTTGGCATCATCGCCTTGGTTGTCCGTGTACCCGTGGATTTCCAGGTCGTAGCTGGGGTTTTCGTTCATTACCTGCACCACTTGGTCAAGGATGGGGTAGCTGGTCTTCTTGATCACGCTCTTGCCTGTTTCGAACTGGATACCGGTCAATGCCTTCTCAAACAGCTTCTTGGTCTTTTCTGACACTTCCGGGCAGCCGTTCATGCTGGCAACGCCCTTTACGGTGGGGCAACGGTCCAAGTTGTCGGGAATGCCATCACCGTCCGTGTCGGGGCAGCCATTGAACTGGGCCGGGCCCGCTTTGTCCGGGCAGGCGTCCATGTTATCCGCGATGCCGTCACCATCCTTGTCCGGGCAGCCTTGCAGGGTAGCCAAACCAGCTACGTCAGGGCAGCGGTCGTCCTTGTCAGGCACGCCGTCATGGTCGCGGTCTTCTTCGGGGTGTATCACCAGGCTGATACCGTCGATGTAATAGTAGGCACGCTGATTGTCCGGGCCTTCGATCACCTTCTTTGTTTCAAAACCACCGTTGGGGAACGCGCCGAGCACGAGGTACTTTTCCGTGCCTTCAGCCGTAAAGGTGCCTTTTACCTCGGTCCAGTTCTGCTTGTCGTCCACAATGGTCGCAATGGACACTTGGGGCTTTTCGGCCAGTTGGTGGCGGAAATTGTACTTCAGCTCCGTGGGAGAGAGGTATGCGCCAATGCCGCTCACGGCCCGGTCGCTTCCGTTGGCAAGCTTCACGCGGAAGGACACGTCATATTTCTGGCCTGCGGCAAGGGGACCGGCCAAGGCCGTTTCCAAGTACTCGGAGTAGGTCTGGTAAGCCGGTTTGAAAGGATCTTCCTTGCCGCTCAGGAAACGCTTCCAATTGTGTCGCTGGTCATCCTTGTAAGCCACAAAGCCCGCAAAATGCTCTCCTTCAAAAGCCGAGGCACCGGTGCCCATCAGGCCGTCCGGGATGCCAACGGTATTGTGCCGGGCATCCTTGGAATACAGGTCCACGCTGCCTGCATTTGCATTCATCCAACCAGTGGCGTGGTCCAGTTGGTTCCAGGTTTTCACTGGTTTCCCGATTTCCTCGAACCCTCCATTTTTCACCAAGTTGGGTCCCGGGGTTTGGGCCATCAAGCCTGCAGACAGGAGAGTGCCTGCGGCAATGGCAGTGAAATGATGTTCCATAATGCTAAAGTTTTGGTTGTTCAGTTATTCACGGAGCGATTAAACCCGCTCCATGTTGGCCGCAAAGGTATGCGCGCAGATCAATTCTTGCCGCTTTCCGCAGGCACCTCCTGCAGGGATACATGATCCAGGAAGAAGTATGCGAACTGGTTGTCCGCTCCTTCAATGATGCGCTTGGTTTCAAAGATGGCCGTGGGGAAGGTGCCGATCACCAAATACTGCTCGCCACCATCCGCCTTGAAGGTGCCTTTGATCTCCACCCACTTCCCGCGTTCCTCCAGCAGGTCGGTTTCCACCACTTGCGGGCGCTCCTTCAAGAAGCTCCGGTTGGGATAGTCCAACTTTACCGGTGATACGAATGCACCGATCCCGGAGATGGCCCTGTCGCTGTTCTGGGCCAAGGCCACGCTGAAGCTCAGTTCATAGGTATGCCCTTCCTTCAAGGGCGCGTTCAACCGGATCTGGGGATATTCTGAGTAGCTGTTCCAGCCGGGCTTAAAAGGATCCTGCGGGTCACCGTCATAATTGAAGCGCTGGTCATCCTTCCATGAAAAGAAGCCTGCGTAGTGGTCACCGTCAACTGGATCGATCTTTCCGTAGAAGTTCTCCGGGATGCCAACGGTTTTAGCCTTGGCCGATTTGTCAAAGAGCTCGGCCAATCCCAAGGTCACCGTGTTCCAATCCTCCGCCCGGTCCAATTGGTCGAAGGTGGTGGGCGGTTTGTTCACCAGCTCAAAATTCCCGTTGAACACAAGCTCCTTGCTCACAAAGTTCTGTGCGTTCACTGCGAAGGTTGAAACACAGGCAACGGCAACAGGCATGAGGGTGCGCTGAAGTGGAAAGTTGAAAATTGTTGCCTTCGTCATGCTTGGGTCAGGTTGGGCTGGTGATGGCGTTTCCTTGGAATGGGCGGTATTGGCAAAAACCATTCCAACGCGCTCGCAAAGTACGAACATGCCCAGTAGGGAGCATTTGGCAAAGGTTGCCGGTGCCTACCGCATGCAAGGGTGGAACACTGGAAACCACAAGCCCCGGCCTGCAGGACCGGGGCTTTGAGCGGGAAACGGGATTCGAACCCGCGACCCTCAGCTTGGGAAGCTGATGCTCTACCAACTGAGCTACTCCCGCTTGAGGCCGCGAATGTAGTGAGCTACTGAGATCCGGATGTTCTTGAACGGGGAATACGGGCACAAGTCAAGTGCGGTTCATCGAAGCGGCTATATTTGCCGCCCGATTCAGCAGCGAATTGGAGTTGTGGAACGAGCTACGGGGTGTAGCTCAGCCCGGTTAGAGTGCTACGTTCGGGACGTAGAGGCCGGTGGTTCGAATCCACTCACCCCGACAGTGCAAAGCCCTTGCAACGCAGTTGCAGGGGCTTTTTCGTGGAAAGCGAAGCCCAGCGGAGCTGGAGCGCGCGCGTTCCACGAAAGAGCCCGCGAACAAAGTGAGCCGGGGGGGGCACTGGGTGCCCCCCCTTGGAAAGCCCGTCCCCGGGCAATCCACTCACCCCGACAGTGCAAAGCCCTTGCAACGCAGTTGCAGGGGCTTTTTCATGGGTTGCGCAGCAGCAGCACGGGCAATCCGCCCGCTGCGACAGTGCATGGCACCATGCCACCGATGGCGTGGCGGAAGCAGCCGTTCCCCGGTCCGTGCCACCGGGCAGGCATCCCTTGGGGTACCTCAAGCGTCTTGTAGTTGAACACCATGTCACGCTCCTACAAAATAGCCCTTATCCTGAAGAGCCGGAACAGCCTGCCGGTGTATGAGGATCTTTCCCGGCTGAGCGATGCGGAGCTTGATGCGCAAGTGCGGAGCATGGTACGCCGCATGCGCACCAACGAAAGCAATGTGATCGCCCGGCTGGTGCTGCGCCGCCCCACGTTCAGCCTGAACTGAACAGTGTTGGCGGTACGGTGCAAGGCTGATCCGTTTTGTGACGGCGGGAATTCTATATTCGCCGCACCAAACAAAGCGAACCATGTCGGCGCACGAGAACGAAGGTCATTTCCCGGAGGAATCGGAACAGAACGAAATCGGAGGCCCCGTGGTTGTTGCGCTGATGATCTTGGGCATGGTGGTCCTGATCATTTGGGCCAGTTGCTGAGGAGCGCTAATTCTCGCCCCGCTCCAAGTATTCATCCCTGCGCACCAGCGCATACCAATCGCCGCTGAGTTCCAGGTACCCGTGTTCAAAACAGAACACGTACACATTGCCCACCTTGGTGCGGTAGATGTTGGTATGGTACATGAAATTGTAGCCGCGCTCCACCAATTTATCGCGGTGCACCTTGGCCTTTCCGCCAGGGTTCAGTTCACTTAGGATCCGCCTGTTGCGCTTCAACGTGTTCACCACGTTGCGCACATAATTGATGGGCGCATTGTTGGTGCGGTAGTGGAAAAGATTGCGGCAAGCGTCTGAGCAAAATTTCTTGTCGGTACGGCCTTGAATGGGTTCCCCGCACTCCAGGCAAGCTTTTTTTCCGGTGGAAGTTTCGGCCAGCATGTTGCCGAATGTAATGGGAATTCACGAAAAAGCCCCCTTCGCGTGCGAAGGGGGCTTCAATGGAGGGTTGGGAAAGTTTATTCCGCAGTGGCACTGGCATCCTTGGGTGCGGATGCCGCATTCTTCATGTCGGCGTGCTTGGCGAAGCGCTTTTTGAACTTGTCCACGCGGCCAGCGGTGTCGATGAGCATCATCTTGCCGGTGTAGAATGGGTGCGAGGAACTGCTGATGTCCAGCTTGATGAGCGGATACTCTTTGCCGTCCTCCCACTTCATCGTGTCCTTCGTATTGGCGCAGCTCTTGCCCAGGAACATGTCGTCATTGCTCATGTCCTTGAAGATCACGGTGCGGTAGTTCTCGGGATGGATGCCTTTTTTCATGGTCGCTCTGCTTTGCCGTGGGTGCACATGCTCCCCAACGGGGGCGCAAATGTAATGAAAAACTGATCCCCCGCAGCAGGGCACCGCCATGCATGTTCACCGGGCAATGATCCCCGGGACAATCCCGTAAATGCCGTGAACCCCCATCTTTGCACGCTTTGAAGTACATCCGCCCCACCCTGCTCCTTCTTATCCTTGTTGCCGGCTTGTTCGGCTGCCGCAAGGACCAGCTTTTCACCAATTCCACCGGTGCCAAACTGGAGCTATCGCAGGATTCCATCCTGTTCGACACGGTGTTCACCACCGTGGGCACCGTAACGCGCCGTTTCACGGTGCACAACCCCAACAGCGAGGGGGTGCGGACGGACATTGCCCTGGAGGGCGGCACCCCATCCCCCTACCGGATCAACGTGGACGGCAGCCCTGGCGTTAGCTTCAGCGGCGTGGAAATTCCTGCGGGCGACAGCATCTACGTCTTCGTGGAGGCCACCATTGACGGAAGCAATGCCAACAACCCGTTCATCGTGGAGGACCACATCCTCTTCAACACCAATGGGAACCACCAAAAGGTAACCCTTCAGGCCTGGGGCCAAAATGCGCATTTCTTCCGGCCGGACCAGCACGTACAGGGCTTCCCAGCCTTCAGCTACATCGCGGGCGGCTACGATTCGTCGGGCGCCCAGATCTGCGAAACCGTGCACTGGACCAACGATAAACCCTATGTGATCATGGGTTATGCGGTGGTGGACAGCTGCTGCACCTTGATCATCGACCCCGGCGTACGCGTGTATTTCCATGGTGGTGGGGGATTATGGGTGTACCGGGGAGGGAACATCCTGGCCAATGGGACCGCGGACAATAAGATCACCTTCCAAGGGGACCGGCTGGAAGCGATGTACGCCGACCTGCCGGGCCAGTGGGACCGCATTTGGATCAATGACGGGCCGGCGGACAACAAGTTGACCCACGTAGACATCAAGAACGCGCTGATCGGCCTTCAGCCACAGAGCTGGATCGGGGTGCCGGGCCAGCCCACCAGTGCAAATTGGTTGGAGCTGAACAGCGTGAGCATCCGCAATTGTTCGGCAGCAGGCATCCTTTCGGAGAATTACCGGATCAGGAGCACCAACCTGCTGGTGGCCAACTGCGGCCAGTACTGCGTGGCGCTTACCGGCGGCGGCCAGTACGATTTCAATTATTGCACCATCGCCAATTATTGGGGTTACGATGTGCGGCAGGATCCGGCCTTCATCATGACCAACACCTTTACGGACATCAGCGGGGCCACGCAGGTGCGGAACATCGAGACGAGCCAATTCCGCAACGGCATCATCTACGGCAACAACACCAACGAATTCCAGCTTGTGTTTGACAACCAGGCCTCCACGAATTTCCAGTTCAGCAACTTCCTGTTCCGCACTGACCAATCCACCAGCGACGAGGCCCATTTCGCGAGCGGCACCACCTACCGCAACCAGGAGCCCGGCTTTGCCGACCCGAACAACGGGGACTTCCACCTTCCATTCCACAACCCGCCGGTTTTTGCCGTGGGAAGGGGCATCGCCACGCCGGAGGATGATACCTCCCTATTCGATCTGGACGGAGTGTTCCGCCAGAGCCCCGATCTGGGTTGCTACGAAGGCAATCAGGAATAGCGCGGCGATCAGGCCAGCTCCAAGAGGAACCGCATGGTGTCCAAGTTGTCTGCGTATTCGCCGGGGCCGGGGCATTGCGCGGTGCCGAACGGCAGGTGGCCGTGGCCCACGATGCACTGCAGGCTTTCGTTCATTTCCTGCAGCCGCAACTCCACAGCACTGCGGTCGCCGTACCGTTCGTAGAGCAACGCCGAAACCGGGCTGGCGAGGCCAGTATCCTCCTTCATCAGCAGGAACCCGTTCTCCGTAATGGCGGCCTGGTCCATCAGCCACACGGCCTTGTTGAAATCATAATTGTTGGCGTACTTGTGGTGGTTGATGATGTTCTTCCAGCGGTAGAATGCGCCGAACAAGCGGTCCAGGTTGAAATCCTGCGGGATGAAGACTTTGCCTACGTTGCGGCAGCCCAGGCCGAAATAACGGAACACATCCTCCCCCAACGCATCCAGTTCGGCATCGCTTTCGGTGCCGTCCAGCAATGCCACGCTGCTCCTTCCCTTGCGCACGATCCGCGGCACGGTGCCGAAATAGTGCTCAAAATACCTGGCTGTGTTGTTGCTGCCCGTGGCGATCACGGCATCCACAGTGCCCAATTTGCCGGGCACCAGTTCCACCTTGGCGGCGAGGTCCGGGGCGAAGCAGGACAACATGGCCAAGAGCGCCGGCATCAGTCCGGCATCATCGGAGGACGGTTTCACCTTGGCGAGGTGGCCGCACAAGAGCACGCACAACAGGTCGTGAAAGCCGACAAAGGGCACATTCCCTGCCATGATGATGCCCACTGTCCGCATCCTGCGCTCTTCTCCCAATTGCGGATAGGTAGCGAGCCACTGCTCCAATGCTGTAACGTCCAGCAAGGCTGCCAAGCCTTGCACGGCATGGCGCACCTCTGTTTCCGTGAACCATCCGTTGCGGACATGGGCCTGTTTCAATGCTTCATCAAAGGCCGCATACTCCTGTTCCGTAAGGCCGCAAGCGTGGCCGGGCCAAGGCTGTAACCGTGCAAATTGGCCCAAGAGAAGGCCCAATTGGGCGAATGCGGCTTTGCGGGCGGCCAAGCCGGTGGAAGCAGGTCCGGTCATCGGATGGATCGAGCTATCTACTTTTGTGGTTCCGCCCACGGGCAATCCGTGCTAAAGGACCCGGCGCGGGCGGCAAAATTACCAGTGTTATCATGGCCATCATCATCACGGACGAATGCATCAACTGCGGAGCCTGCGAGCCGGAATGCCCCAACAACGCCATCTATGAAGGCGGAGCGGAATGGCGGCTGAGCGACGGCACCAGCCTGCACGGCATGCAAACCATGCCCACGGGCAATACCTACGACGCGGACAAGGCCATGCCCCCGGTGGCCATGGACATCTACTACATCGTACCGGACAAATGCACGGAATGCACCGGTTTCCACGATGAACCGCAATGCGCCGCCGTATGCCCGGTGGATTGCTGCGTGGACGACCCCGACCACCGCGAAACCAAGGAAGAGCTGCTTGCCAAGAAGGAGTTCATGCACCTGTAGGGAATCCCAAACGGGTGGCACAAGCAGTCATCGTTCGGCCAGCCAAGGCCCCACTGAAGGCTGGAAGTCCCGCCACAAGCGGGGAAGCTATCCGCAGGCAACTGACCGACGGAGAACGCTGGGTGGCGGAAAAGGACGCTTGCCATAGGGCGGTGCGAAGCACCACTGATGCCGGCATGGGGTTATTGGAGGTTCCCTGTAAGCGGGGGCCTTGTCAACAAGCCGCACGGGATAGATTCCCAACCGGACGCACCACACAAAACCTGCACCGCCGCAACTTGCGTTCCATGGCAAAGGCCAAGGTCACCATCGGCCGTTTGGAGTACATCACGCTGCCCAAACTTGGCGTGGAGCGCGTAGCGGCGAAAATGGACACCGGCGCCTACCGCAGCGCGCTGCATTACCAAAAGCTGGTACTACGGATGGAGGAAGGGCGCGAGGAGCTAGTGGTAACCTTCGCCATGGGCCGCAGGCGCACCACGATGGTCTTCAAGAAATTCAGCACAGTAACGGTGAAGAGCAGCACAGGCCAGCGCACAGAGCGTTTCCTGGTCACTTCACCCGTGCGCCTGAACGGCTTCACGGTGCGCACGCAATTCACCCTCTTTGACCGCAGCGACATGAAATACCACGTGCTGCTGGGCCGCAAATTTCTGCGCGGGCGCTTCGTTGTGGACGTGTCGCGCAAGCACATGCTGGGATAGATGACAACCCCGGGGTTTGCCGCCCTGAAACTGGCCGTGCATGCCGCTTGCCTGGCCCAAGCAGGAAAACGGATCGCCAGTGCGCGGGCAGGGCTGGAACAAGCGCGTGAAGCTGGAGCGGAGGAATCCAAAAGCAGTGCCGGGGACAAGCACGAAACCGCACGGGCCATGGCACACCTTGAGCTGGAAAAGCAATTGACGGTGATAAACAACCTCCTGGAAATGGAGGCTGCGCTGGGCCGGATAGACCCGGCTGTGCGCATGCAATTGGCAGGGCCCGGCGCGTTGGTGGGCACGGACCAAGGCATCTACTACATAGCTGCGGCACTGGGCAGCGTGGAGGCCGGGGACCACAAGGTCCAGGTGGTTTCCATGCACGCCCCCTTGATCGCGGCCTTGAAAGGCCTGAGAGCAGGCGAAGCCGTGATCTTCCGGGGAACGCGTTTCCAGGTGTTGCAGATCGCTTGATCCCGTTTGGGGCATATCCGCAGTTTGAAAGAGGGTTCCATTGCCCATCTGTCCGTTGCGTGTGCAGCACTGTTTGCTGCCCGCCCATACCCGTATCCTGCCAAATACTTCCGGCGCGGCCATAATTTCACCCTGGCAAACCACTGGAAAATGGCGGGGCAAGCATTGCGTGAACTTGAGTTATTTGGACCGCAGTATGTGGCTTCCATCGCAACGCCCGTGGGTAAGTTGTGGGTGGAGAGCGACGGGGAACGCATTGTGCGGACCACCTTCAACAACCCGGGCCGCGGGCGGCACGGCAAGGCACCCAAAGTCCTTACGGAAGCGATCATCCAGTTACGCGCCTACTTCGCAGGACGGCGCAAGAAGTTTGATCTGCCACTGTACCAAGTGGGCAGTCCATACCGCAGGAAAGTGTGGGAGCAACTGGGCCAAATACACCACGGTGACACGGCTTCCTACGCACAATTGGCCACAAAGGCCGGCGGCTCGCCCAGGTCCGTGGGAGCTGTGTGCGCGGTCAATCCGTTGTTGATCCTGGTGCCCTGCCACCGTGCAGTGGGTTCAAACGGCCTTCTTGTGGGCTATGCAGGTGGCTTGTGGCGCAAGAAATGGCTGCTGCAGCACGAATGCGCCTTGGCGAAGGAGTTGTTCTGAATGCCGGGAATATAAATGTACGAGGTGTTGTTAATACGTATAAGTTGTATAGGTTTGTGGTGTAAAACAGGAAATAGGATGGACGCCAAGATCACCTTGAGCTTTGATGCCAATGTCATCCGCAAAGCCAAGGCTTTCGCAGATGCCAACAACATCAGCCTGTCGCGCCTCACGGAGTTCCTGCTCAGCAAGGTGGGCAATGCCACATACCGCAGCTTGGATGAGCTTCCCGTGTCGGATTGGGTCAGTGCGGTAAGCGAGGGCGAAGTGCAGTACGTGCGCAAGAACAGCCGCAAGGGCGTTCGGAAGGACTACTTGGAAAGCCGCCGGTGATGCAGCGCATTTTCCTGGATGCCAACATCCTGGTGAGCGTGCTGTGCAATGAGTATCCGCGGTACAGCTGGTGCGCCCGCGTGCTAAGCCTGTGCGACGACCGCCGGTTCGAGGTGTACACGTCGCCGTTGTGCATGGCCATCGGGGCACATTTCTCCAAGAAAAAGAACGGACTGCGCCCCTCCTTGAAGAAAATGGCGCTTTTGTCGGAAAAGTTGAGGATGACCGATGTGGGGCCGGAGGCCGTAAGACGGACCGTGGCCAATAAAAAGGTACTGGACTTTGAGGACGGCCTTGAGTACTACTCGGCCGAACTTGCAGGGTGTACCTGCATTGTAACCTACGACAGGAACGACTTCCACTTCGGCGACCTCGAAGTGCTGAACGCGGAAGATTGCTTGGCAAAGTACGTATTGCCTTTGCACCGCAAGGGAAGCAGGAAGTAGTGCCGGACCTCCCCTATTCCAATTCCCACGGCTTGCCCGTCCGGAACACCGTGCCCTTGAACAAGGCCACCACCGTGCCGTCCTGGTTGGCAACTGAAACTTGGTACACGCCGATGCGCGAACCCAAGCTCATTTCCGCAGCCTTGGCGATCAGTACATCGCCGCTGCGCACGGGCTTTACGTGCGAAACTGAAGTTTCGATGGAAACAGCGTGGATCCCATGTGAATTGGACGCGAAGGCCAAGGCGCTGTCAGCCACGCAATACGCGATGCCGCCATGGGTGATGCGGAAGCCGTTGTTCATCTCCGGGCGCACCGTCATCCGCAGTTCACACGCACCGGGCAACACCTGCACCACATCAATGCCCAGCCATTGGCTGAACGCATCCTGCTCCATCATGCGGGCCACCACCCGCCGGGCTGTTTCGCTTGCTTCCATCCGCACGAAAGTAACGGTGGCGGGGTGGCCGGGCCGGTTGCGGCGCAACAACGACATTTGCCCCCATGAACCAGGCATATCTTGTAGATGGCATCCGCAGCCCGATCGGCTCCTTTTGCGGAGCGCTGTCCAACCTGCGCGCGGACGACTTGGCCGCGCATGTGATCAAAGCCCTGGTGGCCCGGCACCCGGACATGGATGCTGCCGCCATTGACGACGTGATCCTGGGTTGTGCCAACCAGGCCGGAGAGGACAACCGGAACGTGGCGCGCATGGCATTGTTGCTGGCAGGTTTGCCTGCATCGGTGCCCGGCGAAACGGTGAACCGCCTCTGTGCATCCGGCATGAGCGCCACCGTGCAGGCAGCCCGGGCCATTGCAGCGGGCCATGGCGACCTGTTCATTGCGGGTGGCTTGGAACACATGACGCGCGGCCCTTGGGTGATGAGCAAGACCAGCACGCCATACGGCCGTGACGCCAAGCTGTACGACAGCAGCTTCGGATGGCGCTTTGTGAACCCGGTGATGGAGGAACGGTACGGCATTGACGCAATGGGCGAAACCGCCGAGAACCTGCTCGAAACCCGATCCATTACACGGGAAGACCAGGACCGCTTTGCGCTATGGAGCCAGCAAAAAGCCGCAACCGCACAGGCAACCGGCCGCTTGGCCCGGGAAATTGCCCCCGTCGAGATCCCCCGGCGCAAAGGCAACCCGGTGATCGTGGACCGCGACGAATTTGTGAAACCAGGCACCACGCTGGATGTGTTGGCGGGCCTGAAACCCGTCTTCCGCAAGGGCGGCAGCGTTACTGCCGGCAATTCCAGCGGATTGAACGATGGTGCTGCCGCCCTGTTGGTGGCCAGCGAGGGAGGCATGAAGACCCATGGATTGAAACCGTTGGCCCGGATCGTGAGCAGCGGGGTGGCTGGCGTGGAGCCGCGCATCATGGGCATCGGGCCCGTGCAAGCCACCACCTTGGCCCTGAAGCGCGCCGGGATGAAACTGGAGCAAATGGACATCATTGAGCTGAACGAAGCTTTTGCGGCACAGGCCCTTGCCTGCACACGCGCTTGGGGCATTGCCGACAATGACCCCAGGCTAAACCCGAACGGAGGGGCCATTGCGTTGGGCCATCCTTTGGGCATGAGCGGGGCCCGCCTGCTGCACACAGCGGCGCTCCAGCTTCAGCAAACCGGGCAACGGTACGCTTTGTGCACCATGTGCATCGGCGTGGGACAAGGCTATGCCACCGTTATTGAACGGGCATAAAACCCCGCGGCGTTACTTTCACATTCCCAAATTCGCTCCGATCCAGCATGACCCAACTGATCAAACCGTCGATCACAGCAGTTCTTTCCGCAGTATGCTTGGCCCTGCACGCGCAGGACAACAGTATCAAGGTGAAGGTAAAGGCCGATCTGGCCGCTCCTCCCGACCGCGAGATCGGCGTGGCAAAAACGGCATACGGCGATGAAGGCAGTTTCGTGGCGCTGAAAACACTCGGAGGCACTACAGTCCTGGGTGGATTGACCGATGCACAGCTTGGCTGGAATCTGTATGTGATCGGCTCTGAAAAAATGAACGAGATCAAGCACGACAAACCGAAGTTCGTGTGGGGCCTCGGCCCGGTTTCACTGGAAACCATCGAAACCTTCAACAAGCAGTTCCATGTGATCCTCAGCAAGCCGGACCCGGAAAACGGACGGCTGCTCCTGCTGGACCAAGTCCTCAGCCCGCGCAGCCTTACCGGGCGGGCAGCCGCACTGCTCACCAGCGTTCCGTACGATCGCTTTGGCAAAAGCGCGGACTACTTCAATCCCGGCATGACGGTGGGATTCACCACCACCTTGTCCAACGACGGCAAGCACATGTGGATCGGCCTTAGCCCGGCCACCACCACGCGCAGTGCCGGCTGTCCCATTCTGGGCGTGCTGGTGGACGGGAGCATGAAGCCGGTATGGACCAACGTGTTGGCGGTTCCGCCCGGCAACGTGCGCACGGACATCATCAGCACCACGGTGGACAAGGCCGGCGCTGTTTGGTACCTGATCAAGAACGTGACCAACGCAGCACCAAAAACCAAGGAGGAACGCGGTTACAGTTACAGCCTTTACAGATTGGACAGCCTTGGGCAGCAGGCTTGGCAACTGGACCTGGGCAAAAAGGATTACGTTCAGGAAGCGGCGTTCACATTCATGCCCAACGGCCAAATTGTGTGCGCGGGGATCTACTCCAACAACGAGGCCAACAGGAACGAATCGATCGGTATTTTCCAGACCACGCTGGACACGGCCACGGGCAAGTGGGCCGTTGCGGAGCGCACACCGTATGACATGCAGGTGGTGAAGAAGGTGCAGCGGCTGCAAACCAACATGCACTTGGAGCAGATCTGGCCCAAAAAGGATGGCGGCCTGTATGTGGTAACCAACCGTTCCGGCATGGAAACACACCAAGTGAGCGACCTCAGCGGCAAGAAGATCGACAAGACCGAATGGGTGAACGGGGCGTTCCACGTCATGGAGCTGGGCCCCACCGGTGAAAAGAAGTGGTACACGCAGGTGCCCCGCGAAATGAGCTTCACCAATGACGGGCCGGGGAAAGCCTTTTCCATTGCCTATACCGATGTGCTTTACGTCTTCTTCAACGATGCGGCGGCAAACACGGAACTGCGCAAGAAGAAGCTCCCCATTGACCCCGTGGACAAACCCAAGGATGCGTTGATGCTCGAATTCAAGAGCGACGGCGGATACAAGGAGAAGGTGGTGCTCCAGGAAGGGACCAAACAGGGATATTTTGACGCTGACCATCTTTGGCCCATGGGCAATGGGCTTTACGGCACGGTGGGTGCCCCCGACTTCCGCAAGGACCGCACCTTCCCGATACTGGTGGAAATGGGCAGCACCGCACGTCGATAATCACGATCTCCACAGCGACCTACGCCATGCAAATCCAGGAACAGATCAATCTCTACATCGCCGGCCACCCGGAGTGGCAACGAAAGCTCATGGTACGCATCCGGCAGCTTGTCCATGCGGCAGCCGAGGACGTACAAGAGGCGTGGCGGGGGCAAGTTCCCCACTTCGACCTCGCAACCACGGCCATGGTCAGCATTTCGGCATCCAAAACGTCCGTGAGCATCCATTTCCCCCACGGGGCCCACTTCAAGCCCGCCAAGCTTGCCTTTGAACCCGCCTCGGAAGACAAGCAGGGCCGGACCATTAAGTTCCACGAAGGAGATGCGATCCCGGAGGCTGCTTTTAGCGCGCTCCTGCACAAGGCCGCGGCCTACAGCATGAAACTCCATGATGAAGGGGGGGATGAGAGCGGGCACCAGGAACATTCGGAACTGGAAACCATCCTGCGGAAAGACCCGAGCGCGTGGGTGAACTGGAACGCGTTCGGCAAGGCCGACCGCCGTGAATATTCGGAATGGGTGGCGGACGGCAGAAAGGAAGAAACGCGCAAGCGAAGGATCGCGCAGGCACTGGAGCAGATCCGCGAGGGCCTTACGCGGGATGAAGCCGCACACCGGGTGAAGGGCGCTTGATCCGTTTTGCGGCCCGGCATGCATCATGGACATCCGCACGGAGCACCTTACCAAGCGCTTCGGCCCGCAAGTTGCCGTTGACGACCTGAGCTTTACGGTCCGCCAAGGCGAGGTGGTGGGCTTCCTGGGGCCCAACGGCGCGGGCAAAACCACCACCATGCGCATGATCTGCGGCCTCACCGCACCCGATCACGGCCAAGTGCGGATCGGGGATGAGCTGATGGGTCCGCGTGCCGTGCGCCTGCGGCGCAACATCGGCTATCTGCCCGAGGCCGATCCCTTGTATGACGACATGCCTGTGCTGGACTTCCTGCGTTTCGGTGCACGGTTGCAGGGGGTGCCGGCCGGCTTGATCCCCAAGCGCATTGCATGGCTGGTGGATGCCTGCGGGTTGGAGGGCGAAAAGCACAAGCGTACCGGGGAACTGAGCCGCGGATACCGGCAACGCACGGGCCTTGCATTTGCCTTGGTGCACGACCCCGCCGTGTTGGTCCTGGACGAACCCACCACGGGGCTGGACCCGAACCAGATTGTGGAGATCCGCGCCTTGATCAAGGAATTGGGCAAGGCGAAGGCCGTGGTGTTCAGCACGCACATATTGCCGGAAGCGGAAGCGGTGTGCAACAGGATGCTCATCATCAGCAAAGGCCGGCTGGTGGCGGAAGGCACACCCGGGCAATTACGCGGGAAAGGCTTGGGCGCGGCCATGTTCCTGGTGCGTATCCCCGGGGCCCCGGCAAGCGAAATACTGCCGGTGCTGCGGCAAGCCGCCAACGTGGCCGCCGCAAATGAGGGCGCCGTGCCCGGCACCTACGAGGTGCGCATGAACACGCCCGCGGCAGAGGTGATCTCCATGGTGTGCGCCGCGCACGGATGGGCAATAGGTGAATTGCGCCAGGCCGAAAACCGCCTGGAGGACATCTTCCGGGACGCCACGCTGAACTAAGCCCGGATGCGCGCCGCCTGCCTCATTGCCCGCAAGGAACTCGCCTCCTTCTTCGATTCGCCGATGGCCTACCTCGTCATCGTGGCATTCCTCGGAACCTGCGGCTTCTTCACCTGGTGGTTCGGCACGGACATTTTCATGCGGGGGATCGCCGATCTGGGCACGTTTTTCAATGTGGCCAATTGGTCGCTCTTCATCCTGATCCCCGCGATCACCATGCGCACACTGGCCGAAGAGCGGAAAACCGGGACGCTGGACCTGCTGCTTACCCGGGCCGTTTCGCCGCAACAGGTGGTGAACGGAAAATTCCTGGCATGCCTGGCGCTGATCTTCCTGACCCTGCTTTGCACCCTGCCCTACTACATCACCGTGGCCGCGCTTGGCCCCGTGGACCACGGCCCTGTGCTGTGCGGCTATGCCGGCCTGCTGCTCATGGGCGCCGCGTACCTCGCCTTGGGCATCTTCGCCAGCAGCCTCACTTCCAACCAGATCACCGCGTTCGTCCTGGCCTTGCTGCTCATGGCGTTTTTCCATTTCGGCACATCCGTGGTGGCGGCAAACACCACGGGCGCCATGGGGCAACTGTTCCGGTATTTGAGCACCGGCCCTCATTTTGAAAGCCTGGGGCGCGGCGTGGTGGACAGCCGCGATGTGGTCTATTTCCTAAGCCTTTGCGCGGCCGGATTGCTTCTGGCCGGCCGCCAACTTGCCGAACATCGGAGTTGATGCAGGGGGGCAAACGCACCATATCCATCGCCACCCTGTTGCTGGCTTGCGGCATCGGCATACTTGCCAATATGCTGGCCCAGCGCTACAAGTTCAGGGCAGACCTGACCAGCGACAAGCGGTACACATTGGACCCGGCCACGCTACAGTTGCTCCAGCACTTGCCTGAAACCGTTACCGTAACGGCCTATGTCACTGCGGACCTGCCACCCGAAATGGCCGTGGTGCGGCAAGATTTCATGGACCTTTTGGTGGAATATGCCAACCGCTCCGGGGGCAAACTGGTCTTTGAGTTCGTGGACCCCGGTTCATCCCCGGAACATTCCGCAAAGGCCGTGGAAGAAGGGATCCGCCCGCTGTTGGTGCAAACGCGCAGGAAGGACCGCAGCGAAAACCTGCAAGTGTTCATGGGCGCCACCTTGCGCATGGCCGACCGCAAGGCCGTGGTTCCGGCGTTCCAAAAAGGCCCCGGCATGGAATGGACCCTTACATCCGCGCTGGCGCAATTGCTCACCGTGGAAAAACCCTTGATAGGCGTAATGCAAGGGCATCATGAGCCTTCCCTCCAAGCCTTGGACGAACTGGCCGCGCAGCTCAATGCCCAGTATGACGTGGAAGCCACGGCGATCTACGACTCCTTCCCCATCAACGACCGCTTCACTTCCCTGCTCATCATAGACCCCAAGGACAGCCTGCCCGCCCAGCACTTGGGGCGGATCAATGAGTACATGGCCAAGGGGCATGGCGTGGTGCTCGCCTTCAGCGCCGTAGCGGCGGATTTCGGCCTGGCCCCAAAGGTTGAAATGCGTGACATCGGCCTGGGACCCTGGCTGGCGGAACACGGGCTGCGCGTGGGACCAGGCGTGGTGGTGGACCGGCAGTGCGGGCAGATCGGCGTGGTACAAGCCACCGTACAGGCACCGGTAGCAATGGATTTTCCGTTTTATCCGTTGATCAGCAAGTTCGGCGATCATCCCATCGACCATGGGCTGGACCTGGTGATGTTCCAATTTGCTTCGCCAATGCAGATCATCGGGGATAGCACAACCGCCCGCTACTGGCCGGTTGTGTCAACCAGCGGAAGAAGCGGCGTGCTCGCCACACCGCTGAACATGGACCTGCGCAAAGCATGGACCGATGCCGACTTCCCCTTGGGCCCGCAGATGCTGGGCGCCGCAAGGGAGCCGCATGACAGCACGCGCGGACGGCTGGTGGTTTTCAGCAATGGCAGTTTCTGCACCGGTGAAATGAACGGGCGCACCACCCGGCTGCCCAAGGGCAACCTGGACCTGATGGTCAATGCCACGGACTGGGTAACGCACCACACGGCCCTTCTTTCCATGCGGGGCAAGGAAAAGAACTACCGCCCCATCACCGACCCGGGTGAAGCGGCACGCACCTCCCTGAAATGGTTGAACCTGCTGCTCCCTCCGGGGATCATGCTCTTGTACGGATTGTTGCGCGTACAATGGAGGCGGCGCCAACGCAGGCAACGCATGCAACCCGGCCATGTCCAATAAAGCCCGCTTGATCTTGCTGGCAGCGGTGGCGGCCGGCCTTGCATGGCTCTGGTGGTGGGGCGGGCGCGATCAGCAGGTGGCGGAGCAGCGCACCTTCCGGGCCACGCTGCTCAGCACGGACACGGCGGCGCTCCGATCGTTCACCATCCTTCCGGCACCTGTGGAGCATTTGCCGGCACTGCATTTCCAACGTGACAGTTCAGGCTGGACCGTGGCCAGCGACAGCAGTGTGTTCCGCGCATTCCAACGCCCGATGAACGAACTGTTGGCCAAGTTGGCCCACATCCGGCCTGTTAGCGTGGCCGGCTCGGGGAAAGACATCCGGGAGCGGTACCGGCTGGTGGACAGCACCGCCACCACCATGGAGCTGCCGGGTGCGTCAGGCGGAACCCTTCGCGTGGGCGCTTCCACCGGCGGTGCGAACACGGCCACGGCCATGATGCTGGAGGGCGACACCAACGTGTACTTGGTTCCGGGCCTTTTCCATGAGGTCACGGGCATGTCGTTCATCGATTGGATCCCCAAGCCCTTGGTGAACGGCGACCCGCGCAATTGGGACCGCGTCACCTTCGTGTTCCCCGGCAGGCACATGTATTCGCTGGAGCGCAACAAGGATGGATGGACGGTGAACGGCAGCCCGGCCGACAGCATCAAGGTGGGAAAATACTTATGGGCCCTTTCGCGCTACTATGGCCATGGCCTGATGGACCCCGCCGACACGCTCCAGGCCGAACTGATCTACAGCATGCGCGTGGAAGACCGCTCCCGCCCGGACCCGATCATCTTGGGCATCTTCAACACACCGAAGGGCCTGATGGCGCGCAGCACGCTGGCACCCCCGTGGATGGTGATGCCCATTGATGCCAAGCAGGAACTGGCACGGATGTTCCGCCCGCCGGAGGCGTTCATGGCCCATTGACGGGCCCGGCCCACGGCCCGCTTGGCGTGAACAGCGCATTGTTGATGCGTCTTCCTTGAACATGGCCTGGAATGGTGGATCGGGCGAACTTTGCAGCGCCAAGCCGTGTTCCATCCTCGCGCGCTGCACCGCTGCCGCAGTGCAAGATGGAGCCAGCCGATAAGCATGCGTAATTTCCCGATCGAGGCCCAGCCCGATGATGACACCTGCGGGGCAACAGCGCTGCACGCCGTGTACCGCCATTTCGGCAAGACGTGGCCGTTGCAGCGCGTGATCAACGAGGTGCACCAGTTGGAAGGCGGCGGCACCTTGGCGGTATTACTGGGCATCCATGCTCTGAACCATGGCTACCACGCACGCTTGTACAGCTATAACCTTACGGTCTTCGACCCAACGTGGGACGGCCTGCCCGCCCCCGAACTGCGCAAGAAGCTGATCGCACAAACCCGGATCAAGGACGGCAAGAAACTGCACATTGCCTCCCTGGCCTATTCCCGCTTCCTGAAGGACGGAGGGCAGATCTTGTTCGACGATCCCACGCCTGGGCTCCTGCGCAGTTACTTCAACCGGAAACTGCCCATACTGGCCGGGCTAAGCGCCACCTACCTATACAAAAGCAAACGCGAGTTCGCGGACTCCAAGGGGCGCAGTGTGTACCACGACCTGCGGGGCAAGCCCATGGGCCATTTCGTGGTGCTGAGCGGCATGGAGAACAAGCAGGTATTCGTTGCAGATCCCTTTCATGACAATCCGATGGCCGAAGGCCGAACCTACCAAGTGCCCGTGGGCCGCTTGATCAACAGCATCATGCTGGGGATCGTTACCTACGATGCCAACCTGCTTGTTCTTTCGCCCGATCCGTTTACCGAATGAGAAAGCTTGTCGTGGTCCAAGACCCCAAGGTGTTCAAGCTGGGTGCCCCCGGCGTGGAGGTTGTTTCCAGCAAGGACTATCTCACCGATCCGCGGTTCGCGCAATTGAAGAACACCCGCATTTTCAACTTGGCGCAAAGCTTTGCCTACCAAAGTCGCGGCTACTATGTGAGCCTGCTGGCGGAAGCCCGGGGCCAGAAAGCCATCCCCAACGCCAAGACCTTGCTGGACCTGAAGAATCCGCGCATCGTAAAGGTGCTCTCCCGCGACCTGGATGATGTGATCCAGCAAAGCCTGCACCACAAGGACAAGCATGATTTCACCCTCAGCGTCTACTTCGGCCGCAACGTCAACCCGCGGTACGACAGGCTGGCGCACGAACTGTACAAAGTGTTCGAGGCCCCCTTGCTGCGCGCCCGCTTCGTGAAAGTGGAAAAATGGGAACTGCGCTCCATCCGCCCGGTTCCGTACAGCGAGATCGAAGAGGAGCACATTCCGCTGCTGCGGAAATTCGCGGCCGAGTACTTCGGCAAGAAACGCTATGACAAGGCGCGGGCCGATCGCAGCGTATACGACCTGGCCATCCTGGTGAACCCGGAGGACAAAGCGGCCCCGAGCAACAAACGCGCCATCGTGAAGTTCAGGCAGGCCGCCGAGGAACTTGATTTCCGCGTGGACATCATCGGGCCGGGCGACTTGGACAGGCTGGGCGAATATGATGCCCTGCTGATCCGCGAGAACACCTACGTGCAGAACCACACCTATCGGATGGCGCGGCGCGCACAGCGGGAAGGATTGGCGGTGATCGATGCGCCGGACGCCATCTTAAAGTGCAACAACAAGGTGTACCTGGCCGAGGTGATGGAAACACACCACATCCCCACACCGCGCACCATGATCGTGCACGGCGAAAACCGCCACCAAGTTGCCGAACGGCTCGGTTTCCCCGTAGTGCTGAAACTGCCTGACAGCACCTTCAGCATCGGGGTGGAAAAAGCGCGCACGGCGGAAGAGCTGGAGGAGAAACTGGACAAGATCCTGGACAGCAGCGACCTTGCCGTGGCCCAAGAATACATGCCCAGCGACTTCGATTGGCGCGTGGGCGTACTGGACGGCAGGTTGCTGTATGTCTGCAAGTATTTCATGGCGCGCGGGCACTGGCAGATCTACAATTGGGGCAGCGCCACCAAGGAAGATGAAACCGGCGACTTTGCGACGGTAAAAACCTCCGAATGCCCCAAGCACATCACCGAGGTGGCCCTGAAGGCCGTGCGGGCCATGGTGGGCGAGGAGGGGCTCTTCGGCGTGGACATCAAGGAACGTGACGGCAAGGCGTACGTGATCGAGGTGAACGAATGCCCAAACATCGACCACGGCGTGGAGGACGTGGAGCTTGGCGATGAGATCTACCGCCGCATCATCGGCTCGCTGAAAAAATCCATCGAAAAGAAAATCGGCATCCCCCACTCCATCCAGTAAGACCCAGGCATGAGCGAACAAAAAACCTACGGCCTCTTCGAGGTCGCCGGCATCGAGCTGGAATACATGGTGGTGGACCGCGAAACACTTCGCGCAAGCCCCACCGTGGACCTGCTCTTCAAGGATGTCACCGGGCACATCACCGGCGACGTGGAACGCGGCGATGTGGACTGGAGCAACGAGCTCACGGCCCATGTGCTGGAGATGAAGACCGCCAAGCCCACGGCGGACATGGCCGGCTTCGCTGAAAAATTCAGCGGCGAGGTGCGTGCCATCAATGCGCTGCTGGCCAAGCGCGGCCTGATGTTGTTGCCCACGGCGGCGCACCCGTTGTTCGACCCCTTCACCGAAACGGTGCTGTGGACACACGAATACAACGAAGTGTATGCGCTGTACAACAAGATCTTCGATTGCCGCGGCCATGGCTGGAGCAACCTGCAGAGCGTACACCTCAACCTGCCCTTCGCCAATGACGCGGAGTTCGGCAAGCTGCACACGGCCATCCGGCTGTTGTTGCCCCTGATCCCCGCGCTCAGCGCCAGTTCGCCCATCCTGGACGGCAAGCCCACCGGCCACCTGGACGCGCGCATGGAAGCCTACCTGCACCACCAGGAAAAGCTGCCGGCCTTGATGGGATCGCTGATCCCGGAGGCCGTGCTGACCGAGGAGGAATACTACCGGGAGATCTTCAGCCCCATCGGGAAAGCCTTGGCACCATACGATCCGGAAGGGATCATGGACCACGAGTTCGCCAACTCACGCGGGGCCATCGCGCGCTTTGACCGGGGCGCCATCGAGATCCGCGTGGTTGACATCCAGGAATGCCCGCAGGCCGACATCGCCATTGCACAGCTCCTGGTGGAGACGCTCAAAGCGTTGGTGGACGGGCGATGGGCCAGCCAATACGTGCAACGGGCATGGCACCACAAAGACCTGCTGAAGATTTTCTTGAAGGTGATCAAGAAAGCTGGCGGGGCCCGGATCCGAAACCACGACTACCTGTTGATGTTCGGGCTGGACAAGCCCGAGGCCACCGCCCAGGAACTCTGGGAACACTTGTTCGCCGAAGTGGGCGGAGGCTTGGGCAAGGAAGCCAAGGCATGCATCAAGCACATCCTGGTGCATGGCTGCTTGGCCAAGCGCATCCTGGCCCGGACCGGCCCGAAGCCCGATGCTCCGCGGATCATCGCCGTGTACAAAGAATTGGCCCAATGCCTGCAAGAAGGCCGCCAACTGGCCTGAGCCTGCTGCTTAGCTGCGAGCACGGCGGCAACGACGTGCCTGCGGCGCTCCGCCCCTGCTTCAAGGGCCACGAGGACGTGTTGCGGACCCACCGCGGCCTGGACATCGGTGCGCTGGACCTCTTCAGGAAACTCGCGCCCTTGGCTGCCTTCAGCACGTTCGCCACGCGCTCCCGGCTGTGCATCGAGCTGAACCGTTCGGAGCACCACCCGCGCTTATTCTCGGCCTGGTCCAAGTCCTTGCCGCAAGCCAGCAAGGAGGAATTGCTCGCCTTTTATCACCGCTACCGGAACACCTTGGTACAGCAGATCGAAAAGCAGATCGCCGCCGGATCCGAGGTGGTGCACGTGGCCGTGCACAGCTTCACGCCCCTGCTGGACGGCGTGCGGCGCACCATGGACATCGGCCTGTTGTACGACCCCGGCCGGCCCAAGGAAAAGGCGTTTTGCGCTGCGTGGGGCAAAGCCATCAAGCGGCGGGCGCCCCAGCTTTCCGTGCGCATGAACCAGCCTTACAGAGGCACATCCGACGGTTTTCCCACTGCGCTGCGCAAGGCATTTCCCACCCATTACGCCGGCATTGAGCTGGAAGTGAACCAACGGTTCGCAGCAGGTGGCCGGATGGAAAAAGCCATTTCGCTCACCTTGCGGGAATCGTTGACCGAGGTGCTCCAAATGCCTACTGCGGAGCGTTGAAACGAAGCCTTGTGGGCAACACCAAGATCCTGTTCCGCAATTTTGCTCCCGATAAAACTTGATCCCTTATGCGTTCCATACTCCTCATTGGTGCCGGCCGTTCCGCCTCTTCCCTGCTCAGCTACCTGATCGAACATGCCGCGGCGCAACAATGGCGCGTCACCGTTGCGGAGCGCGATACCGCGCAAGCCAGGAAGTTGACGCAAGGCCATGACGACGTGGCCCCCGTGGTGCAGTTGGACGCCAGTGATGCGGAGGCACGCGCAACCCTCATTGCCAAGCACGACCTGGTGATCAGCATGCTGCCGCACTTCATGCACATGGACGTGCTGAAGGACTGCCTGCGGCTGAAGAAGCACGTGATCACGCCCAGCTACGTGCCGGATGCCTTGTGGCCGCTGGACGCGGAATTCAAGCAGGCAGGGTTGATCGTGCTGAATGAAATGGGCGTGGACCCCGGCATCGACCACATGAGCGCCATGCGGATCATTGACGGCCTGCATGCAAAAGGGGCGCGGATCGAAGCATTCGAGAGTTATTGTGGCGGCCTGGTGGCACCGGAGAGCGACAACAACCCGTGGGGCTACAAGTTCAGCTGGAACCCGCGCAACGTGGTGCTGGCCGGGCAAGGCCCGGCAGCACGCTACATCCATGAAGGCCGCATCAAGTACATCCCTTACCACAAATTGTTCCGCCGCACGGTGCACGTGGAAATTCCCGGGCTGGGCGCCTTTGACGGCTACGCCAACCGAGATTCGCTGAAATACCGCGAGATCTACGGCATTGCGGGCATCCCCACCATGAAGCGGGGCACCCTGCGCAAGGGCGGCTATTGCGAAGCTTGGGATGCCCTGGTGCAACTGGGCTGCACCGAGGACGGCTTTGCGATGGAACTTCCACGGGAGGCCACCTGGGCTGAATTCATGCGTGCATTCCTGCCGGAAGATGCCGCAGGCGACCTTCGGGCGGCCACGGCCCATGCACTTGGCATTGCGCCCGACGGTCCGGTGATGGACAAGCTGGCCTGGATCGGGCTCTTCGGCAACGGCACCATCGGCCACGCCGGGCTGTCGCCGGCGGCAACGTTGCAGCAACTGCTGGAGGCCAAGTGGAAATTGGAGCCTGGCGACAAGGACCTGTTGGTGATGTGGCACCGCTTCCGCCATGTGGAAGCAGGCCGCACCAGGGAGATCCACGCTTCCTTGGCCGTAACGGGCACGGACGAGGTGCACACCGCCATGGCCCGCACGGTGGGCCTGCCCATGGCCATCGGCGCCAAGCTGCTGCTGAACGGAAAGATCCAGGAGCGCGGCGTGCTCCTGCCGGTGAAGCCGGAGCTCTACAACCCGATCCTGGATGAATTAGCCGCGCTGGGCGTGGCATTCACGGAGCGGGAAACGGAGCTTCAAAAGTGAAGCTCCAGGTCTGCGAGCAACGCCTTGTACGCGGGGCTGAACGCACCGTCCCGCAGCTGCACCACCAGTTCTTCCTGCGTGGCCACGCCGGCGGTGCCTTGCCGTAACTCCACCAAGACCCGCTTGGGCGGCCTGCCGGCCAGATGCCGCACCATGCATAGCCGGGAAACGGAAAACCCATGCGCACGGCCGCTGGCCGCAAGCTCATCCAGCCGCTCCACCGGCAGGACCAGTGCCGCCTTGCCGGTCGTTCCGCAGTGCCGTTCAATTGCCATGAGCAAGCCCGGAAGGTTCAATGACGCTTCGTGCTTGGCCTGTGCCAAACGCTCGTTCTGCGAGGGGCGGTGGCCTTTGTAGAACGGAGGATTGCACAAAACCAGGTCGTACCGTTCTTGGGAGTTCCAATGGCGCGCATCCGCCGTGTGAATGCTGATGCGGCCCTGCCAAGGGCTGTTGGACACATTATCCCAGGCCTGCCCCGCCGCCTGCCCGTCAATTTCCACCGCATCGATCCATGCTGCCGGGAAGCGCTGCGCGGCGATCAAGGCCAACAAGCCGGTGCCCGTGCCGATGTCCAAGATCCGGGCGGCCGTCCCGGTGCAGGCCCATGCACCCAGCAGCACACCGTCCGTGCCCACTTTCATGGCGCAGCGGTCCTGGTGAATGGTAAACCTCTTGAACCGAAAAAAATCGTTCGGCATCACGCCTGGCTGGGAAATTACAGGCCGCGGTACAGGTCCACCAGGCCGGGGGGCGTTCGCACCACCAAGCTTCCACTCTCCATGTCGATCCCGATGATCAGATCATCCACCATGGGGATGAGAATTTCGTGCTTCCCGTGGCTCACCACCATCACCGGGTTTTCTTCCGTTCCTTCCGTACCGGAGATCACACCCAACAGGCCGTGTTCCTCGTCCAGCACCGTCATCCCGATAAAGTCCTGCGGATCCAGGTCATCCTCCTCTTCCTCCGTTTCCTCTGCCAAGGTGGTGTCATGTCCCGGGGGAGCAAACACATCGCGGTTCACCAGGAAAGCGGCACTTCCGGGGTCATTGAAGTCCTCGAACTTCACCACAGCGCCCACACGGGGATGCTCGCGCACATGGTTCACATGAAAGGGAACGTGCAGGCCGTCCAGTTCCACGAAGAGTACGCCCAATGCGAGCAGGTCGCTGAAGTTGGCCTGTTCCAACTGGAGCGTTAGCTCCCCCCGGTGCCCCCACGGCTTGCCCAACCGGCCCAAATGGTGCAATGCCCCCGCTTCCATGTACTGGCGTGAAAGATATACGGGGCAGCCGTTCCGGCATAAAAACAAAAAGCCCGGAACCTTGCAGCCCCGGGCTTTCATTGAAGTTCTATTTCAGGCCTGCCCAGGCTCCGCACCTTCAGCAGGGGCAGCCTCACCGGCAGCTTCTTCAGCGGCGGGGGGAGCAGCGGCGGCAGCCAGCTTGGCGGTGAGCGCAGCAGCCATGTCCTGGGCCTTCTTGGTCTCGGCGGCCACGCGGTCCTTGTAGGCCTTGCTGGCGCTATCGGCCACGTTGGTGCGCTTGGCGTCCACCTTGTTCTTCTTTTCGCTCATCCAAGCCTCGAACCGGCGATCGGCCTCGGCCTGGTCGAAGGCGCCTTTCTTCACGCCGTTCTGCAGGTGGTTCTTGTACACCACGCCGGTGTAGCTCAGGATGGCACGGGCCGTATCGCTGGGCTGGGCACCTTTCTGGAGCCAATCCAAGGCCTTGTTGCTGTCCACTTCCACCAGTGCGGGGTTGCGGTTCGGGTCATAAGCCCCGATGCGTTCAATGTACTTTCCATCGCGCGGGGAGCGCTGATCGGCCACCACCAAGTGGTAGTAAGGCCTGCCTTTCTTGCCTTTCCTCTGAAGGCGGATGCGGGTCGGCATGTCGCGTTTGTTTTTAGGTCCCTTTTCGTTAAGGGTCGGCAAATGTCGGGATTTTCCATGAAATGGCAAATTGGCAACCTGAGGCCACTTTTTCGCTTGGCGGCCCCCTTCCCAAGGCTTCTATTTTTGGCCCCATGGGATCTAGGGCTGTCGCCATCATCGTAACGGCGCTGTGCTTGGGCAATGCCGGGGCGCAACCGTTGAATCACGGCGGCGGGTTCACCCATGCCGACACGCTGCGCGGCAGCAACGGACCTTACCGCGCCTGGTGGGATGTAACCCACTACGATATTGCCGTTACGCCTGACTACGCCACAAAGTCCATCCAAGGAACCACCACGATCAGTTTCAGCGCCGTGGACCGGGGCCAACGCCTGCAGATCGACCTGCAACAGCCCTTGGCCATCCATTCGGTGAGCTTGGCATGGGTATCCGGCACGGCCGACCTGCACTACCAACGGGATGGCAATGTGGCCTGGGTGGACCTGCCCCGGGAGATGCGTTCCGGGGACCATGCGGCACTCAGAATAAATTACGGTGGTGTGCCCCGGGAAGCACGCAATCCGCCCTGGGACGGTGGCTGGGTGTGGGCGCGTGATCCGGACGGCAACCCATGGATGAGCGTGGCTTGCCAAGGCTTGGGCGCCAGCGTGTGGTACCCGTGCAAGGACATTCAAAGCGATGAACCGGACAGCGCGGCACTGCACATCACTGCGCCGGACAGCCTGCAAGCAGTTGGCAATGGGCGCTTGCGCAGTACAGTGGCCAACGGCAACGGCACCAGCACTTGGAACTGGGCCGTGGTGAACCCCATCAACAACTACGATATAGCGCCCAGCATCGGGAAGTACGGGCATATCCACGACACTTATCCAGGATTGAACGGGCCGCTGGACATGGACTACTGGGTGCTTAGGGGCAATGAGGACAAGGCCCGCGAGCACTTCGCGGAGGTGCCACAAATGCTGGCCTGCTTCGAGGATTGGTTCGGCCCCTACCCTTTCTACAAGGACGGATACAAACTGGTGGAGGATCCTTTCCTGGGCATGGAACACCAAAGCGCGATCGCCTACGGAAACAACTTCCGGATGGGCTATGCCGGGAGGGACCTGAGCGCCACGGGCTGGGGCCTGAAATGGGACTACATCATCATCCACGAAAGCGCCCATGAATGGTGGGGCAACAGCATCACCACAACGGACATCGCCGACATGTGGGTGCATGAAGCCTTTGCGGACTATGCGGAAGCACTCTACACCGAATGCCGCTTCGGCAAGGCCGCCGGAGAGGATTACGTGATCGGCCTGCGCAGGCTCATCGCGAACGACATTCCCATTATCGGAGCCTACGGCGTGAACCAGGAAGGCAGCACGGACATGTACTATAAGGGCGCGAACATGCTCAACACCATCCGTCACATCATGGCGAACGACAGCCTGTTCAAGGCCATGCTGCGCGGGCTGGACCAACGCTTCAGGCACGCGGTCGTTTCCGGCGCGGATGTAGAACGGTTCATCAGCGGCTTCAGCGGCCGGGACTTCTCCAAGCTCTTCGATCAATACTTGCGCACCACGCAAATTCCGGAGCTGCAATGGACCGTGAAGGGGGGCAAGCTCTGGACGCGGTTCACCAACTGTGTGCCTGGATTGAGCATGCCCGTGCCCATTACCGTGAACGGCGAGGAACGCACGGTGGCCATTGGCACACAGTGGTCCAACCCTGCCCATGGCTTGAACAAGCGCACCGCCACCCTTACGGC
>JAFDZG010000071.1 GCA_018267065.1 Bacteroidota bacterium
TGGCCGTTGCAAACGACCGTGATGATGCGCCCGCGTTGCAAACGCGGGCGAGCGTGGTCGCGTTACCTCACCAGTGTGATATGGCCAATGGCCGTCTGCGCATCCTGGTAGGGAAACTGGTATTCGGCCTTGTACACGTAGACGCCGATGGGCGAGGCCACACCGCCGTAGGTGCCGTCCCACGCATCATGCGGATCGGCGGTGGAGAAGATAAGCTCACCCCAGCGGTTGAAGATCATCAGCTTGTACGGATCCGGAATGCAATCACCCGTCCCTTTCCAGGTGTCGTTCTTGTCGTCCTTGTCCGGTGTGAAGGAGTTGGGGAACCACAGGTGGCAAGACTCTGAACAGTCTTCGATGTGAACGATGTGCTCCACGGTGACCACGCCGCAACTGAGCGTGGCTTCCAGCGTGACTGGCACGTCCTGGCCCGCCTCAAAATGCACTTCGGGGTTCAGTTCCGTGGAAGCAGTTGCGGCGCCGCCAAAATCCCAATGCACGGCTTGCACGGCGGAGTCTGCGATCAGCGTGAACTGCGCGGGCTCCTGCATGCAAAGCGCATCCGTTCGGAAATCCGCTTCGCAGAGGCAATCCATGTTGGTGATGATGGCGTTAGCCACGTCGCTGCATCCCGCAGCGTTCGTGGCCGTTACGGCATACACCCCCGCCGCATGCACGGAATCCGGGTTGGCCACGGGCACGCCGTTCCATGTGAAGGCCGTGCTGAGCCCTTCCGTTGGGAACAAGGTGCCCAAATTCACCGTTTGCCAGGGGCATAGCGTGAAGGGTTGGTCAGCGCCAAGGGAAGGGTTGGGATTGACCGTGAGCACCACCTTGGCCGTATCAGTGCAGGCCCCATTGGAAACCACCAACTGGTACAAGCCCGGCAGCGCCACGCCTGATGCGTATGTCACCAGCGTACTACCTTGGGTCCACGTGGCGGAAAGTCCTGTGGTGGGGTACAAGGTGGCCAGGTCGATCATGCTGTCCGCGCAGATGGTCAAGGCCATGTCCGCGCCAAGGTCCGGCGCAGGCACAAAGGCCAGGTCCACAGTGGCTGTTGCGGAGCATCCTTCCGATGAAGTGACGGTGAGCAAATAGCTGCCTGCGTTGGTTACCGCCGCCGGATCCGGCACGGGCGTGCCATTGATCGTCCATGCGGCAACATGCGGGGCCGTAGTGTAAAGGCTGCCCAAGTTCACGGAATGGCCGGTGCAGGCGGTGATGGATTGATCGGCTCCCAACACCGGGTCCGGGTTGATCGTCACGGCCACTTGGGCCGTGTCGCTGCAACCCGCGGCATTGCTGGCCACCAGGGTGTAAAGCCCGGTGGCGCCAACGGCAGTGGGGTCAGGCACTGCCGCACCGGACAGTGTCCATGCCGAGGTAAGACCAGCCGGGTTGAAGCTCGCTGTCAGGTCCACCGTGTTGCCTTCGCAGGTTGCTTGCGTTGCATCTGGCCCGAGCACCGGGGCTGCGGTAGCAACAAGGTTCACCTGTGCAGTGTCTGAACATCCGGAACCGTTCATGGCCACCAAGGTGTACAGGCCGGCAGCATCCACGGCTGCGGGATTGGCAACGGTGGTGTTGTTCAAGGTCCATGTGGTGGAAAGGCCGGTTGTTGTGAAAAGTGCTGCAAGGTCAACGGTTGTATTGCTGCACAGGGTGGCTGCTTGATCGGCGCCCAAGGCCACGGCGGGCAGCGCGTTCAGCACAACTGCCGCCGTATCCGCGCAGCCTGATGCCGCCGTGGCGACCAAGGTGTAGGTGCCTGGGTTGCTTGCTGCAGTAGGAGCAGGAATGGGGTTGCCCCCGAAGAACCACGTTTCCGTGGCCCCGGAAGTGGGGAACAAGGTGGTGAGGTCCGTGCTGGATCCGGTGCAAATGCTTAGCGATTGATCGGCGCCCAAAAGATCACTTCCATTGGCAAGGGTTACCAAGGCCGTGTCGTTGCAACCGTACGCGTTCTGCCCGACAACTTGGTACACACCGGCATTGGTTGCGGCGGCGGCTGCGGAAGCTGGGATCGGGGATCCGTTAAAGCTCCAGGTCAAGGTTAAGTCCGGCACCTGGAAGAGGGCGCCAAGGTTCACCGGAACAGAAAGGTCGCATTGTACCACGGATTGGTCCGGGCCAAGAGGATCCGAAGGGTATGAATTGATGATGAAGTTTTGATCCCAGTTGGAGCCCACGACGCTATACACCCCAGGAGTGATCACGGCATTCGGATTCGCCGGGGGATTCCCATTTGGGTCGCCGATATATACACTCTCGGAATAATACCCCAGGATATCCACACTTCCGCCTGGGCAGAGGTAGACTGTAATATCCGGCAACTGGACCCATGGGTTGCCAATGTTATAGCCGAACCCAATGCCACTGCCGTTTGGTCCGCCGCCGCCGCCAAAACTCCCGGGGGTCCATGTTCCTCCAGGACCGGTACCCCCATTGGCGCAAGCCGTGTCAATCACCGTCAATGTCCAGGTGCCGTCCCCGTTCCAACCGGCGAAGTAGTTGCCAAGGTCATAGCCGCCTTGGGGCGCGAAACTCCCCGTAAAGGGTGCTGTTCCCGTGGTGATGTTCTGCCAGCCGTCAAAGTGGGTGTTCGTGTAATTCTGCCCGCCCGCCCCATTGAACTGCGAAAGCAGCAGCACGATGCCGTCGGGTGAGGTTAAAAATATCTGGAGGGTTTGCGGATGGTTGGTGGTGATGTTCAGCCAAACATCCTGCAAGTAATATCCGTCGCTCATGCTGCCCGGATAGACCAGCGCGCCAATGCCGCTCACCGTGGCTGTGAAGTAGCTGGTGTCACACATCGGAATGGGGCCGCTGTTGAAATTGAAGTTCTGGGCCGCAACGGGGCGCGGCATGCCCAGCATCAGCAGGAATAGGAACACAAGGCGCGCGCTCCGGTACATGGGCTGAAAATACGTTATTCACCTATTAAATTAGGATGCCCGAATACAAAATGATGACGTACAACCAAGCATAAGGGTTGCTTGACGAATTAATGACATTTATCAGCTTTTAGCCCACGCTCATCTATGCTCACCGGCGTTTGCAACGCGGATGAAGATCGAGGCGCGCTTGCAGCGCGCACATTGAATCACTGACGGCTTGATGCGCTTCACGAATAACGGGTATGGACCATCCCGGCAGTTGAACAGCTTCGCTTCATGCCCAGCGGCAAGTGAAGCCTTTGCGAAATGATCGGACGGTCGTTGCAAACGACCGGGAGGGAACGCCCGCGTTGCAAACGCGGACGAGGCAGGTAATTGTTGCAAACGCGGGCGAGCGAGGCCAGTGCGGATCACCTGCGGCCATAACGGGCCTTTTCACTAAGTCCCAACGAACTACGAACCACCCCATCGTACCTTCGCGGCCCGAAAACCGGCTGCCGCCCGCACCCATGATCACCATCGAGAAGGTCAACGACCTCCAAGAACGCCTCGAAGCCCTGAAAGGCTACTTGGACATTGAGGAGAAGCGCGGTCGCATCAAGGAAGAGGAGAAATACACGCTGGATCCCGATTTCTGGAACAACCAGAAGAAGGCCCAGGGCGTGATGCACAAGATCCGCGAGCTCAAGCGCTGGGTGGAGCTGTACGAAGCCGTGAAGCGCGAGGTGGACGACACGGAAGTGACCTACGAGTTCTTCAA